>NZ_BLJA01000001.1:156048-483935 GCF_019972295.1 Geobacter sp. AOG2
GGCACGGCGTCACCACCGGCATCTCGGCCGGCGACCGCGCCCGCACCATCCAGGTCGCCGTGGCCGAAAACAGCACCGCCGCCGACCTGTGCCGTCCCGGTCACATCTTTCCCCTGCGTGCCCGTGACGGCGGTGTCCTGGTACGCACCGGCCAGACCGAAGGCTCGGTGGACCTGGCCCGCCTGGCGGGGTTGAAGCCGGCCGGCGTGATCTGCGAGATCATGAACGAAGACGGCACCATGGCCCGCATGCCCCAGCTCAAGAAATTCGCCCTGGAGCACGGCATCAAGATCTGCACCGTGGCCGACCTGGTGGCCTACCGCCTCAGGCACGAAACCCTGGTGCGCGGGATTGCCCAGGCCACTCTGCCGACCCGCTTCGGCGAATTCCGCATCATCGCCTTCGGGAACGACGTGGACGGCCAGGAGCACCTGGCCCTGGTCAAGGGCGAGATCCGGGAGGACCAGCCGGTCCTGGTGCGGGTCCATTCCGAATGCCTGACCGGTGACGTCTTCGGCAGCCTTCGCTGCGACTGCGGCAGCCAACTGGACCGGGCCATGGAGATGATCGGCGCCCAGGGGAGCGGCATCATCCTCTACCTGCGCCAGGAAGGCCGCGGCATCGGCCTGGTCAACAAACTCAAGGCCTATGCCCTCCAGGAATGCGGCAAGGACACGGTTGAGGCCAACGAAGCACTCGGTTTCAAGGCCGATCTGCGGGACTACGGCATCGGCGCCCAGATATTACGGGAACTCGGCGCCCGCAAGATCAGGCTTATGACCAACAACCCCAAAAAAATGGTCGGCCTTCAGGGCCACGGCCTGGAGATCGTCGAACGTGTCCCTCTGGAGATTACGGCCACCGGGTCCAACATCCGCTACCTGAAGACCAAGCAGGAGAAGCTCGGCCATCTCCTGGCAAACCTGTAAAGCGAGAAAGTGGTATGGAAACTCAAAACCACCGTCAATTCAATAGACAGTTTAAGACCATGAACAATGATTTACGCATGCTGAGCAGCGAAGACATACCCGCCAGCGACAGCCGCTACCGGAACATCGTTAGCCGGCTGAATGCCCTATTCGAAAAAATCCTGCGTCAGCCGGACAGAGATATTGGGGCAGACTTTGACCGGTTGCTCGGGACCATGATGGAGCACATAGATAACGAAAATGGTTACATGAGGATGGTGGGCTTTCCCCACGCGGTGCAACACCACCTCCACCACCAGTTCATCTGCACGAGAACGGCCGAGTTACGTCATCGTATCAGCAAGGGCGAGGTGGTGTTGCCTGAAGATTTGGGCTATGTACGCGTGCTGTGGTTAGTGCATTTCCAGATGTATGACCAGGCCTTCGAAAAGTTCCTGGCTTGCTAACTGCGAATGGCGGGTTCACAGCGATGAAAACTGATACCAGTTGTATAACCAATAATGAGAGCAGCGATTTGATCCGGTCGGATATGTGCCGGTTCGTGATGAAGCCCTTTCCCGAATGCCACTGTTCAAAGTTATCGAGTAAAAATATTCCCAACATAATTACTTTTTGTGGCGATGATTTCGAATCGTGCCCGATATATCGTCAAAGGGCCATAAAGAGCCGAATCGAGTAAAAGGAACGAATACTATGGGAACCCGCAACCTCTTCCGGGGTCTGTTCCTCATCAACTTCGCCATTACCCTGGGCTTCGGCATCGCTGATGCCTTCTTCTCCATGTATGTCTTCAGCCTGGGGGCCAGGGGGCTGCTTCTGGGCCTGCCCCTGGTCTTCTACTCCCTCTCCAAGATCATCCTCAGCCCCTTCATGGGCGCCTGGGCCGACCGGATCGGCCGCCGGAGGGTCGCCGCCATCAGTCTCGGCCTCTACCTGTTCGTGTCGGTCTGCTACTGCTTCACCACCAGTCTGCCCCTGATCACCATCCTGCGCCTGCTCCAGGGGATCGGCTGCGCCATGTTCCGGCCGGTGGTGGTTTCCCTGGTGAGCGACTGCACCTCCGACAAGAAGCGGGCCACCGTCATGGGGACCTTCGACATCTCCTTCTACGGTGCCCTGAGCATGGGGCCCATAGTCGGCGGCATCCTCAAGGACCAGTGGGGCTTCCAAGGCATCTTCGCCACCCTCACACTCCTGTGCATCCTGGCCCTGGCCCTGGCCCTGATCTGTATCCCTTCCCAAAGGACCACCTCCCGGCGAACGGGACACGGTGGCACGGAACATTTCAGAAACATTCTGAGCGTGACCCGCCACAGCACCCTGCGAGGCCTTCTGGCCTTCATCTTCGGCCGGGCCTGCGGCATCTCCCTCTTAAGCGCCTTTCTGCCGATCATGCTCACCACCAAACTGGGGCTGAGCGGCACCCAGACCGGCCTGGTCATGGCTTCTTCCACCCTGGTGATGACCCTCTTCCTACGTCCGGTGGGCATGCTCTCCGACCGGGCGCCGCGCAAATCCCTGGTGGTTGCCGGCGGCACCATCGTCTCTTTGCTCTACTTCCTGATCCCGGTGGCCGTCGGTTTCTCCCAGATACTCATCCTGGGGGTGGGGATCGGCCTGTTCAGCGTCCTGTCGCAGCCCGCCAGTACGGCGCTGTTGGTGGAGGAGGGAAGCCGTCACGGCATGGGGTTGACGGTGGGAACCTTCAACGCGGTGCTCAACCTGGGGTTTGTCTCGGGCCCGCTCCTGGGGGCCGGACTGCAAAATACCCTGGGGCTGACGGCGGTCTTCTATACCGCGGGGATCATGGGGTTGGGCGCCGTGGCGCTCTTTATGGTCAATGCCAAAACCTGGTCCGGCAGGACAATGAACTCTATTGCCGGATGACAAACCAGATGTTCACGGTAAAAGGCAGGATGGGCTTGCGTAGTATACAAACGACCGAAGGCCGGGCGCAATCGCTGCCCGGCCTTCGCTGTTTCAGGGGCTACGGGTCATTCAACTACCACGTCTGTGATCCGGACCCCGTGTGGCAGTTACCCGCGGTGATGCTGCCGTGGGTACAGTTGGCGCCGGTGCCGCGCGGCGTCTTCGGCACGATGCCGGCGGCGGTGTTGACCACATTCGTCTGGCTGGTGCCGCTCGTCATGGTCTTGTTGGGACCGTGGTTCACCCCGGCGCCCGAACCTGCCGCCACGGTGCCAGCAGCGGTGGTGCCGGTGTACCTGCCGGTGGTGTCCACATTGGGATGGCAGTAGCCGCAGCTTGAGCCCTGGTGGCTCGGGTGGCGGGCACTGGTGTTGTTGCCCCGGATGTTGGGCCAGGTGGTGCCGGTCGGGGCGGCGGCAGTGCCGGTTCCGCCGGTGCCGTGGCACGATTTGCAGTTGCCCAGGCCGTTGCCGGTGCTCAGGGGGTCGGCCAGGGTGTGGCACGCCATGCAGTCCGGCGGTACGCCGGTGGCGGCCGGATAGGGGGAGGCGGCCGTGCCGGTGCTGTGGCAACCGCCGTTGGCCGAGAGGCAGGAGGCCGCAGCCACGGCGTTATGGGTCAGGTAGGGCACGCTGTGGGTGCCGGTGACATCGACCACGCCGTTGATGTGCTTGGTGGCGTCGGTGAAGCCGGTGCCGCTGCTGTTGACGTGGGTGTGGCAGTTGATGCACTGGGTCGCCGTAATCGCACCGTGAGAGGTGGGCGGATAACCGTGGCACTTGATGCAGTCGCTGGCCGCGCTGCCGGTGAGGAAGGGTGAGGTCCACGACGGCGAGAGGATGGCGGACGCCGGTTTATCCAGGGTGTTGCCGTGGCAGTAGGTATTGGCGCAGGTCTGGGTTGCGTCCGTGTAGGTCGGCGTCAGGCTGCCGGTTTTGGCCAGGGCGCCGAAGACGACCGGGCTGGCCTGGACCGCCGTGGTGCGCGCCCGGGCCCGGTTGAGGTGGTCGAGGGTGCCCAGCCCCAGCCCGCTGTGGCACTGGTCGCATACGGCCGTCAGGGTGGCGTTCTCGGTGACGTTCAGAACCGCATGGGAGGCATGCACCCCGGCGGTGTTTGGATAGGCCGATGAGGCCGGCGGCTTGGCGTGGCAGGAGGTGCAGCCGGTTGGTGTCGCCACCGGGCTGGTCAGGTGGCAGTTCTGGCATCCCGGCGGTTTCGAGCCGGCGGCGTTGGCCGCGACCTGATGGCACCCCAGGCAGTAGTTGAAGTTGGTGCGCGCCGTGGCGTTGTGGTTGGGATAGGGCACGCTGTGCGGCGCAGCCCCCGGACCGTTGGCGTGGCAGGTGCCGGTTTGGGCGAGGCCGTTGGTAAAGGTGGCACTGAAGCAACTGGGTGCCGCTGGCAGCGGTGCGGTGCGCCCCTGGGTGACGTCGTGGCACAGCGAGCAGGCGCCGGCGATGTTACCGGCGGTGCGGTGCGAGTAGATGACCGTTTCCCCCGGGTTGGTGGTGCTCCCCTGCCAGGCGGTGGGGTGGGCCTTGGCATAGGTATGGCAACTGGAGCAGGCGACGGTCGTGACGCCGCCGGTGATGGTCAGGCCGTCGAAGGCGGGCGTCCCTTTGATGCCGTGGCAGTTCTGGCAGACGGTCAGATCCTGCTTGGCCAGTCCCCCGTGGACCGACGGGTCCACCGTGGGCGGGGCGAACGGTATCTGATGGAAGTGGCAGAGGGTATTGTTGTAGCAACCGGCGGTCCCGCTGGCCGGGTTGGGGGGTACGACGTCGGAGTTGGCGCCGGCCGTGTGGCATGCCGCGCAGGTGGCCGCGTTACCCGGATCGGTGCTGGTGTGGGTCGATGCGCCGGCGACCGTGGATGTCCAGGGCTTGGCCGGATGGGGGGCGGCTACGGTCAGGCCGTGGCACCCGAGGGTGTTGGTGCACGACGGCGCCGACCCGTTGCTGAACGTCGATCCGTGGCACAACTGGCAGGACGAGAAGCCGGTCGATGCGCCGGGAGCGCTCTTGGCCGCGGCCCCGTGCTGGGCCGCGGCGTTCCAGCCGGTGGGATGCCCTTCCGCCCCATGGCAGAGCGTGTTGTTGAAGCAGCCGCTCGAACCGGTGGCGTCGCCGGCCCGGGGCACCCTGGTCGAGTTGGCGCCGCCCGTGTGGCAGACGGCGCATTGCCCGGCATTACTGGTATCGGTGGTGGTGTGGGTCACGCCGCCGGTCGAGGAGAGCCACGGTCTGGCCGGGTGCGGCGAAGCCACATTGGCGCCGTGGCATCCGGCGGTCCTCAGGCAGGTCTGCTGGGCGGTCCCGCCCGCATAATCCGTCCCGTGGCAGGCCACGCAGTTGACAAACGAGCTGACCGGGCTGTACTGGCCGTTGACGGTGATGCCGCCCCCCGCCGCCTTGGCTGCGGCGCCGTGGAACGAGGCCGAAGTCCAGCTGGCAAAGGGATGCCCCTCGACGCCGTGGCAGAGGGTGTTGTTGAAGCAGCCCGGCGCGGTCCCCGCCGCTGCGGGGGGCGAGGGTGTGCGGGACGAATTGGCCCCGCCCGTGTGGCAGACGGCGCAGGCGGCGGCGTTGGAAGGATCGGCTGAGCTATGGGTGCGCCCGCCGATGCGGGACAGCCACGGTTTGGGGGAATGGGCCGACATGATGCCGGCGCCGTGACAGCCGGAGGTGTTCAGGCAGGAGACCTTGGCGATGCCGCCCGAGAAATCCGCGCCGTGACAGATCTGGCAATGGGCCATGCCGTTCTGCCCCGACAGAAGGGCTTTGGCGGCGGCTCCGTGAACGTTGGGCGAGGCCCAGCCGGAGGGATGTCCCGACGGTCCGCCCGCATGGCAGGTCATGCCGCTGCGCGAGGCGGTGAAGCAGCTCACGCCGCTGATGCCCCCCTTCAGGTCCTTGCCGTGGCATTCATAGCAGGAACTGGGCACGCTGAGAAAGGCCGCGAGGTGAGCGCCGCCGGTATCGGCCACCGCCCAGCCGGCGGGATGCTTGCCGGTGCTCGGATCGATGTTGGAGGCCTTGTCGTTGCCCTTGGAACAGGCGAAGAGGGTCACGGCGACGAGTACACACAGGGCCGGCTTGAACAGGTATTTCATGGATTAACCTCCGTCAGCGGTGGCAGGCCACGCAGCGTTCGTTGTTGGTCCTGCCGTGGCAGCGGTAGCAACTGGCCGGGTCGAGTTTGCCTTCGATCTTGTGCAGGGTCAGGAAATCGCCCCGGTGGGGCATCTCCCGGTCGGGGCGATAGCCGAATTTGTAGGACGGCTTCATCTCCACCTTGTTGGTGTGGCAATCGTTGCAGAAGGAGCTCTTGTGGCAGACGGAGCAGAGGCGGTCGTCCGAGGCGGCGTAGAAACGGTGGTCCTTGACGAAGGTCGGGGTATGGCTGAAGGCGGTGAGGGGCTTCATGGTCCCCTTGGCCTGATCGTCATGGCACTCGGAACAGTCCGTCTGCTGCCCCACGGTCAGCGTTTCGGGGTGCCAGGCGGGCAGGCTGGGAAGCCCCTTCATCTGGGCGCAGGCCGCCACGAGCATGATCAGCCCCGCCGCGAGCGCCACGGGAAGCATCGGTCGCACGAATCTCATTTCTTACCTCCCTTGAGGTCAAAGGTCATATTGTAGGTCAGGCGGACGAGCCCTTTTATCTCTTCGGTGAACTGGGGGTCCCTGCCGTAGCTGAAATCGCCGGAAAGGGCCAGGGCGGGGGTGATGTGATACCCCAGGGACGCGGTCCCCTCCCAGGCGCTCTTCTCGTTGTAGATCTTGTCCTTGAAGATGTAATCCACACCGTCGATGGCGGCGAAGTAGGTCTTGGAGTCGTGCAGGGCATAGGCGTGCAGTTCGTGATAGGAGGCGCTGGGATTGGTGCCGATGGCAAAGCCGGAACCGGCGCGCAGGTAGTGGTAGCCGAACCCGGCGCGCACGGTGTTGTCCAGGAAGCCCACCCGGGCGTTTATGCCGTAACGGTCGGCGTTGCCCAGCTCGCGGGTATAGTGCTTGTAATCAGCGGCCAGCTCGATGGCCTTGGCAAGGTCGTAGGAGGCCCTCGCCCCCACGGAGCGGGACTTGTCGCCCGGATTGAAGGTATTGGAGAACATGGCCCAGGAGGCCAGGTAGCCCTGGTCGCGGTACTCGTTGAACTCGCCGGAAACGACCAGGCCGCGGATCGGCTTGACGTTGAGCAGGTAGCTGTGCTCGGCCACGGTCCGGGTCTCGGTGTTATAGCTCGAATGCCCGATCAACTCCACCATGCGGAAGGGGCTCAGCCAGATGTCGCCGCCGATCAGGCGGTGGGTGACGTTGCTGTAGCGCAGGGTCACGCCGTCGTCCAGCGTGCTGGTCAGTTTGGGGGCGTTATCCTCGTACACCGCCGAGAACCCCAGGTCCAGCATCCCCTTGTAGCGGTAGCCCGCCCGGCCGCCGATGATCGAATCCCCCTTGCCGTCGGTCTTCTCGCCGTACAGGTGTTTGGTATGCACCGTGGCCCCGCCGAAGGCCGACAGGCTGAAGCCCAGCGGCAGGTCGGTGCGGGCGCTCACGCCGTCCACCTGCTCGTTGGCGATCCCCTCGTGCACAAAGAGGCGGCCCAGGCGGACATCGGCATTGGCCTCCTTGAAACGGTACTGGAGATACCCATAGGTGAAGCTGCCGTCCACCTTGTCGTTGTTGTAGCTCTTGTCGGCCAGGTCGGCGCGGCCCCATCCGTAGAGATGCAGGGAGAGATTGCCGTCGGCCAGCTTGTCCACATCCAGGCCCAAAAACTGGGTGGCTGGCATCAGGTCCTGCTTGGGCGACCCCGAAATGTCGCGCTGCTCGAAACGGAAGATGGTGGTGGCGTCGACGGCGGTTTCGGCCGCCAGGGCGGCGGCGGGGAGGGTCAGGAGAGAAGCGGCAGATAGCAGGCGGCAGATGGTCTGTTTCATGGGCATGCTCCTGTACGGAAAATAAGAACGCCGTTATGGGAAATCGAAGGAACTATACCACAGGTTTTAAATTTGGCAAATAAAAAGGATGGTTTTAGTCTTATTTAACGGTATTGTGTACGGAAAAAGGCCGGACAGAAAAGTCCGGCCTTTTGGGTGAAAATAGGGCGGCGATTACGGGCCAGGCGGTCTCGCTGGGGCGTTTCCGTTTGTAGTCCAGCCGGTTGAGGGGATGGACGCAGGCCTTGGCCGAGGCCTCGATGATATCGGTGGAGGAGTTCTTGTCCGCCACGGGGGCTACGGGATCAGGTTCGACATATAAGTATTCTCGACGGCCCCCTCCCGTGAAACCGTTTTTGGGTTTGTGGACAGATGTGTGTTGTGGGTGCGGCGCTTGCGCGGGAGGGTGTGGGTCAATATGATACAAATCAGAGCTTCCGAAGAGGATTCGGGGGCTTTTTTTGTGTGATGTCGGGGGGTTGAGGATAAGACGGCTGAAATGGTCTTTTTATGTTAATTTTTTTAACATTTCGGGGAGAGTGTTAATTATTTTAACATATTGATTTTGCGATTGAATTTTATGGGAGCGGAGAGTAGAAGGGTATGAGTTTCTTAATGTAATGCATTTCCTTCAACAGGATCATGGAATGGCGAAAAAGGAGAGCTTTCTTGAAACGCTGATCAAAGCGCCCTGGTGGGTAAGCGCAATCCTGTTGGTGGCGGGAAACGTCATAATCCGTATTGCCGTTCCCGCATGGTACTCGGGAGCGAGAACGCCGGGGCTCTTAGGCCCGGCGATTCAAAGTGCGGCGCCCACTGTCGCCAACCTGTTTTCGCTGGCGATGGTTGCCATATTGCTCTTCTCGTTAATCAGAGAAAAATTCCCCCAGAGAGAAACAACCCCAAAAAACGAATTACCCTATAAAAGCAGAGAAGTCCTTTTTACCCCCGCCGAATTGAATTTCCTGAATACCCTGGAACCATCACTCAAAGAAGATTTCAAAGTCTACGGCATGGTGCGCTTGTGCGACATCATTGAGACAAAGAACAATCTGGACAAAAGCACGCAACAGAGAGCTTTCAACAAGATCAGAGCCAAGCATGTGGACTTCGTGATCTGCAATGCGCGGAGCCTTGCCATTGAGATGGTGATAGAGCTTGACGACCGTAGCCACGAGCGAAGGGATCGGATCGACCGGGATGATTTTCTGGATGCAGCGCTGGAGGCCGCACATGTTCCGTTCGTCAGGTTTGCGGCCAAGCGGGCGTATACCCTGCGAGAGCTTCAAGCCAAGTTGGGCGGTTTTGTCGTAGCGGCGCAAGAGCCGGTTGCGGGTAAGGCTATGGAGGTTGCAGAGCCTGAGCCGGTGATAGCCAAACCGGCACCGGCGAATGATGGTGAGAGTTGCGCTACGTGTGGCAGCGACATGAAGCTAAGAGAGAAGAAATCCGGTGAGGAAGCGGGGAAGAAGTTTTGGGTGTGTACCCGGTACCCTGAATGTCGGGGTGTGGTGCCGTATGTTGAGGCGAAGTGGTTTTAGGGGTGTTTGGGGCTGGTGAGTCGATTAGTAATTAAATAAATGAATAGGTAAGCGGCCTGGCCCTTTATTGTTTCCAAGATGGCTCGCCGGAGGCATGGATAATGAATATGCGGCCTCTATATGATTCTTTTGAATTGGAGAAGATATCGCTATGAAAAAAGATCAAGTTTTAGAAATTCTTCAATCTAATGGGTTTATTCTCGATGAAGAGAAGCCCCTTCAATATGGTGCCCAGCTGAAATTCTCAAATGGCTCGGTCGTGAATGTATTTGATAAAGGCACAATTACTCCTCAAGGCAAAGATATTGAACTTGTAAAGAAGCTCTTGGGCCTGGCACCTGGAGGTAATAATGTGGTGGCGCCGGTTGCGGTAATAAAGCCCGCGAGTAAAAACAAGGTATTTGTTGTTTACGGACATGACGAACAAGCGAGAACAAGGCTTGATGCAATGTTGCGCCGATGGGGGCTTGAACCGCTAATTCTCGATCAATTGCCATCTGAAGGTCAGACTATCATTGAGAAGCTTGTGAAGTATGCTGGTGAGGCAAGCTTTGGCGTGGTTCTGGCTACTCCAGACGATGTAGGCTATCGTGCGAGTCATCCCGACGAAAAGGCGTACCGTGCTCGTCAAAATGTCGTGCTTGAATTGGGCATGCTGCTTTCCCGGCTCGGCCGTTCACATGTTGCCATTCTTTTAGGGCAGCAAGAAAATATGGAGCGACCTTCGGATATTCAGGGTCTTATCTACATACCTTTTAAAGATAACCTTGAGAAAGACGCCGGACTACTCCTAGCAAAGGAAATGGCGGCGGCAGGATATCAAATTGATGTTGCTAAAGTGTAGAAGCACAGCTATGGGGCAAAGCTGTTTTTGTTGAAGACCGTCTAAAAATCGTCTGCTCTCTTTTCACTTCGCAAACCATCAAAATTTGGCCAAGTTAATGATATGTATATAAGCGGGGATACCCCAGTATATATATTTAATTTTTGGAGAAACTATGACAGTAACCGAAACAGAACAAAAGCTATTGGTAAAAATACAATCTCTAAATGAAAATGATTTTACAAGAGATGTTTTAATGCCGCTGTATAGAAGTTCCGGATATGAAAAAGTTGATTTCTATGGCGGACCTTATGAAAACGGTAAAGATTTAATATGCTGGAGGAGAGATTCATGGGAGGATGTAGAATTAGTTGTTGTACAGGCAAAGTGCTACGAGCCATCTGGAAGGGCATCGGACGACAAAAGTTTTATTGAAATTGTTAGGCAAATATTACAGGCTGCAGAAACCCCGATCCCACACCTAGACGGCAATCAATACAAGCCAATATCTATTGAAATAGTTACACCATTTGTGGTTGATACTAGGGCTCTTGAAACTGCTTTTTACACTCAAACTGCTATTAGGAATTATAAAATAAAAGTGGTCGACGGAATATACGTTATAAAAAATTTAAGGAAACATATTCCAAAACTTGTCATGAAATTAATAGGTAGTGGACCGATGGTCAACGACATAATGACAAGGTCCTTAAATAATATTGATTTAAGGAATGCGTTAAACGTGTACCAGTTAAAAGAGTTGGATGATGTCTATTGCGACCTTGATTTTACGGTTGGGAATATTACTACTAAACTTTTGTTATCTTTTAAATTGAAGCCAAGTAATATTGTAGTAACCTACACAGAAGAAAGATGGCAACATTTTAAATGTTTTTGTGAAGAACTAAAACACGAAATGGGTATTGATATTTTAGTTGAAAAAATTAAAGATATTGAAAAAAGATATAACAGAGATATTTTGGCTATAAATAAAGCTGTAACAAAAGTTAATAAACTTAAAAATGCTTTAGATGAAATAGGTGTTAGTAATGTGATAAATTCAATTACAGATCTAGTTGCTGACGAAGAAAATGATTGCATACAATCAATAGCATATAGAATGAAGGAGATAACATCTAATTATTATCGAATTGGTTCAAAAAATCTTGATGATTATATAGAGTATACTAATCAAATAGATGATGAAATATATGAACTAAAAAAAATAACAAAAAAGATAGTGGGCACCAAGCTTTTAAATTATCTTGCTTTCTACGATAAAACTTTGAAAAAATCAAAAAAAATAGAGAATGAATTATCTGATATGCAAAGAAAAGTAAATGATGTTAGGTATATTGCGACTATTAATGGACCAAGCCTATGCAGTGCCATTGCAGACAACCAGAAACACCTGAAAGAAGAAGTATCGAATTTATTGAAAAATGAGAGAACGCCATCCAAGGTATTAGAATTTATTACAAAATGCGAATTAATATTAAAAAATACTGAAAAGTTATTAAATTACGAATATTTATCAGAAGCCGCGGGATTATCGTCTGATATGCGGTTCGTAAGTATTGACAAACTAGATAGGATAAATTTTTCTGTTCATGAAATTTTTGACTCAGGACAGGATTTTGTCATATTTGGAGAAGCTGGTGCGGGTAAGACTACGACACTACAGTCCTATGCCAGAAAAACAATTGAAACCAGTAGGAAAGAAGTGGTTTTTTATATACCATTAGCAAGGTCATTCTATAGATTAGAGATCATAAATCCCACTGAATTTAATTATGTTGAATTTCTATATAAAGCAATTATTAAACATTTAATGTCACAAGAAATAGTAATTGATATCACTACTATTAGAGATATAGCAGACAATAAATCTACTTTATTTATTTTTGACGGAATAGATGAAATAATTGATAAAATACCTTGGATAATTAATGCAATTATATCATTCAAACAACAAAATCCTAAAATACAAATATTAACATCATCAAGATTAAGTGGAAATTATATAAATAATATCCCATTTGTTGGGCTAACCTTGTTGCCATTTGATGATGAGCAACGTGAGGCATTTTTTCGATCATGGTTTAATGATCCTCAAAAACTACAGGCTGTAGTAAATCACTTACATAATACACCTGATTTGAACGATATCGTTAGAAACCCACTTCTTGCTACTATTTTATGTGTTATAGCAGAATATGATATACCTTTACCTGAATCAGAAATTAGACTGTATGAAGAGAGAATGAGTTTATTGCTTGGTTCATACGATAAAGAAAAGCTCAGCAACCGATTGAAGTCACATTATCGAGACCTTATTAAAGTTGCGTCAAAAATTGCCTTTATATTGCACCGCAAAGAGGCACGATATTCAGGCAAAGATGAAATAGTTGAAAAAATGTGCGATTTCTACCAATCTTCAATTGCACCAGATAAGATTGCGCTTGCTGTAAATGAGCTGATTGATCCTTGTAATATCCTGATGCCTATGACGGATGATGGCCAATATGGCTTTGGCCATCTGAGATTTCAAGAGTATTTAGTCGCATGTGAATTGAAAGAGAACAGATCTATAAAATTGCTGGATTATTTGGATAAAACTTTTTGGAGAGGAGCATTTATTTTGTTGTCGAAAATGAGTGATGACATACATCATTTAGTTGATGAGCTTGTGAATAGGGGGGCGCTTGCTCGTTATACTGAGACCATTGAATTAATGCTGAAAGCCAGACCACAAAGTGAACAGGCATCTTTAATGGAGCTTGTACAAATGAACACAGGGTTGGATCATCGTGGATCAAGCCTGTAAAGGAGAACCCATAAGGGTCAATTTTGACATTTAAACATTTGAAGATACTATTGCTTTGATCGCCTAAATTCGGCTAGGAAGTCCATCGGAGTCAGACCTCAAGCCGGTACAAGAGAACATAAATATCTTATAAGCCATACTTATAGCCATACAATAGTATGGCTTTTTTATTTCATTCCCTGCTATGGTAAAACAATGACCAAGGCGTCTCTTTCGTTGAGGCGCAGTATGCCTTTGCCGACCTTCACCGTGTGATCGCCGAAGACGTGAACCATAGCGAAGACGAAAAGCGTTATTACTGCTTCGGCAAGGTCGGAGAGGGAATTATGACGGTACGTTTTACGTACCGGGAAAATGTCATTCGGATATTTGGAGCCGGGTACTGGCGGAAAGGCAAGGCACTGTATGAGCGCGAAAATAAAATACACGGATGAACCGATGGACGATGTGCGGGTGGTTGCCGATTTCCTCCCCTCCCCTGAAGAGCTGGCGTTTCGCGAGGAATCGGTAAAGGTGACGATCTCCCTGAGCAGGAAGAGTGTCGAGTTCTTCAAGAACGAGGCGGCAAAGCATCATACCCAGTATCAACGCATGATCCGCCAGTTGCTGGACAGCTATGCCGATGTGCAGTCGCAACAGCGCCCGTCCGGGCGCTCAAAAAAACTGCGCGCCGGTTAAGGCTGAAAATCCCCCCTGGTATCCCCAACCCCTCCGCCCCACAACCGGACCCTTAAACGACCGAAGGCCGGGCGCAACTGCCGCCCGGCCTTTTGGGTGAAAACAGGCTGGCGATTATGGTTCAACCGGGGGACTAATAAGGGGACAAATACTAAATCAGTTATTAGGGGATAAATAAGTAGCCTGTTTATTACTCCCGTCCTTGGTAGTGAAGCCTGGCCCGCCCCCCATCATTGGCGGATCAGGCTTCGATACCCTCTCAGGCCAGTTGGAAACGGCCGACCAGGCTCTGCAGGTCCTGGGCCTGTTTCGCCAGTTGCGAGGCGGCAGAGGCCGTCTCCTCCGCTCCGCGGGCGCTTTGGTTCACTACTTCGCTGATCTGCTGGATGTTGCCGGTTACCTCGCCGGTGGTGGCCGTCTGCTCCTCGGCGGCCGTGGCTATCTGGTTCACCTGCATGGTCACTTCGTTGATCCGCTCCAGTATCTCCTCCAGGGCCTCGCCCGACTTCCGGGACGATGCCGCCCCTTTCTCTACCTCGCGGACACCCTCTTCCATGGCCTTCACCGCAGCCTTGGTTTCGGTCTGGATCGCCTTGATCATCTCGCCGATCTCGCGGGTCGCCTTGGTGGTCCGCTCGGCGAGCGCCCTGACCTCGTCGGCGACTACCGCGAAGCCGCGACCCTGATCGCCGGCCCTGGCCGCCTCGATGGCCGCATTCAGGGCCAGCAGGTTGGTCTGGTCTGCAATGTCCTCTATGGTCCCGACGATCTGCCCGATCTGGTCGGAGCGATTGCCCAGAGCCTCGACGGTCAGTGACGTCTGACGTACCCGGTCGGCAATGACACTCATGCCGGTAATGGTCTCGTTGACCACCTCCGCACCGGCAGTGGCCGACTCGGTGGTCTTGCGGGATGCTTCGGCGGCCATGGAGCAGTTGCGGGCAATGTCGGTCGATGTGGCGGATAACTCTTCACTGGCGGTGGCGACGGTGTTGGTCTGGAAAGCCACCTCTTCCGCCCCCGTGGCAATCTGGGCGGACGTCGAATGCAATTGGCTGGAAGCCGAGGCAATACCGGTGGAAATGTTGGACGTCTGCGAGAGCGTATCCCTGAGTTTGAGCACCATGGTATTCATGGCGGCCATCAACTGGCCGGTTTCGTCCCTGGATCGGACAACGGCGGAAACCGTAAGATTGCCTTCGGCGATCTCTCCAGCGATGTCAACCGTCTCTTTCAATGGTTTCGTGATGCTCCGGGTGATTATCAGCGACATGATGAATGCGAACAGGAAGGTAAACAAGCCGACCGACAGCAGGGTCAGTCTCATGGAGCCGATGGACGCGACCATGCTGCTCGTCGAGTCGTTTGCCTCGGTTATCTGCGCTTCCTTGAAGACTCTGGTCTGTTCCGTGAGGGATTTGGATACCTTGTCGAATTCCTCCATCATCTTGTTGCCGCTTTCAATGCCCTGGCTGACATAGGCACTTGCCATCTTTTTACCCAGCCCATGGAACGCGAGGAAGGTCTTTTTAAGCTCTTCGATCTGATTCAAGGACTTTGCATCATTTTCCCTGCGAAACATCTCCTCAAATATGGCCGTATCTGCAAGAAATTTCTTCGCCGCTTCTTCGGCATCCTTATAGCCGCCCGGATCGTGGGTGGCGCTGACATCCGTCAGGAACTGCTGCACCTGGACGACGTTGAAGGCCATGTCTGCGGCAACAAGAGCAGAGGGAACGCTTTCGTTCTTGATTTGGAGCGACCTGGATTTCATCCGCGAAAGCGACATCGTGGAGATGATCACAAATATGGCGATAACCGCCAGAATAACCCCAAACGTCAGACCTAATCGTACCCCAATCTTCAGATCGGAAAACTTCATGGTCACGGCTCCTTGTCTGTTTATAACCGGGCGCACATTAACAGCGCGCCCGTCGGATTTTTTCTCATTAAAATACGTAACCCTGCCATAGTCAACGAAAAATTTTCATGTAACAGGTCTGTAACATACGGATATTTTTCTGAAATCCCGATGAGCCGGCCCGATGGGAAAGGTCTGTAAACACGCTAACCTGTTGCTTCGAGGGCAGTTAACGAACATGAAACACTTTTTTAGGTTTTTGCCGGCCGTAACGCCGAACAGGCGGCGAACCCCGCCAATCACAAATAAATATTTTACATCATCGCAACATTTGAGATGCGCTAACAATACGTCACGTTTTTGCGACAGCCGCAGACAGAAAAAAGGCCCCCGTATGGTGTCAGGATGCGGGGGCTAATGGGAGGTCGGGACTACTAGGGGGCCAGGCCTACAAATTTCAAATTTTCAGCGAGAGCCAGCGAACGTTTTTGAAATCTGTAGGCCTGATAATCATCTGAAAGGCACCTCCCGGATTATCGAGGGGGCACAAACTTGCTGATATGCTTTTAAGGTGGCTCGCTCGGAGGCATGTTCGACATTTAAACATCCCCAACCCCTCCACCCCACAACCGGACCCTTCAAACGACCGAAGGCCGGGCGCAACTGCCGCCCGGCCTTTTGGGTGAAAACAGGCTGGCGATTATGGGTCAGACGGTTTCGTTGAGACGTTTCTGTTTGTAGTTCAGCCGGTTGAGGGCGTGGACGTAGGCCTTGGCCGAGGCCTCGATGATGTCGGTGGAGGAGCCCTTGCCCACCACGATATTGTTCCCTTCGGCCACGCGGACCGTGACCTCGCCCTGGGCGTCGGTGCCGCCGGTGATGGAGCCCACATTGTATTGCACCAGCTTGGCCTTGGTCTTGGTCAGCTTCTTGATGGCCTTGAGGGCGGCGTCCACCGGTCCGTCGCCCAGCTCGGCGGTGCGCACCGGCTCGCCGTCGATCTCCAGCTGCACCGTGGCGGTGGCCACGGCGAAGGAACCGCAGGTGACGGTGATGTGGCCCAGCTTGTACTTCACGTCGTCGCGGGATTCGTCCACCACGATGGCGTCCAGGTCTTCGTCGAAGACCTCCTTCTTCAGGTCGGCCAGGGTCTTGAAGCGCTCAAAGGCGCGGTTCAGCTTGTCGTCGTCCAGGTCGTGGCCCAACTGCTCCAGGCGCTGCTTGAAGGCGTGGCGGCCGGAGTGTTTGCCCAGCACCAGGGCGCTGGCGGACAGCCCCACCGATTCCGGGGTCATGATCTCGTAGGTGGATTTGTCCATCATCATGCCGTGCTGGTGGATGCCCGCCTCGTGGGCAAAGGCGTTGGCCCCCACGATCGCCTTGTTGGGCTGGACCGCGATGCCGGTGATGTTGGTCAGCAGGCGGCTGGCCGGGGTGAGCTGGTCGGTGGCCACATTGGTGGTGAAGGGGAGGATGTCGTGGCGCGTGCGCAGGGCCATGACGAATTCCTCCAGGGAACAGTTGCCCGCCCGCTCGCCGATGCCGTTGATGGTGCACTCCACCTGGCGCGCCCCGGCCTGCACGGCGGCGATGGAGTTAGCCACCGACAGCCCCAGGTCGTTGTGGCAGTGGACCGAGATGATGGCCTTTTCGATGTTCCGCACATTCTCCTTCAGATAGGAGATGATGTTGAAATACTCGAAGGGGATGGTGTAGCCCACCGTATCCGGGATATTCACCGTGGTGGCCCCGGCGTCGATCACCGCCTCCACCACTTCGGCCAGGAACGGCAGCCGGGTCCGCACCGCGTCCTCGCAGGAGAACTCCACGTTGGGGGTATAGGAGGCCGCGCGCTTCACCGCCTTGACGGCCGACGCCAGCACCTTGGCCGGCTCCATCTTCAGCTTGTACTGCATGTGGATGTCGGAGGTGGCGATGAAGGTATGGATGCGTCCTTTCTCCCCGGCGTATTTCAGCGCGTCCCAGGCCCGGTCGATATCCTTTTCGCTGGAGCGGCACAGACCGGCGATCTGGGGTCCCTTGATCTGCTGGGCCACCAGCCTGACCGCCTCGAAATCGCCGTCGGAAGCAATGGGGAAGCCGGCTTCGATCACGTCCACGTTCATCTTCTGGAGCTGTTTGGCCACCCGCAGTTTTTCTTCGATATTCATGCTGTTGCCGGGGGCCTGTTCGCCGTCCCGCAGCGTGGTGTCAAAAATCCTGATGAGTTGCCGGTCGTCCTGCTTCTGTTTTTTCGTCGGTGCCTTTGCCATGTCTCGCTACGCTCCTTTCCTGGTTGTACACAACGCCGTCCGTCCCGGTGAAAGTATATCCCTTTTCGGGCCTCGCGCTTTGCCGGGACGATAATTCCGGCGTCGTGGTATGGTGATCGAAAATAAAAAAAGCCTCCGCCCCAAACAGGGGCGAAGGCTTTATAAGCGCATTCGCGGTACCACCCTTTTCACCCGGCGCACATCAGCCTGCCGGGCCTCGATTCACCCTTGACGCGGGAGTACGGCTTCGGCTAGCCAGCGGTTCACCGGAGCGGCTCTGAGGCGAGTTCATCATTCGCGCTTACCGGTTCGCACCAACCACCGGCTCTCTGGGAAGCCCGAAACGACTACTACTCCTCTTCGTTGCCTTTCAAATGTTCTTCATCATAAAAGGAATAATTCGGCAAAGTCAAGCTGTTTTATTTTCAGCAGGGTGCATTTGATAATGACAAACAAAAAAGGGGCTGTAACGTTGGTCGCACACATGCGGCTAACACCACACGTGGTGCCACAGTCGCCCCGGATTCCTCTATTTATAAAGGCTCGGGCTCATATTTGGGACGGTAGTGCCCGTATTCCGACGTCGGGTTGCGCCTGGCCGCCCAGTCGAGCAGGGCGTCCAGAGCGGGACAGAGCCCCTTTCCCTGCTCGGTCAGTCCGTAATCAACCTTGGGCGGGACCTGGGGATATATCGTTCGCTGAACGATTCCATCGGCTTCCAAAGCACGCAGCTGCTGGATGAGCATCTTTTGCGTAACACCGGGGATGGCCCGTTCCAATTCCGAAAAGCGCATGATGCCGTTCGAGAACAGGTTCATGATGATCAGCAGCTTCCATCTGCCCTCAAGGACCCTGAGCGCGTCTTCCAGCCCCACGGCCGCGGCGGTCGGCGTTATGTTTTCCTGCTTACTTTCCGGTGAGTACCCGACTTTTTTGTGTGTACTTGACATATTCGCACCCTAATATGAAACTTGAATAAAGTCAAAGCGTAGGTTCGGAGTGGGGAGCGAATCCAAGGAGGTAAGACCATGAAAGGCGAATTTTCCGGGAAAAAAGCGTTGGTTACCGGGGGCACAAAGGGCATGGGACGGGCTATCGCGCTACGCCTTGCCGAGGGCGGGGCGGATGTGATCGCCGCCGCGCGGGAGATCCCGCCGGACTTCCCCCTGAACAGCATTGCGGCGGACGTGTCCTCCGCCGAAGGGACGGACAGGATCATCGAGTATGTCAAAGGCGTGCACGGCGATCTGGACATACTGGTCAACAATGTCGGCGGCTCAAAGTCCCCCACGGGTGGGTACATCAACCACACCGACGACGAATGGCACCAGATGTTTGAGTTGAACCTGTTCGGTGCGGTGCGGCTGGACAGGGGTTTTCTGCCGGCTATGACCAGGAGGGGGAGCGGGAGCATCATCCACATCTCCTCCATCCAGAGCCATAAACCCATCTACGAATCGACCCTTGCCTATGCGGCTGCCAAGGCGGCGTTGAACAACTACAGCAAGGCCCTGTCACTTGAGGTCGGAAGGCACGGCGTGCGCGTGAACGTCATTTCTCCCGGGTTCATCGAAACCGAGGCGGCCGGCGCATACATCCGGCAGATCGCAGAGGATAAAGGCATATCCCTCGACGCGGCGCGCCAGGGGATAATCGACTTCATCGGCGGCATTCCCCTCGGAAGGACCGGGCGTCCCGAAGAGGTGGCGGAGCTTGCGGCCTTTCTGGCATCGGACCGGGCGGCCTGGATAACGGGCGTCGAGTACAGAATAGACGGCGGAACCATCCAAACCCTCTAGGAGGCATCATGCCGGCATACGTATTGTTTATCAGGGAACGGGTCAAGGATCGGAACGAGATCGAGGCATACAACAAGCTGGTTCCCCCCGCAATGGCCGGGCGGGATGTGAAGCTCCTGGCGGTCTACGGGAAGTCTGAGACGCTGGAGGGGCCGGAGTCCCAGGGGGTCGTGCTGCTGGAGTTCCCGTCCTATGAGGAGGCCATGGCCTGGTATGACAGCGCGGAATACCGGGAAGCGAGGGCGCATCGCTTTCTTGGCGCGGATTACCGGGTGATCGTTACCGAAGGAGCGTAGCAGCGGTCCTTCCCCTGGGGAAAAGGGGGGGCGTCCCTGCCGCGCGTTGCAGGAGGCGTTCGGGGAATTCAGGTTTTCCCTCCCGTTCACCGCCGGCCGTGGGGTGCGGGATACCAAGAGCAACCATGCATTTCGCGCAGGGGAGTCGCCCGGTTGACAGACAGGCTGTCCCCGTGGTTGCAGGGGCTTGAATCATTCAAGGACCTCCCTTGACAATTACCCGGTTGGTTAAATAATTGGTAATAAACAGGGAGGTGCACCATGAAGCGGATCAGCGGAATTCTTGCCTTGCTTGCACTTGCCGGCCTGACCGGCTGCGCAACCAAGGGGTATGTCCAGACCCAGGTCGATCCCCTGGCCGAGCGCATCGGCAAGCTCGAAGCGGCCGTTTCCCGGCTCAACGGGGTGACGGACAACGATGCGGCGGCCATCAAGGCGGCGAACGACAAGGCGCAGCAGGCCCTCGATCTTTCCAACAAGGCGGTGGTCGATGTGGTGAAGGCGGACGGCGATGTCAGGAACGCCGAGGCTGCGGCCATGAGGGCCGAGACAGCGGCCTTGAGAGCCGAGAAGGCCGCCGGTGACGCGGAAAAAGCCGCCGGCGACGCGGAGAAGGCTGCCGGCGAAGCCCGGCAGGGGGCGCAGAAATCGGAAAAGATCTTTGAACTTGAGCAGAAGAAATAGCCTGGTTCCCGACGGGCGCACCTCCCCCCGTCCGGGGCCGCCGTCCGGTCGCTGCGGGGTTCATGCCCTGTTCCGGCCGGGTCTTGTGCGCACCCTGGCGGTTCTTTTCATTGTCGGCGGGGCGGGTCACGGGCAAACCCACGCGAGCGGTGCGGAAGTTGTCTTCAGCCAGGGCGCGGGCGGGGCGGTCGCGGTCCACACCGTCGCCCCCGGCGAATCCCTGGTCGAGCTGGCGCGGCGCTATGATGTGGGCTTCAACGAGATCACCGCCGCCAATCCCCGGATCGATCCCTTTATCCCCGCGGTGGGGACCCCGGTCACGATACCGGGGAGCGCGCTTCTGCCGGACGTCCCCGTGCACAGCGGGATTGTGGTCAACCTGGCGGAGATGCGCCTCTACTCCTTCCCCCCCCGTGCCGGAGATGCGGTGGATACCTTCCCCGTCGGCATCGGCGACGAGGGGTGGGATACCCCCACCGGGACGTACACGATCATCCAGAAGATCGCCGACCCGGCCTGGCACGTGCCCCCCTCCATCCGCAGGCAGCGCCCCGAGCTTCCCCCGGTCGTACCCCCCGGTCCCGACAACCCCCTCGGCGCCCGCGCCCTGCGTCTTTCCCTCGGCACCGTGCTCATCCACGGCACCAACCACCCCTACGGCATCGGTAGAAAGGTCAGCCACGGCTGCATCCACCTGTATCCCGAAGATATCGACCGGCTGTTCCGCAAGGTGTCCGTCGGGACCCGCGTCACCATCGTCCGGCAGCCGGTCAAGGCCGCCGTGGTGAACGGGCGGCTCCTGGTGGAGGTCCATGATGAGGCGGGGTGCGACCTGGAGCAGGAGGTCATCGATCTGCTTGCGGAGAAAGCCCTGCTGGCGCGGGCCGACCTGGCGAAGCTGGCGGCGGCGGCGAAGGCCAGGTCGGGGATGCCGACGGATATAACGAGGACCTGAAGGATTACGGTTTGACGACGGCGGTTCCGCCGGCCGCCAGCCGCGCGGTGCGCACCGTGGGGAGGAGGGTTGCAGGCAAAACGCGGCCGCCGGTCAGGGCCGGCCGTCTCCGGGATTCATCCCGTCCCGCTCCACGCTCACGCCGCCCGTGCCTCGCAGGCGGCCAAACGTTCCCTCGTCTCCTTCTCTTTCTTCCACCGCTCCGTCACATCCCGCATGATGGAGGCGCACCCCTCCATGCGCCCGGCGGCGTCGCGCAGCAGGACCATGCTGAACTCCAGGGAAACGCGGGCGCCGTCCTTGCGCACGCCCGGCGACGAGAGCAGCCCGGTCTTGTACTTCGTCTCGCCGGAGGCGATCACCCGCCGGTAGCCGTCCCAGTGCCGGGCGCGCAGGTTTTCCGGGATGATCAGGTCGAGCGATTGCCCCACGGCCTCGGCGGAAGAATAGCCGAAGATCTGCTCCGCCCCGCGGTTCCAGAAACGGATAACCCCCTCCCGGTCCGCGACCAGGATCGCGTCCGGCGCATCGTTCACCACCTGGTGCAGTAGCCTGTCCATATCCCCTCCCCCGCCCCTCGTGCCGTACGGTCGCTTATTTCAGATCCGCAAGCGGGTCTTCCCCGGTCTGCCAGCTCGCAAGGTATTTCTCGAAAAGGTGGAAGTCCTCGCCCTTGTGTTCCGTGAGGGTGACGTACATGTTCGTCACCGGGATGTTGAACGACCTGTTGATGAGTTCCATGAATCCCAGGGTAAGGGCCCTGCGTTTCTCCATGGTCCGCCCTTCGCGGATATCCGCATTCACGACGGCAACGCCCTTTTCAGGCTCCTTGACCCGGCCGATGGACAGATTGTAGGTGCCGAATTCCCGGATGGAGATGCTGATATGGTCGGTTCCCGTATCCATGACCTGGGAGAAAAGGGTGCGGACCTGCTGGGCGAAAGCGCCTTTTTGCGCGTCCGTCAGACTCCGGTTGAATTCGAATTGTAGATGCGGCATACGACCTCCATAGCATCGGTGAGAGGGTGACAATTATCCAGGCTCGGGCGCTTCGCGGCATAAGAAAATCTACAGCGCGCCAGGGAATAGTCAAGATGCCGGGCGCGGTTTCCGCTCTTTTTCCGGCGGTTTGAAGCGTCCGGTCGTGGAGGGTGGCGGAGATGCCGGGGGGAGGCGGGTCGGGCGGCGCCCCGGCGCGGCAGTTTTCCGGTGCGTTTTTGAATGGTAATATTTTATTAACATATTGAAATTTTTTTTGAAATTATTGCGTGTCGAGGTAAACTTAAATAGACATCAGTCTCAACGAACGGGCACATACGGGGATATGCCCGCAAAGGGAGCCGGGAAAAGTTTTATTCAGAGGAGCGATCGCTGTCCGATTTTCAGCTTTCGGGATGTTTCACTCTTTCGGCCCTGGGCCGGAAGCTGCCCCGGTTGAACGGTACAGGTGCCGACTTTGGGGGGATAAACCGATGAAACGAATACAAAATTGTCTGGCAATCGGAGCGCTTATCGCTGTTGTCGCAACTCTGGCCGCATGCGGCGGCGGCGGCGGCGGTGGCGGCGGCGGGGGAACCGGGGGCACCGGAAGCACCACGTTGACCGCGCCGACCCTGACGCTGACCCCGCAAAGCGTCAAGACCTTTCACTTCACCTGGACCGGCGGCAGCGGCGCGACCGAGTACCGGCTGCTGGAAAACCCCGACGGCAGCTCCGGCTATACCCAGGTGGGCGCCCCCGCCGTCACCGCCACCAGCTACGACCTGGCGGCCTCCCTGCCCGGCCGCATCAACGCCAGCTATATCCTGCGGGCGTGCAACAGCGACGCGTGCACCGACTCCGCGCCGGTTGCCGTCAGCGGCACCCTGGCCGCCGCGGTCGGTTATGTGAAGGCCTCCAACACCAGGGCCCAAAGTTTCTTCGGTTACAGCATCGCCCTTTCCGCCGACGGCGGCACCATGGCGGTCGGGGCGATAGGTGAGTCCAGCGGCGCCACCGGTATCGGCGGCGACCAGAGCGATACCTCGGCCGTCGGCAGCGGCGCGGTGTATGTCTTCACCCGCAGCGGCCTCGCCTGGAGCCAGCAGGCCTATGTGAAGGCCTCCAACACCGGGGTGAGCGACAACTTCGGCAGCAGCATCGCCCTGTCCGCCGACGGCGGCACCATGGCGGTGGGGGCGGTAGGCGAGTCCAGCAGCGCCACCGGTATCGACGGCAACCAGGCCGACAATTCGGCCGTCGGCAGCGGCGCGGTGTATGTCTTTACCCGCAGCGGCGCCGCCTGGAGCCAGCAGGCCTATGTAAAGGCCTCCAACACCGGGGCGGGCGACGGGTTCGGCATCGGCGTCGCCCTGTCCGGCGACGGCGGCACCCTGGCGGTCGGGGCCGCCTATGAGGGCAGCAGCGCCACCGGCATCGACGGCAACCAGGCCGACAACTCGGCCAGTCAAAGCGGCGCGGTGTATGTCTTTACCCGCAGCGGCGCCGCCTGGAGCCAGCAGGCCTATGTGAAGGCCTCCAACACCGAGGCGGGCGACTGGTTCGGCACCAGCGTCGCCCTGTCCGGCGACGGCGCCACCCTGGCGGTCGGGGCGGTCGGCGAGTCCAGCAGCGCCACCGGCAGCGACGGCAACCAGGCCGACAATTCGGCCGTCGGCAGCGGTGCGGTGTATGTCTTTACCCGCAGCGGCGCCGCCTGGAGCCAGCAGGCCTATGTGAAGGCCTCCAACACCGGGGCGGACGACCGGTTCGGTTACAGCGCCGCCCTGTCCGGCGACGGTGCCACCCTGGCGGTCGGGGCGGCCTATGAGGACAGCAGCGCCACCGGCATCGGCGGCAACCAGGCCGACAACTCGGCCGGTCAAAGCGGCGCGGCCTACGTCTTCACCCGCAGCGGCGCCGCCTGGAGCCAACAGGCCTATGTCAAGGCCTCCAACACCGGGACGGGCGACCTGTTCGGCTACAGCATCGCCCTGTCCAGCGACGGCGCCACCCTGGCCGTGGGGGCGATAGGGGAGTCCAGCAGCGCCACCGGCATAGGCGGCACCCAGACCGACAATTCTAACTACATTAATAGCGGCGCGGCCTACGTCTTCACCCGCAACGGCACCGCCTGGAGCCAGCAGGCCTATGTGAAAGCCTCCAACACCGGGAAAGACGACTGGTTCGGCGGCAGCATCGCCCTTTCCGGCGACGGCGGCACCCTGGCGGCCGGGGCCATCCATGAGCACGGCGGCGCCACCGGCATCGGCGGCAACCAGGCCGACATCTCGGCCAGCAACGGCGGAGCGGCGTACCTCTACTAACGGGCTGCCGACTTTCCACCGGCTGTGTGTGCCTGCCCGGCAGCCCGGCCCCGGCATTACCCCGGATTACCC
This sequence comes from Geobacter sp. AOG2, assembly GCF_019972295.1. Taxonomy (NCBI): domain Bacteria; kingdom Pseudomonadati; phylum Thermodesulfobacteriota; class Desulfuromonadia; order Geobacterales; family Geobacteraceae; genus Geobacter; species Geobacter sp. AOG2. The sequence continues at coordinate 180,963 of NZ_BLJA01000001.1, forward strand.
GGCAAAGCCCCTCTGCATCGGAGGGGCTTTGTCCGTTTGCAGAGTCCGGTTGGTGGGTGTGGAGGCGCGCGTTGCCACAGGCGGGCGGCGATCCTGTTACCTTACGGAGGCGTATGATGGAATTCGACATCAGATTTGATTGCAATGGGGTGGATTGGCCGCTGGTCGCGGAAACCCTCGAAAAAGTCGGCATGGCGCACTTCGAGCCGGACGCCCACCGAAGGGCGTTCGAGGCAAGCCATACGGTCGTGTTTGCCTACCACGGGGGCCGGTTGGTCGGTTTTGGCCGGGCCATCTCCGATGGGGTCTACCAGGCGGCCGTCTATGATGTGGCCATACTGCCGGAATTCCAGGGCAAGGGCCTGGGCCGCGCCATAATGACCAACATCCTTTCCCGCGTCTCCCACTGCAATGTCATCCTGTACGCCTCCATCGGCAAAGAGGCGTTCTACCGCACCCTCGGCATGCGCACGATGAAGACCGGCATGGCGTTGTTCAAGAATAGCGAGGCAATGGCTGTGAAAGGATTTACCGATTGAGTGGTGGAAATATGGGGAGTGTCCCTAGTTTCTCCCATAAGGGGACATGATCGATTCGCGACGTATTTGGCGCCTTGGTTCCAAATGTCGGAACTGATCCTTTCAGGTACCCCCTGTGTTGGCGGCGGCCCGGTAAAAGTCGGATTTATCGAGTGTTACCGGTGTGACCGGCATCCCGTAGAAATCGGAGGCTTGGGCACGTATCTTTGCGCCCAGATTCGTTAAGATCGCGACCGTGGTATCGCGGGCGTCACTGACAAGCGAATCGCCGGTATGACAGAAGAAATCGTCGAGCGAGTAACGGGCGAGCTGCTTTCCGACCCCCAGGCCGCGGAATTTTGGTTCGACCGCAAACCTCCCCCAGTGCCATTGCCCCTGTTCGTTCCAGCACGCGACGACACCGACAACATACTCGCCGGCGCGAGCACACCACCATTGCACGGGATATTCACGGGGAATAGGTATGAGATCTTCGGGAATACCCTGTTCCTTCGAGAAAACATCGGCCATAAACGCAATAGCTTCATCGCGATATGTCGGTTGCATCCTCTCAAGCGTCAGGCGCATTCCGCTTTCGACAAAATTTCGCCTGAACGCCTTCATGCGCAGCAGGCGCAACCCGTCCAGAATGATCCCAATCTCGTGCCCGTCGAGTCCATCCAATAGTGCCGAAACCTCACGGTCGGCGGCATGATTTGCCTTCGCAAGCATGTCTCTGCCGTGCGGAAGAAGAGAAAGCTGTTTTTGCCGTTTGTCGGCAGGGCTTTTGATCATGGCGAGATACTCTTTTGCCTCCAGAGCGTTAAGCGCCCTGCTTAACGACGCCTTTTCGATATTCAGCTGTTTGCACAATTCGAAAAAAGATGTGGCGCCGTTGCGCTCCAGGTAGGTCAATATATGCGCCTGCAACAAGGACAGGTTCGACTGCCAGCAATTTTTGCCAAGCAAACCCAACTCCCTGACTAAAAAACGCAATTCGCTTCTGATGTTGGATATCTGGGACATTTCGTTACCCCGCCGCATATTGTTGATAGTATCAACAAAATAATTTGAGGGTAGCTATTTGTCAACAGAATTGTGGGTTCCATGTATCTCTGCATGGTGGTTGCCGCGTCAGGTGACGCGGCGGTGGGGGCGGGGTGGAGAGGCCGCAGTGGGGAGGCAGGTTGGACGTATTTGGTGCCTGACCCCTGATTGGCCCTCATGGATTTTTTGTACGCGATTCACTATAATGTAAGAAGGAAAGAGGTGAAACATATGAGGTGCGAATATAAAGACGGCTTCAAGGTCGATTACGGTGGATCGCTGCACATCACCAAAGGAAGCGGGGTTGACGTTGTAATAGGGAGAGGTCAAATACCTGCCAACGTCAAGAGCTGCCTGGATTCAGCGGTTACTCACAACAGTTGCCATGAATTGAGGGCGGCTTCGAGGGCAGCGACCAAAAACATACAGACGAAACTTGAGATGGAATAACAACGTCCCAAGATCATGTAACTATGCAGTTATGTGCAAAGCCGGTCTCATCATTGAGAGCGGCTTTTGATGTATCATCGTTTGAAGAAGGCTGTATGCCCGACACCCCCGCAACCACGTTACACCCTGTATGCCCGCATCCGTCTCGTCATCCCTGGTGCAGACGAATTCAGTTAAATGGGGAGTGTGCCTGTTTTAGTTCCCTCATGTTTTTTTCGGGTAAGGAAAAAGAGGCGGGCCTGCCCCTAGATTTTCTCTTTTTGTGTAGGATGTAGACTTGACCCTCGCTTATTTCCTTTCTTAAATCTCTCAATCCATGAATTAGATAATAAAAAAAGCATTGGATTTGTAAACTGATCCAATAATAGATTCATTTCTGGAAAATAACCTCTTCTACGCGCGCTATCAACAGCAACAGTCAACAATAAATTTCTATAAGAATCTGGAATATTGTTTGTTTCTACCACTTGTTTGAACTCAGAAATACTTAAATATTTTTTTGATAAAATAATAAATTTATCCAGCAATATTTTAAAAATAATATCGAATTCATTTTTACTAATTGATAAATTATCAGAGTTTTCAATATTTGATTTTTTAATTGAAGCTTTTAATTCAATACAATCCTTTTCATATATGTGGAGACTATCACTAATTTGATAATAACCGCCTAATTTTAAATCAAGCCACCCTGCAAGTATTTCCTGTAGCATCGTAAATTGAACGATATTGTATGGGGTTCCTCTGTAAAGATCGTTGCTGCGCATCACCTGCGTCCATTCCAACTTACCCTCTCTGATCTTCAACATTGAAAACAAGTTACACGGTATATCTAACGAAACAGGAACACCGTCTTCATTTGGCAAATCTGATTTGGCATCCCAAATCTGGATCACGACTTGCCTGCTGGTAGGATTCTTTTTTAAGGCATGATAAGCACGTTCAAGCTGGTTAACGCCAAAGTGGTTTATTATTCTATATCCGTATGCTCCGTGGTATTTTTCGAAGTTTCCCACAAATTTGGGCAACGCAGGATTCCAAAAATTTATAAAGCTAGCATCGTTGCTGCCTGACAATATCCAAAACACTTCAGCAATTGCAAAGGCGGGGTTCATCGCAGGCAATCTTGAGGTAACCCATCGTTGTCTTGGATTCTCTATGTACAAGTTTGCATGAAGAATTTCACGCATTGCTCCCAAACGGCTTTGCTCAAAAGAACTCAGTTCGTCACTTTGCAATGTGCTGATTGCCTGACGCCAAACGTCATCAGCAGTTTTTCCAGAAAAGGCCCTTATCATGGGGTTGTGCCTAGTCCTATCTTATGGTTTAAGCCCCACTTCGGTGGATACCAATAGTCAATAGATTTTGCTATCGGAGTGAATTTTTGCTTAATCCTCAAGCGACCCGTTATTCCTGCAATTTCTGGGTGCTTTACTCGCGCATACTTGTCAACCTCGCAAAATATATTCTGGCAGTCAATCAACTGCAAGGGTCGCCCCCAAAGCGATTTGAATGATAGCCCAAGTTGTTCAAATTCGATATCCTGCCTTTCCGTCACCATCCTAATAATATCTGACTCATCAAGCCCTCCCAGATCGCTGAAACACTTGCGAATGCCGTCACGCGCGCCAGGCCCTGGCATGACAAACTCCATCTCGCTAAAATTCAGTAAAGGACTGTAATTTAAATCAGTAACGAACTGATAGGCAAGGAAATCTCCAATAGAAGGATAAGAACGCAACAATGCGAACGCTTTTGCCATAGACTGTACATCCGACAACTTGGCATAAAGTATGTCTGCCATCATTTGCTCGAGCAACTTGAGATGCATTCGATGCTTTTTTGAGTATGGTGATTTGGGGCCGCCTGATGGCATGATGTAAGCTGCCGAATATATTCTTGAGCCACTTTCGATGATTTTTGTCAGGACAGCGTCATAACGATCAAAAGAATACTCAGCAAAGGATACAGCCCCAAACGCATGAGTAAGCCGCTCCCACGTTTCAATTTTGTTAAAGAACTTGAAAAGCATGGTCCGAAAGAAAACTTCGGGAGCACTTTGATCGCCTGAGTATATGACGTTTTTTATAAGATACTGGCTTACGCGATCAGAAGCGCGGTAACAATTGGTAAATTTGTGTACCCGCAAAATTGGGTCAGAGGTCCAAGGAGGAAGTGAGTTTTTCATTCGTGCAAAAAAAATTTCCTGCCTCTCAGCGGCAAAGCGCCAATAACTTTCGTAGACGACAGTTGCCCTTGCTGGCAATAACTTACTGATGATTTCAATTTTTGGTGGCGGGATGGCTACATGCGGGTCAAGGCTCAGTTGATATTGTTCAGGTGAACGTTTCCTAATCACGGTTTTCCTTTGCGAAGTTTTCATATACTTCGATTATTTGTGCTAATGTGTCCTGAGGTAATAATTCGTTTGTTATGATCTCAACTTTTGAGTGGTTACGCTCATGCGCAACAACCTTTTCGTATGCGTCTAATAATTGGTCCCAGTGTTTGACCTCTGAGGGCTTCAAGCTATTTTGACGCTTTAAATAAAAAATACATACTGGCTGAAATTCGGCCCAGTGCAATTTTTCGATTTCGATTAGTTTTTTGAGTGAGTCGAAATTAGCTCCAAATAGACTACCATAAACAATCGTTGACCACCAGAACCTATCCAGTACAATTGAATTGCCGGCACGTAATGAGGGTAAAATCTCTGACTCAATTGCATCTATATGGGCTGCAACATGGAGCATCTGCAAACTTGTTGCATTTATGGTGTTGATATCACCATCATAAATTTTGTGATGAATTTCATTGACGTGCTTGCCGAGTGTGCCTGACCTGCTGCCAGGGAAAGAAAAGTAGCTGCATTTTTTACCTGTTGAATTTAGATGGGCAGAAAACTGCTTGGAAAAAGTTGTTTTTCCCGTGCCATCCGGCCCTTCAAAAACAAATAAATCGCCACTGAGCATGTCCAAAATGTTCACCTACTATTTAATTTTAGCAAATAGAAACTTTAAAATAATGGCACTCAATATTGCTAACAGAGAACCACCCACACTGTATATTATAGTAATATAATGTTCTAATTTTATGTATTTTTTTTCGTATTCATGCCGGAGATCATCGATTTCTTTTTTAAGTGCATTGGGTGAAGCAATTTGGCCTCGTAACATATTTACATCGTCTGCTGTAATGTGACGTTGGTCCTTATGGACTCCATTGTATTCATCAGAATTACCATTATCCATATCTGCGAACCAAATTGGGAAAGCGGCTTGACCTCTTTCTAGAACAATTGGTTTCGGGCCTGCGTTGTACACAGCAAATTTTAGCCGTCCCGTAAAGCCAGGATCCACATGGAATCCTGAAACATTAACTAATCCGCGAAATTTAATGGCAGCACGAATTGATATAAATCCTATCGAATTTTTAGGAATTGTTACGGTCTCTTCAGTCAATATTATTGCGAATTGACCAGGCTCGATACTAATTTGACCGTAATTACTGTTCATAACAGTTTTTACTTCATTTACTGTTATAAATGACTCAGGGCCAACACTCAATAGGTATTGGCCATTACTTATTCTGGTATTATCAAATGGCAGTACTAAATAGTCTGAAACTTGTCTGATTCTTATAGTATCAGTACCCCAAAAAGCCATATATCAGAACACTCCATTAGTTTTATCAAATGATTTTACTGGTTGATTGATCAACTCTTTTTGCTGCTTTTAAAAAGTTAAACGGGAAAGCGATAACCCGATTCCTATCTTTGGAATAGCGCTGCTCTATATCATCGATAAAGGCAACTATGTTATTATCACTAAGTTGCATTTTTTGGTAATTTCTTCCGTTTTGGTATTCTATCAATTCTAATTTTACCGTCGGGGCATCCTCACCAAAGTAATAAAAAAAATCTGAAATCAATACATTATCCGAGAAGGTGTCGATTCTAACATTGTCATGATTTAGTGAGCCGTCAGGATTGCTATGCTGTGAATCCTCTTGTTTCCAAGATTCATCTCCTTCTTCTTTATGATATATATTGTCACCAACCATCATCACTAAGCTGCCGTTTCTCTGAGGCTTTTTCCTTTGAAAACGTGAGTCAAACCAATAATCATTAAAGCTCAGTATTTCAGTAACCTTCATAAGATAAATGCATCTACCAACTGCGTTCAGTCGGTCGCCACCAACTCCAACGATCCAATCTCCAAGTTGTGCGCTTTTCCTTATCCTGGCTTTACAAGTTGCAAGAGTGCAATACCCGTGAAATGGATTTGGAGCAAACCCAAAATCTCTATCAACAACATAGATGTATAAATAATTCATCATGTTTATGCGCACCTCACGTGAGCGCCGTCCTTTCTCGGGCTTGGGCTGCCGTCTGGGTTTTGAAAAGAAGTAATACCATTAATTGCATCAATAATTGACTTGGGGTTCCATTCAACTATTGATGTCCCAAGGGCAGACAATGCTTCGGGAATATCAGGTTTGTCTTTAAGTCCTTGTTCATAAACTCCAACTATGTTTTTGCCCTGCTTAACGGCTTCAGTAATCTCCCAATTGACCCATTTTCTTTCATGAGTCTCCTTTCCAATGAGAACTATCACTGTGCCCGCCCACGACATTTTCATCCTGAGTAGTCTCCTGATGGTTGAATCTTCTACAAGCCCCTTATCTAATCGTTCTTGATTTGCTGGTTTAGCACGAATGGAGCTATTTCGAATGTTGCATCCATTATTAGCAAGCAAATCAGTTAAACTATCAACATGCTTATCGTCTTTGTGATGATGGCTAATAAATACATTTCTTGTCTGATTCATTTTTATTTCTCCATTTATGAAATCAGATGCATTTCACCCATAACTTTTAAAGAGATAAGTTTTTTAGACCCTGCATAATCAAATGAATACATTCATCGACAAAGGGTGTTTCCATCAATCGCAAATAGGTTAATTCATCAAGCCCAGAATTTTTCGATAGAGTGGGGATGGCGATTCCCTCAAGGGCCGTCTTCACCTGTCTGTAATCCGCGTGCATACCATATTTTGATGCGATTGTTTGGACATCAACGTATCCGGCGTTGTGGCTGTTCTGCCATGCTTCTGTAAGTGAGTCTGGATATGGCGCTTTGCGTAGCACTTTGCAAACATCGCCCACGACACCACCAAAAGCGCCCAGCAGGTAAATGGGCTTGCTCTTGTCAATAGCGATAAGGATTTCTTCTAAAACCCCCGGCATTTTCCCGCTGTATCCCGAAAGCTTTCCACCTGCACAAATACGAGCATGGGAGGAGTCTATAGATAACACTCTCATCTCTGTGAGACATCGCGACCAGATATATTTATTTTGAGGCGTGGACGGTGGCAGGAAATTATCCTTATCGATATCGTTGGCAATATCATCCGGAATGTCGTATTCAACAGTATCCATGACTGCCTTATAATTTGCGCGCCACGCGGTCATTTCTTTGTCAGCTTTGTGGATTGGCCACGACAAGTGGTTCTCTACATGGATGACGTCGGTGTTTAGGCGGTTTTTTAATGCAATAGCTTCGTCAAGGATAAACTCTGTAAAACCGTTCTTACGCAAGTCTCCTCCATAAATCAAAGTTGCTGATCTGGCAAGCAGGTGCCGAGCAAGGTCTTGAGCAAGTCTTATAGATTGATTTAATGGAAGATGATTTTCCTGGAATCCATCACTTGGAACTTCTGATATGGAAATGCCTACTCTCAAACCATTTAAAGAGTGATCTTCAGAGCTACTCCATAGAGGAGTAAACGTGTCAATTTCAAGCTGGTGATGCCAATCTGCCTCCTCAGAGTAAATAGGAGGTTCTGGATAGCAGATTTTCGTAAACGTACCTTCTGCTTTCAACGCAAGGATTTGACGAATTTCCGGAGGGCGAGAAAAGATTGCACAATCGTCACCAATCCACCCACGTACTTGATAGTGCTCAAGCGATTTCAGAGCATGGCAATGACGAATAGTTTCCAAAATTGCAGTGGTAAGAACCTTTAGAGTTTCTGGTTCACTAAGCGGCGGCTTAGGCGATATATGTACGCATGGCACATTTGAACCTGCTGGAAAGATTCTGTCTTCATAATTTTCCAAACAGTTAACAGCAATCATTGGCCGGTGATACTTTTTTGCACACAAAATTTCCCGTTGGCACCAATATCGTGAAGAGTAGTCATCGCTACAAATTGCCACCATTGTTGAGTCTTCAATGTGTTTGATTATCTCTTCATTGAACTTAAATCCAGGGGAAATTGTTGTTGCATCAAAGAAGTGCGACATGTTTGTGTTTTCAATAAACCGCTTGATCGTCTCCGCATGAAGGCGGCCAGTGTTCCCACTTTTGGCGTGGCTAAGAAATATATTTATGGAAGACGATTTGCCCTTGTCACCTTCTCCAATTTCAACAAACCCGTGACGGTAAATTTCATGTGCCATGGTAAGTATCGTATTTTGAACCACAGACTCGTAATGCCATTCGTATGCGCGAATGAAATTAATATCCTTAAGGCATCCCTCTCCGCCGTGCCCGAGCCCTTCGCGAGTTAACGCTACGGGAACAACTCGCATTGTCTCATTACATGGAAGATTGCTTATATAGCTGTCCCACGAAGCACGTCCTCTCGTGTTTACGCTTGTAAATACAAATAATATATTCCGTGTTGCGAGTTCCTGTGGGTTGTTGTTTGGTACAATAATCGGATTATTGGAGCTATAAAAAAAGATGGGGATATTCAAGTTACGGGAAAATGGTCGATTAATATCTCTAGAAAGGTATTTTGAGACTGCTTTGAGGATTGGATCAATAACATCGTTGTCCGACGGGTGCCAAATGAAGTGAATCGCAAGGGGAGGACTATATTGTGAAGGCATTATAGCCACCTCTCCATCATGAGAGCGGCTTCCGAGGGCATGCCTAATGGAATGAAACATCGCAGGTCTGCCATTTGCAACCTCGCTCTTATAAAGACACCTTAATAAAATCGATTCAATTGTACACCCACAAGCACAGGTTTCAACAACAAAATCAATATGTTAAAATAATTAACACTCCCCCGAAAATGTTAAAAAAATTAACATAAAAAGACCATTTCAGCCCTCTTGCCCCCAACCCCCCGACATCACACAAAAAAAGCCCCCGAATCCCATTCGGAAGCCCGCCTTTGTATCATATTGACCCACACCCTCCCACACAAGCGCCGCACCCAAAACACCATCTGTCCACGAAAGACACGAAAAACACGAACGCGAACGAACCACGAGGATGAACGAAAAAATCGACCGTTCACACGAAAAGGTTAGCCGCTTTTGTCCATAATCGTCAGGCCTTGTTCGTGTCTTTCGTGCTTTTCGTGGACCGGCCTTGGTTTTAAGGCTGGCTACCACCCCAAAAACAAAAACGCCCCGCCGGTATCCCGGCAGGGCGTTGGTACGCAGGGCAGGAAGGTTTTACGCTGCCATTCTCTGATTTTTTGCAGCGGGGCTTTGAACAAGCCGGGGGATGGCGTCAAGCAGCTCCAGAATAGCGGGGCGGACACGTTCCATGTCGTAGGACGCCTGCAACGATGTCCAGAAATCCGGCGTCGTGCCGAAGAACCGCGCCAGACGCAAGGCGGTATCCGCCGTTATGCCCCGTTTGTGGTGCACGATTTCGTTGATCCTGCGGGGAGGCACCCCGATAGTCACCGCCAGCCGGTGCTGGGTCACCCCCAACGGCTCCATGAAGTCATGCTGCAACACCTCTCCCGGATGAACAGGGGCGAGTTTCGTCCCGTCCGATACATCCGAATAATCCATTTTTTCCAAATCTTCGCGCTTGATTGTCATTACGGCTGCTCCTAGTGATAATCCACGATTTCCACGTCTTCGGCGCTCCCATCCTCCCAGCGAAAGCAGATACGCCATTGGTCATTGATCCTGATGCTCCATAATCCTTTTCTGTCGCCCTTCAACGTCTCCAGCCGATTGCCGGGAGGGATGCGCAGGTCGTCGACCATCCGGGCGGCGTCCAACTGCTTGAGCTTGCGACGCGCCGTTTGCTGCATGTCGAGCGGCAAGCGACGAACGGCAAGGCCGGTAAATATGGCGGCTGTCTCTTTGGATGCGAAACTGCGGATCATGGGAAAAGCATAACTCTATCCGTTATTAACGTCAAGCGTTATGGTTGTTCGTGGTTTTCGTGCTTCTCGTGGACAATCGCGGTATTGAGGGTTGTTTGAGGACGGCGACCACCCCCGGCCCCTCCTGAACCAGGAGGGGAGGAAAGCACCGCCCAACGCTTCCCCCTCCTGGTTCAGGAGGACCCTCTGGGGCCTAAAGGGGGCAGGGGGTGGTAGATAGCCCCTCTTCCCCCTCCCTAACCCTCCCCCGCTGGGGGAGGGGATACGTAACAAACAAAAAACGCCCGCCGGTGTCCCGGCAGGGCGTCAATATCGATATGCAAAGGGCGGTTATTCCCCCAGGTAGGCCTTCCTTACCTCGGGGTTGCGGGCCAGTTCCCCGGCGTCGCCGGAGAGGACGACCTCGCCGGTTTCCAGCACATAGGCGCGGTTGGCGATGGAGAGGGCCATGGAGGCGTTCTGCTCCACCAGCATGATGGTGGTGCCGGCCTTGTTGATCTCCACGACGATCTCGAAGATCTTCTCCACGAGCATGGGGGCCAGACCCATGGAGGGCTCGTCCAACAGCAGCAGGCGCGGGTTGGACATGAGGGCGCGCCCCATGGCCAGCATCTGCTGTTCGCCGCCGGAGAGGGTGCGGGCCGGTTGCTTGCGGCGTTCGGCCAGGCGGGGGAACAGGGCGAAGGCGCGTTCGATGCCCTGGGCGACCTCGTGCTTGCCGGGGAGGATGAAACCGCCCATCTCCAGGTTTTCCTGCACGCTCATGCGGGCGAAGACGCGGCGGCCTTCCGGGACCTGGCAGATGCCCTTCTGCACGATCAGGTGCGGGGCCATGCGGGTGATCTCGGTGCCTTCGAAGGCGATGACGCCGCCCACGGAGGGGACGATGCCGGAGATGGTGTTCAGGATGGTGGTCTTGCCGGCGCCGTTGGCGCCGATGAGGGCGACGATCTCCCCCTGCTCCACGCGGCAGGAGACATCGTGCAGGGCGCGGATGGCCCCGTAGTTGACGGAAAGGTTCTCGACCGACAGCATCAGTGGCTGGCTCCTTTTCCCAGGTAGGCTTCGATCACGGCCGGGTTGGCCCGGACCTCCTCGGGCTTGCCTTCGGCGATCTTGACGCCGTAATCCAGGACGGCGATGCGGTCCGAGAGACCCATGACGAATTTCATGTCGTGCTCCACCAGGAAGACGGTGACGCCGGTGGCCCGGATCTTGCGCACCATCTCCAGGAGGGTCTGCTTTTCCTGGGGGTTCATGCCGGCGGCCGGTTCGTCCAGGAGGAGCAGGGCCGGTTCGATGGCCAGGGCGCGGGCGATCTCCAGGCGGCGCTGTTCGCCGTAGGGGAGGTTGCAGGCTTGCTCGTAGGCCTTGTGGGCCAGGTCCACCTGGGTCAGGCAGCGGATGGCCAGTTCCAGAAGGCGTCCCTCTTCCCTGCGCACCGGGGGGAGCAGCTTGAGCAGCGCGCCGGTCAGGTTCCAGGTGCCCCTGGTGTGGGCGCCGATGAGGACGTTCTCCAGGACGGACAGCTCGTTGAAGAGGCGGATGTTCTGGAAGGTGCGGCCGACGCCGCCGCCCGCGATGACGTGGGGGGGCAGCCCGGCGATGCTTTTGCCCTTGAAGCTGATGCCGCCTTCGGTGGGGGGGTAGATGCCGGTGATGAGGTTGAAGATGGTGCTTTTGCCGGCCCCGTTGGGACCGATCAGGGCCATGATCTCGCCCTCTTCCACATCCAGGTTGACGCCGTTCACCGCGACCAGGCCGCCGAAACGGATGGTGGCGTTATCGAGTTTGAGCAGTGCCATCAGTGTTTCTCCTCCCGGACGCGGACCGCGCCGCGCGGCTTGATCCCCAGCTTGCGCAGCGCCAGGTCGGTGAAGTTGACGCCGCCCAGGAGGCCGTTGGGCCGGAAGACCATGAGGAAGACCATGAGGGCGCCGTAGACCAGCATGCGGTACTGGGACATGAAGCGGAGGAATTCGGGCGCGGCGGAGAGGATGGAGGCGCCGAAGACCGCGCCGGGGATGCTCCCCAGGCCGCCCAGGACGATCATGCTGAGCATGTCCACGGATTTGAGAAAGCCGAAGTCCGACGGGTTGATGTAGCCCAGGAAGTGGGCGTAGAGGCAGCCGCCGACCCCGGCCATGAAGGCGCTGATGGCGAAGGACTGGACCTTGTAGCGGGCGATGTTGATGCCCATGGATTCCGCCGCGATCTCGTCGTCCCGGATCGCCTTGAACGCGCGGCCGAGCCGGGAGTTCTGGATGAAGGTGGAGGCGATGATCATGAGGACGGCGACGATGAACACGATTACGGGCATGGGCAGCGACGTCTGCGGGGTGGGGACGGTGAGTCCCAATGCCTTGTTGGTGATCTCCAGGTTGAGGAAGACGACCTTGACGATCTCGGCGAAGCCCAGGGTGCAGATGGCCAGGTAGTCGCCGGTCAGCCTGAGGATCGGCCAGCCGATGACGGCGGCCACGAGGGCGGTGAAGAGGCCGCTCGCAAGCAGGTTGAGGTAGAAGGGGGTGCCGGTCTTGAGGGTGAGCAGCGCCCCGGTGAAGGCGCCGACGCTCATGAAGGCGGCATGTCCCAGGGAGAGCTGGCCGGTGAGGCCGGTGATGATGTTGAGACCCAGGGCCAGGGTGATGCCGATGCCGATGTTGACCAGGATCTGGAGGAAATAGGGGTCTATGGAGTTGACGAGGCCGTGCAGCATGTTCAGACCTTTTTCAGGATTTTGCGGCCCAGAAGGCCGGTGGGCCGGACCAGCAGCACCAGGACGAGGATGGCGAAGGCTATGGCGTCGCGGTATGAGGAGTAGCCGATGGCGACCCCGAAGACTTCGGTGACGCCCAGGAGGAGGCCGCCCAGCATGGCGCCCGGTATGGAGCCGATGCCCCCGAGGACGGCGGCGGCAAAGGCCTTGAGGCCGGCCATGAGGCCCATGTTGAAGGAGACGGCGTTGAACAGCATCCCCACCAGGACGCCGCCGGCGGCCGCCAGGGCCGAGCCGAGGGCAAAGGTGAAGGAGATGACGAAGTTGACGTTGACCCCCATGAGGGCCGCGGTGTTGTAGTCTTCGGAGGTGGCGCGCATGGCCTTGCCGATCTTGGTCTTCTGGACGATGAATTCCAGGCCGATCATGAGGGCCGCCGAAACGCCGATGATGAGGATCTGCAGGGTCGAGATGTCCGCCTTGCCGATGTGGACCTGCCGCGAATGGAAGGCCTGGTCGGGGAAGCCCTTGGCGTTGGCGCCGAAGATCATGAGGGCCAGGGACGAAAGGAAGATGGAAACGCCGATGGCCGAGATGAGCGCCGAGAGCCGGGAGGATTTGCGCAGGGGACGGTAGGCGATGAATTCGATCACCACGCCCAGGACCATGCAGAAGATCATGGCGCAGGCCATGGCCACGAAGATGTTGAGCTTGAACACGCCCACCATGAGCAGGCCGACGAAGGCGCCCATCATGAAGATCTCGCCGTGGGCGAAGTTGATCAGGGCGATGATGCCGTACACCATGGTGTATCCCAGGGCGATCAGGGCATAGGTGGAACCGAGGGCGATACCGTTGATGAGTTGTTGCAGAAACATGCAGGTCATCCCGTCAAGGAGTAAAGTATCTGATTAAATGAATCTTTTACAACGAAGGGCACTGCTTTTTATCACAGTAAACACTATGTCTGCAAGCGAATTGTTTGACCAATTCGATTTTGTTTGATTTGAGCAAAGCGTTCCGTGCTATACAGAACCCAAAACGGAAGGTTACCGTAATATAAAACGTAACATGAAACGTAATATGAAACCTATGCCTTCGAACGACCGTCAAGCCCTCCGCGGATGCTGCGCACTGGCCGCCGCAGCCTCGATCTGGGGCGGTATGTACGTGGTCAGCAAGTACACCCTGGACTACATTCCTCCCTTCACTCTCCTGTGGTTACGGTATGTTACAGCATTTGCCACCCTCTACCCGCTGGCCCGGCGCCAGCAGGCCGCACCGCTGAATCGTAGCGACCATCGGGCCTTCATCGCCATCGGATTTGTGGGCTACTTCGTCTCGGTTGGCCTGCAATTCATCGGAACGCGTCTTTCCTCAGCACATAACGGCGCCATCCTCACCTCCGCCAGCCCGGCCTTTATCCTGCTGTTCGCGTGGTTCATGCTGGGGGAGCGCCTGACCCCCCGCAAGCTGCTCTCCGTCCTTCTGGCGAGCATTGGGGTTCTCATCGTCGTCGGCTGGGACTCCACCGCGACCGGCGGCCGGGTGCTGGCCGGCAATCTGGCCCTGATCGGCGCCGCCGTCACTTGGGCGCTTCTATCGGTCCTGGCCCGAAAATTCTCGGCAGGCCTGTCTCCTCTGGTCATCACTACGTGGGCCATCTTCTGGGCTACCCTGATGACGACCCCGGCCATGATCATCGAATGGCGCTTCTTGCCGGTCAGCGGCCTGGGCAATCCTCTGCTCTGGGGGGCGGTGCTCTACCTCGGGGTCGTCTCAACCGCAGGGGCCTTCTATCTCTGGAACAAGGGGATGAGCCTGGTGGAAGCCGGTACCGGTTCGATCTTTTTCTTCCTGCAGCCGGTGGTGGGGGCGCTCTTGGGGTGGCTGGTGCTGGGAGAACATCTGTCGTTGTCGTTCTTTGCCGGGGGCGGGGTGATTCTATTGGCGGTGCTGATCGTTTCCTACCGCCGAGCCTGAAAAAAGTATTTGCCACAGAGCCGCAGAGTCACAGGGGTAATAAAAGAAAAATGTAACGCCACAATCCCTGAAGTCTCTCTATTCCGGTGATTATGGCGTTACGAGGAAAATCCTGTGATTTCCTCTGCGTCTCCGTGGCCTAAGCCGTGCTATACCTGCACCACTTCCTTGATGCCGGGGACCTGTTCCTTCACGGCCCGCTCGATACCCATTTTGAGGGTCATGGTGGACATGGGGCAACTGCCGCAGGCCCCTTTCAGGCGGACTTTGACGACGCCGTCGTCGGTCACCTCCACCAGTTCCACATCGCCGCCGTCGGCCTGCAGGCCGGGCCGCACCATTTCAAGTACCTTTTCGACTTCTGCTTTCATCGTTGCTCTCCTTTTTGGTATGTGTAATGCCACAAAATCATGAAAACCGAACCACCAGGACAGGATGGGGCAAGGTTGTACCGCCTCACGCCTCTCATCCCGTGTATCCTTGCAAAACTGTTTTCACCCCTGTGTTTCCTCGCTTAGGCCCTTTCAGCGCAATGGCAGCCCCGGCTCGGTCAGATGTTCCGGCTTCATGACTGCTTCCAGTTCCGCCTCCGGCATCAGGCCGCGTTCCAAGACGATCTGCCGAATGGATCTGCCGGTCGCCACCGATTCCTTGGCCACGTCGGCCGCCGCGTTGTAGCCGATGTAGGGCGCCAGCACCGTGACCAGCCCCAGTGAATCTTCCAGATAGCGACGGCAACGCTCCTCGTTGGCCCGTATCCCCAGTATGCACGATTCGGTGAGTTTGCGCACGCCGTTTGTAAGCAGTTCCATGGCGAACAGCACGTTGTAGGCAATCAGCGGCATCATCACGTTCAACTCCAGCTGTCCGGCCTGGGCCGCCAGCATTACCGCCTGGTCGCAGCCGATCACCTGAAAGCAGACCATGTTGACCATCTCGGCCATGGATGGGTTGATCTTGCCCGGCATGATCGAGGAACCGGGCTGGACTGGCGGCAGACGAATCTCGTCCAGACCGGTGCGCGGGCCGGATGAGAGCAGGCGCAGGTCGTTGGCGATGCGGCCGATGGCGACCGCTGTTCCCCGCAAGGCCGAAGAGAGGGCCAGGAAGGGTTCCATGTTCTGCATTGCCTCGAACAGGTTCCCACTGGCAGTGACCGGAAGGCCGGTATCAGCAGCCAACTCCTCTATGACGCGCTTGATGTAATCCGGCTCGGCGTTCAGGCCGGTGCCTACGGCGGTGCCGCCGATACCCAGTTCCAGAAGCGCCGGAAGGCACCCCTCCAATCCCTCGCGGCTCCGGCGCACGGCCTCCGCATAGGCGCCGAACTCCTGGCCCAGGCGGATCGGTACCGCATCCTGCAAATGGGTGCGCCCGGATTTGAGGATCGGATCAAACTCCCGCGCCTTGCCGGCCAGGGCTTTTTCCAACCCTTCCAGCACCTCCAGCAGCGGGTCGAGCATTCTGAGCGAGGCCAGGCGGATGGCGGTGGGGATCACGTCGTTGGTGGACTGGGCCATGTTGACGTGGTCGTTGGGGTGCAGGATGGAAAAGTCTCCCCGCGTGCGCCCCAGAAGCTCCAGAGCCCGGTTGGCCAGGACCTCGTTGATGTTCATGTTGTGGGAGGTGCCGGCCCCTGCCTGGAAAGGATCGACCACGAACTGTTCGTCGAATCTCCCCGCCAACGCCTCGTCGGCCGCCGCCACGATGGCGCCGCCGATCTCGGCGGAAAGCCTGCCGCCGGCCATGTTGGCCTTGGCAGCGGCCTTCTTAATGGCAACCGTGGCCCACACAAAGGCGGGGTGGGGTTTCAGGCCGGAGATGGGAAAGTTACGCACTGCCCGTGCCGTCTGGGCGCCGTAATACGCTTCGGCCGGGACTTCCATCTCACCGAAGGTGTCTTTTTCGATACGCGTGGTCATACATGTCCCCCCTTTCTCACGTTCTACGGCTACTCATCATTTTACCACGGAGGAGCAAGGGGAGAGCATGAAACTTCCCGTGAAAGGGCACCGGGATCCTGGGCATCAAGGTTTCTTCTCGAATTTGATAGCTGTGCCTCTGACATTGGTACAGGTATAGGAAAAGATGTTGTAGATTGGTATGAAGCCATAAAGACTACTGGAAACAGTGACATTCAACAAGGCATCACCCTTGCTGTCCTCCAATGCTTCTTCCACGGCGGCGGAAAACGAAGAGTTGCCAAAGGGAACTACGTTCAATAAAAAGAAACGGCATGCTTCACCTTCGGCGGTGCCGATCTCTGTGTACGGCTGGCCGTTCCTCAGCAAGGCGCCGGGGTCGCCCATGTTTTTGGTCACCATGCCCACACTGCCTACCGAGGTGCACCCGGCACAGAGCATTACCGTCGCCAGTGCAGTCCACAACCTTTTCATCGGTCCTCCCCTGTCGTCATGACATTCATGTATGTCGTAGTCGTCTAACCGACCAGAATCCTTGCAAACCTTCTCTTGCCGATCTGGACGATATACTCGCCGTTGGCGGTTAACTCCAGATTCGTGTCGCTGGCCTTCTCGCCGTTTATTTTGACGCCTCCCTGGTCGATGGAACGCCTTCCCTCGCCATTGGATTTGGTCAGGCCCGCCTCGGTCATGGCCTTAACCAAAAGCACCGGGCCGTCGGCCAGGGAGTAGCTTACCTGGGGCATCTCTTCTGGAATCTCATTCTCCTTGAAGCGTTTGACGAAATGTTCTTCCGCCGCCTCGCCGGCCCCGGCGCCGTGGAAGCGGGAGACGATCTCACGGCCTAAGGCCTTTTTGGCCGCCATGGGATGGATGGAATGGTCCTTCAGCCCCGCCTTCAGCTGTTCCAGTTCAGCCAGCGGCATGTCGGAGAGCAGTTCGTAGTAGCGCAGCATCAGGTCGTCGGAGATGGACATGACCTTACCAAAAATTTCGTCGGGAGTCTCGCTGATACCGATGTAGTTGCCCAAGGACTTGGACATCTTGTTAACCCCGTCCAGTCCTTCCAGAAGCGGCATGGTCAGGATGCACTGGGGCGGCTGGCCCCATTCCCGCTGCAACTCGCGTCCCATGAGCAGGTTGAATTTCTGGTCGGTGCCCCCCAACTCCACGTCCGATTGGAGCGCCACCGAATCGTAGCCTTGGATCAGGGGATAGAGGAATTCGTGGATGCTGATCGGCTGCTGGGTGGTGAAGCGCTTGTGGAAGTCGTCGCGTTCCAGCATGCGGGCCACGGTATACTTGGAGGCCAGGCCGATCATGCCGCCGGCGTCCAGTTTGTTAAGCCATTCGGAGTTGAAGACCACCTTGGTCCTGGCCGGGTCGAGGATCTTGAAGACCTGTTCCTTGTAGGTCTCGGCGTTCCTGAGCACATCCTCGCGGGTCAACACCTTGCGGGTTTCGGATTTGCCGGTGGGGTCGCCGATCATGCCGGTGAAGTCGCCGATCAGGAAGTTTACTTCGTGCCCCAACTGCTGGAACTGGCGTAGCTTGTGGATCAGTACGGTATGGCCCAGGTGGAGGTCCGGGGCGGTCGGGTCGAAGCCTGCCTTGATCTTCAGGGGAACGCCGGTCTTGAGGGACTTTTCGAGCTTTTCCTCCAGCTCCTTCTCGATCAGGATCTCAACGGCGCCGCGCTTGATGACGGCCATCTGTTCTGCTACGGACATGTCACTAACTCCCAAGAAAGATTAAATTTGAAAATCTGCCACAGAGATACTGAGGAACACAGAGAAAACCGAAACGCAAGGCAGGGATTCTGGGTTAAAGGCCCTGAGTATTACTCTCTCTGATTTTCTCTGCGCCTCTGTGGCTCCGTGGCATTATATCAATACAACTCGGGCCTGCGATCGCTGAAGCAGGGTATCTGGGCACGCCAGTCGGCCATGGCCTGCATGTCCAGGTCGGCTGCGATTTCACCCTCCCCATCGCCCGCTTCGGCCAGAACCTCGCCTTTGGGATCGATGATCATGCTCATGCCGAAGAAGTCCAGCTTGCCGATGGGGCCGCAGGCGTTGCAGGCAATCACGAAGAGCTGGTTTTCGATGGCGCGGGCGCGGACCAGGGTGCGCCAATGTTCCTCACGCGGTTTGGGCCACTGGGCCGGGATGCAGATCACCTGTGCCCCTTCCACGGCTAGCCGCCGGGAGAGTTCGGGAAAACGCAGGTCGTAGCAAATGATTACACCGATCTTGCCGATGGATGTCTCGGCCAAAAGCCAGCGGTCGCCGCCGGAAAAGGCGCGGTCCTCGCCCAAAAGGGAGAAGAGATGAATCTTGCGGTAGACTCCGGCCAAGGTGCCGTTGTCGGCCAGGAATACGGTGTTGAAAACCTTGTCGCCGTTGGGTTCGGGCATGCTGCCGACAATCACCAACTTAAGCTCCCGCGACAGGGCCAGAAGTTCTTCCACGATTCCGGCGGTGCGCAGGGCCAGTTCGTTGAGGGTCTTGTAGGC
This sequence comes from Geobacter sp. AOG2, assembly GCF_019972295.1. NCBI lineage: Bacteria > Pseudomonadati > Thermodesulfobacteriota > Desulfuromonadia > Geobacterales > Geobacteraceae > Geobacter > Geobacter sp. AOG2. Next base: position 200,261 of record NZ_BLJA01000001.1, read on the forward strand.
AAAGCCGCTGGACCACATCTCCGGCAGCACGGCCAGGTTGGCGCCTTGCGCCGCGGCACGCTGTAACGCCCTGCGGACGTGAGCCAAGTTGGCCTCAACGTCCCCCTGCTTGACGTTGAACTGGATGGCAGTTGCCCGTATTGAACTCATTTTCGTTTCACCTCGTCAGTTGGGAGCTCAGATAGGCATTGATGATGTCAGTGTAGATCTCGCGGGGCTTGCTGGTGCCGTCGCTGGGGGCGACCATACCCTCACGTTCCATCATCTCGATGATGCGCGCGGCACGGTTGTAGCCGATGCGTAGACGGCGCTGGACCATTGAGATGCTGGCCTGTCTGGTGTCGGCCACCAGCCGCAGGGCGTCTTCCCATCGTTCATCCTGTTCCTCTTCCTCTCCGTCACCGGCCTTGTCGTCTGTGTCCTTCATTTCCAGGATCGATTTTTCGTAGACTGGCTTGCCCTGTTTCTTGAGGAAATCCACCACCCGCTGGACCTCGGCGTCGGAGACGAAGGCGCCGTGGATGCGTTGCAGTTTGGAGGTGCCGGGTGGCATGTAGAGCATGTCACCGGCACCCAGCAGGCTCTCGGCGCCGTTGCAGTCCAGGATGGTGCGCGAATCGACCTTGGATGATACCTGGAAGGAGATGCGCGACGGCAGGTTGGCCTTGATCAGGCCGGTGATCACGTCCACAGACGGGCGCTGGGTCGCCAGGATCAGGTGGATGCCCGAGGCACGGGCCTTCTGGGCCAGGCGGGCGATATGCTCTTCCACCTCGCGTCCGGCCACCATCATGAGGTCGGCCAACTCATCCACGATGACCACGATGTAGGGGAGGTGGCTGTGTTCCAACTCCTCTCCAGCGTCCATGACAAAGGGGATCGGGTCCACAATAGCTTCCCCGTCCTCGACGATCTCCTCCAACTCTTCGATGATCTCGGCCTCGGGAATGGCACCTAGGTCTTCCAGTTCCTGAGCCTCGCCGGCCAGCTTCTTGTTGTAGGACTCGATATTGCGCACACCCTTGTCGGCCATCAGCTTGTAGCGGCGTTCCATCTCGTTGACCGCCCACTTCAGGGCCAGGGATGCCTTTTTGGGTTCGGTCACCACCGGCAGCAGCAGGTGGGGAATGCCCTCGTACATGGAAAATTCCAGCATTTTGGGGTCGACCATGATCATACGCACGTCATGGGGTGTGGCGGTGTAGAGCAAGGACAGGATCATGGTGTTGATGGAAACCGATTTGCCCGATCCGGTGGAACCGGCCACCAACAGATGCGGCGCCTTGCCCAGATCGGTGACCACCGGCGTACCGGCGATATCCTTGCCCAGGGCCAGCGGGAGCTTCATCTTGTGGTGATGGAACTCCTCACAGTTGAAAATCTCCCGGAGGAAGACCATGTCGCGGTCGCGATTGGGAACCTCGATCCCCACCACCCCCTTGCCGGGAATGGGAGCCACAATGCGGATCGACATGGCCTGCAACGCCATGGTAAGATCGTCAGACAGCCCGGCGATCCGGCTGATTTTGATGCCCGGTGCCGGGGAAAACTCGTACATGGTGATGACCGGGCCGGGGCAAATCTCCACCACCTCGCCGTCAATACCGTAATCCTTGAGTTTTTTCTCCAATAGGCGGGCGTTCATGGTCAGGGCGTCCCGGTCCAGTTGCTTTTCGGTGGCCGGTGGGACGTCCAGCAGGGAGAAAGGGGGGGTAAGGAAGTCGCCGTCGGCCTTGATAAACTCGAAGGATTCCTGGACCGAGGCGTTCTTTTCGGCTTCCTTTTTCCGGGCCTTCTCCTTTTTAAAGGTATTGGCCCGGGCCGGGGGCGGTGCGCCCGGTTTGATGACCGGTCCGGCAGAGGCGGCCACCACCGGTATTCCCTCCTGTTTGGCCTTTTCTCGGTGGCGCTCCTCGCGCCCGTGGGCGCGACGCTCCTGCCAGGCAAGCCATTTGTGCTTGAGGGTTTCCAGCCACCATCCGGCAAAGAGGATAAAGGAAAAACGTGACAGGATCATGATCGAAGCCGCCAGCATCGGCAGCAGCACGAGCATGGAGCCGGTTATGCCGACCGTCCCCCTGAGTAGGCGTGCGGTGATCACCCCCACGGCGCCGCCAGTGGGTACCTGTTGGCCGAGGAACAGGGTCTTGTCTCGGAAGAAGGCGAACAAGGCCGCAAGGGTGAATATCAGTCCGAAAAACGCCAAAAGCTTGTAAGAGCGCAGGCGGATTTCCTTAAACCGGAACAGGGTGTAGGCCATGTACAGGAGTGCCAGGGGGACCAGATAGGAGGCCAGGCCGAAGCAGATGAAGAATAGGTCGGCCACTTGGGCTCCCAAGCGTCCCCCCAGATTGTGGATGGCGCCCTCGCTGGAGTAGTTGTTGAAGGATACGTCGCCGGCGTTGAACGTCGTGAATGCCAGCAGAATAAAGACGCCAACCGTGGCGAGCGCCATTCCCTGCAATTCTTTGGTGAGTTTTTCTTTTTTTTGCTCTGCCATTGGGTTTATAAGGCTCGAATTCACAATCCGTGTAGTGATGAAATCAGGTCATATTACCTGCAATTCGGGGGGAGAGGCAAAGGAAAAATTGGACGGCGCCGCAAAAGGAATTTATTTGACCTTTGTCATGTAATGATCAGAAATAAAGAGTCAAGATGACAACCATGGAAACGCTTACAAAGCTTCAGAAAAAGGATATCAGGCTGATCGGCAAGTTCGTCGAGGTCTACTGCGCCGGCAAACACGGTGCCGGCGAACATTCGACGTTTTGCCTTCCGGCTGGGTTGGGGGAGCGCCGGATGTGCGCCGAGTGCGCCGAATTTATGGCGTATGCAGTCGCCAGGCGGATAAAGTGCCCGCTAGAGGCCGAAAAGCCGACCTGCAAGCACTGTCGGGTCCATTGCTACAACAAAACGAACTTGGCAAAGGTGAAGGAGATCATGGCCTACTCCGGTAAAAAATTGATGCTGAGGGGGAGGCTCGATTACATCTGGCACTATTTTTTCTGAAATCGAGATCAGAACCTGCCGCAGAGACTCTGAGATACAGAGGAACACAGAGATAAAGCTTGAATCTAAAATAACCACACGGAAATTCTGAAAAAAGGGGAGAACAATCATGTTGAGAAAGATCGTGAAGATAGACCAGAACAAATGCGACGGCTGCGGATTATGCGTCCCCTCCTGTGCGGAAGGCGCCATCAGGATCGTTGACGGCAAGGCGCAGCTTTCGGCGGAAAACCTGTGCGACGGCCTGGGCGCCTGCCTGGGAGAGTGCCCGCGGGACGCCATCACCGTCGAGGAGCGGGAGGCCGACGGATTTGATGAAGCGGCCGTTGCGCACCACCTGGCAGCCCAGGGCCGACCCGCGCCGACCCATAACCATACAGCCTCGGCCCCTGCGGCCGGCCATCACCACCACGGGGGCGGGTGTCCCGGCTCCCGCGCCATGAGCTTTGCCCGCACGCAGGAGGCCGCCGTTTCGGAACCCTCCGGCAGTCGCCAGAGCCAGTTGGCCCAATGGCCTGTGCAACTGCACCTGGTGTCCACCAGTGCCTCCTATTTCCAGGGTGCCGACCTGCTGATCACGGCTGACTGTGTGCCGGTGGCCTATGCCGGCTACCACGAGGATTTCCTCAAGGGGCGCGCCGTTGTCATGGGGTGCCCCAAACTGGACGACAACCAGTTCTACCAGCAGAAACTGACCGAGCTGTTCACCCGTTCCGATATCAAGAGTGTCACGGTGCTGAAGATGGAGGTGCCCTGCTGCGGAGGGATCGCCGTGGCTGCCCGGCAGGCCATCGTCGCCAGCGGCAAGCAGATACCCTACAACGAGGTTACCATCGGCATCCAGGGTCAGATCAAGGGATAGTTTTTTGATGGTGTTTTTCGGAGCGGACCGGCCAAGGGTGGGAGTGAAATAATTCCTGCCCGGAAAAAGAGGCTGGCCCGATGGCGGGGAAAGCCTTCGGGTCGTTTCTGTTCCCTGTTTATGGTATACTTGCCCGTAAAGCATATATCCAGCTACCGGGGGCAAGGCCATGAACCCACGAATCGAGATTATACGGGGAGACATCACGCAAATGGCGGTGGACGCCATCGTTAATGCCGCCAACAACACCCTGCTGGGGGGCGGCGGGGTAGACGGCGCCATTCATCGGGCGGCGGGGCCGGAACTGGTGGCGGAATGCGCCGGCCTAGGGGGGTGCGAGACCGGCGACGCCAAGATAACGGGGGGTTACCGGTTGGCGGCGCGTCATGTCATTCATACCGTTGGTCCTGTCTGGCGCGGCGGAGACCAGGGAGAGCCGAAACTTCTGAGGAGCGCCTACCAGCGCTGTTTTGAGGTCGCCGCGGAAAATGGCCTGCACAGTATCGCATTCCCTGCCATCAGTTGCGGCGTTTACGGTTATCCAATGCAGGCAGGAGCACTGATAGCGCTGTCTGTGGCCCAGGAGGCCGCCGGGCATAACCCGGCGCTGGAACGGATAGTCTTCGTTGTGTATAATGAACAAGCGTTTCAAGTCTATCAGCGTGCCGCGGTCTCTTTGAAGATGGAGTTGGATTGAAGGGGGCGGGCTGGTCTCCTATTCGCTTTTTGAGATGCTGGTTCGCCAGTTGAAGGCGTCCATTTGTGCGGTCAGCAGGGTGGAGATGGGGATGCCACAGGTTTCGGTCAAGTGATGAACCTCACCGAAATTGGTTTGTTCAAGCGTTTCGGCCAGTGCCAGGAGGGCTCCCAGAGTTCCCTCGCGGTTGACCAGAGCAGCGGCGATCTCGTCGTTAAGCCGTAATTCCCGTACAACTCCTTCGACGGACGTTTCGAAGAGCACATCAACCAGTGACAGGATGCCGAGCATGAAGGCCGACTCCACCTGTTCGCAGCCACGAGGCAGGTTGTAACGTTCCATGACCAGGTACTCCAGAAGACGTCCACGAACGGCAGCCATCTCCAGCAGGGGGTTGTTGATTCCCCGGCTGTCGGCACTGGCGAAGATGGCCAGTTGAACCCAGTGTCGCAGCTTGTCGAGCCCGAGCAGCATGATGGCGTGCCGCAGGCTGTTGATCTTCTCCCGCAGACCCATATGCACCGAGTTGACCAGTTTCAGCATGTTGTACGATAATTCCGGATGATCCCTGAATATCTCCTCGATTTTGCCGAAATCCGTCTCAGTTTGAAGATAGCCGAGCAACCGCAGCATTGCCAGTCTGGATGGCTCAAGCCCTTTTCGTTTGAGCACCGCCGGCCGGGCGAAGAAGTATCCTTGGAACAGTTCGAAGCCTAGTTCGAGACAATCCTGAAACTGCTCCTGCGTTTCTATACGTTCCGCCAGAAGGGTGACCGGGAAATGGTGAAGCGCGGCCACGACCTCGGGCAGGCTGGCGGGGTCTGTCTCCAGGAGGTCGATCTTCACAATGTCCACGAAGCGGTACAGGTCGTGATGCTCCGGTGAATAAACGTGATCGTCGAGGGCCAGGCGATAGTTTTTTGCCTTGAGTTCGATGCAGCGCCCTTTAACCACGTCGGTCAACTCCACTGATTCCAGCAGTTCCAGGATGGTCTGTCTGGGCGGCAGGACTTCGACCATGTCCGAGAAGAGTACGTCGTGGGTGACGTTGATGAAGCCATCCTTGTCTCCCAGCACGCTATTGAGGCCAAAGTTGGCCAAGGCGCTGGAGATTACGCTCATGCTGGCCTGGTCCTGGTTTTTGTATTCGCTGTAATTTTTCTCGGTCGAGCGGAAGAGAAGTTCGTAGCCTACGATCTCCTGGTTGATGTTCAGGATTGGCTGGCGTCCCAGGAAAAATTTTGTGAGCGATGGCATGTTCATGGCTGGTTTCGTCCGCGTCCGAAGCGTAACTCGTCGAGTGGACGCCTGTTGGTCGGCTTGTCGGAATAGTGCATAGATCTCTAAACTTTATCATCGTATCGCCAAGAATGCGAATGCAAAATAACGCTGCAAGACCACCAAGGCTGATCTGTCCCCCGGACCACGCGCGTCACTTGCCGATGATGCCTTTGCTGTGTTACAACAGTGCCATGCTCCAACTCATAGATATCTCCAAAGACTTTGCTGGCACCCCGCTCTTTACGGCCATCTCCTGGCACCTGAAAAAGGGTGAACGGGTTGCGCTGGTAGGCGAGAACGGCGCGGGCAAATCCACCCTCATGAAGATCATTGCAGGGCTCAATGAAGCCTCCTCGGGCGAGATTCAGTTTGCCAGGGGTGCCAAGGCTGCGTATCTGCCCCAAGACGGCATCGTCACGAGCGGACACACCTTGTTCCATGAGGCGCGGGCGGCGCTTTCGGAACTGCTGGCTATGGAAGAGGAGTTGCACCGCTTGGGGCAGGAATTGGAGAGGCTCCCACATGATTCTGGTGAACATGCGACTGCCCTCCAGCGTTACGGGGAACTTCAAGAGCAGTTCCGCCACCAGGGCGGCTACACGATGGAGGCCGAGATCGGGACGGTGCTGAAGGGACTGGGATTTTCCCAAGCTGATTGGCAGCGGGATTGCGGCGAGTTCTCGGGCGGCTGGCAAATGCGCATCGCCTTGGCCAGGTTACTTTTGCAGAAGCCAGACGTACTGCTTCTGGACGAACCGACCAACCACCTGGATATCGAAGCCCGCAACTGGTTGGAGGAATACCTCTGTTCCTACCCCGGCTCGGTGGTCCTGGTCTCCCACGACCGTTTCTTCATGGACCGGGTCTGCAGCCGGATCAGCGAGGTCTGGAACCATGCCATCACCGACTACCATTGCAGTTACTCCAACTACCTCGTCCAGCGGGAGGAGCGGGTCACGGCCCAGCGGGAGGCAAAGCGTCGCCAGGACGAAGAAATCGAGAAGTCCGAGGATTTTATCCGCCGTTTCCGCTACCAGGCCAACAAGGCCTCGCTGGTGCAGTCACGTATCAAGCAACTGGAAAAGGTTGAACGGATCGTCCTCCCTCCGGAACGGAAAAAGATACGTTTCTACTTCCCCTCTGCCCCTAAAAGCGGCAAGATCGTCATGGAACTGAGAGGGCTGACCAAGGCCTACGGCGACCATGCAGTCCTCGACCGAGTGGATCTGGTTATCGAAAAGGGTGAGCGTGTTGCTCTGGTGGGCCATAACGGGGCTGGCAAGTCTACTCTCATGTCGGTCCTGGCCGGCGCCAAATTCCAGGGCGGTGAACGGGTCGAAGGGCACAATGCGATCATGGATTACTTTGCCCAGGACCAAGCTAGTGTCTTGGATGTCACGCGCACGGCCTACGATGAGCTCTATGCCGGTGCCCCCTATGAGATGGTTCCCAGGTTGCGGGACATTCTGGGCGCCTTTCTCTTTTCGGGGGACGACATCCATAAGAAGGTCGGCGTTCTCTCCGGCGGCGAGCGCAATCGTTTGGCCTTGGCCAAGATGCTGCTGCGGCCCTCTAACCTCCTGTTGATGGACGAACCGACCAACCACCTGGACCTGTTCAGCAAGGAGGTGCTCCTTGACGCTTTGCGTTCTTTTGACGGCACGGTGGTGTTCGTCTCCCACGACCGTTATTTTGTCAACGGCCTGGCAACCCGTATCGTAGAGGTTGAGGGAGGGACTCTGACCAGCTATTATGGCAATTACGAATATTACTTGGAAAAAAAGGAAAAAGGGGTACAGGCCAGAACCCTGGACGCGGCACGCGCCGGTGCTACCCATCGGCTGTCCGTTCCCGTCGAGGCTGCTCCGCTACCGCCCCCCGAGGTGACCAGAGAAGAGCGGAAGAAGGGACGCGAGGAGGAGAAGCAGCGCAAGCGGGAGGAACAGGGGCGCCAGAAACAGTTGGCCGCTGTGGAGGGCGAAATTTCCCGTACTGAGGCTGAACTTTCCCGTCTGGAGGTGGAAATGAATGCCCCCGGATTCTTCGACGACCCACAGCGGGGCGTCGAGGCTGGAGAGCGTCACGCGGCCCTGAATAGCCGATTGGAGGAGTTGTACGGGGAATGGGAAGACTTGTCGTAGTATGTCCGTTCCCTTTATTTTGCCTAAAACCGGTCGGCGACTATTCTGACAGCAGTTTGGACCTCCGCAAAAGGATTCCACGGCTTAAATCTGTCGGGACCGGATGAGTTCTTTACGCTATTTATTTAGTAAAACGCTTTTGCATTTTCGGAATCCCTGTGGTATTTATTACCGATAAATTTTTTGATGTTGTTTTATGGGGAGCAGGACAGCAAAATTCAACGGTGTTTACCTGTGGTCGCGAGGTCGCGCAGACCTGTAACTGGTTTTCATCTGGAACCCCGGTCAATTGCCCTGACAAGTTTGAGCATGACTGTTTTTGTCCGCCCTTCTTCCTGGTGCCGTTCCCACCGCACATGCACTGCTAAACGTCAGTACGATCAGTTCATACTGCCTATCGTGACCAAGATTTTTTCGGTTTTAGGTATGAAACTTAACGACATGAGGAGGAAGTGGTATGAGTTACGAAGTTCCGAAGAACGAAAGGCTGCTGAAATGGGTTGAAGAGGTCGCCGCCCTCTGCGAGCCGGAACGGATACACTGGTGCGATGGTTCCCAAGAGGAGTACGACGAACTTTGCGGTCTTCTGGTCAAATCCGGCACCTTCAAAAAGCTGAATGATCAGAAACGCCCCAACAGCTATCTCGCTTGGTCGGACCCAATCGACGTGGCCCGTGTGGAGGATCGTACCTTTATCTGCAGCCTTTCCAAGCAGGATGCAGGCCCCACTAATAACTGGACGCCTCCCAAGGAGATGAAGGAAACCCTGCAGAAGCTCTTCAAGGGGTGCATGAAGGGGCGCACCATGTACATCATCCCGTTCAGCATGGGACCGTTGGGTTCCAATATAGCCAAGATCGGGGTTGAGATATCCGACTCCCCCTACGTTGCCGTCAATATGCGGATCATGACCCGCATGGGTAAAGCCGTCCTGGACGTGCTTGGCGACGGCGAGTTCGTCCCTTGCCTCCATTCCGTGGGTGCCCCGCTTGAACCGGGCCAAAAGGATGTCGTCTGGCCTTGCAACAAGGAAAAATATATCGTCCATTTCCCGGAAGAACGGTCGATCTGGTCGTTCGGCAGCGGCTACGGCGGCAACGCCCTCTTGGGCAAGAAGTGCCTCGCCTTGCGCATCGCTTCCAAGCAGGGCAAGGATGAAGGGTGGCTGGCCGAACACATGCTGATCCTTGGCGTGGAGTCGCCGAAAGGCGAGAAGACTTACGTCGGAGCCGCTTTCCCTAGCGCCTGCGGCAAGACCAACTTTGCTATGCTCATTCCACCCAAACCGTTCCAGGAAAAAGGATGGAAGATCACTACCATCGGTGATGATATAGCCTGGATTAAACCGGCTGCCGATGGGCAGGTGTACGCCATCAATCCAGAATATGGCTATTTTGGCGTGGCCCCCGGCACCAACTACAAGACCAACCCTAATGCCATGATCTCCTGTGAGAAGAACACTATCTTCACCAACGTTGCCTTGACCGAGGACGGCGACGTGTGGTGGGAAGGGATGACCGACGAGGCTCCTGCAAAGCTTACCGATTGGCAGGGGAACGAGTGGACGCCCGGCTGCGGCCGTCCGGCTGCCCACCCCAATGCACGCTTCACCTCGCCGGCCTCCCAGTGCCCCTGTATCGACCCGGATTGGGAAAACCCCAAAGGGGTTCCGATGAGCGCCTTTATCTTCGGCGGACGCCGCAAGGATACAGTGCCGCTGGTCTACCAGGCCTTCAACTGGAATTACGGCGTTTACCTTGCCGCCACCCTGGGTTCCGAGACCACGGCGGCAGCAGTCGGCGCTACCGGCAATGTCCGTCGCGATCCCTTCGCCATGCTCCCCTTCTGCGGCTACCACATGGCCGACTATTTTGCTCACTGGCTACAGTTTGGCCGTACAGTGCCCCGTCCGCCGCGTATTTTCAGCGTCAACTGGTTTCGCAAGGATGCCAACGGCAAGTTCATCTGGCCCGGCTACGGCGACAACATGCGGGTCCTGAAGTGGATTGTCGAGCGGGTTCAGGGCCAGGGGGGCGCCGTTGAATCCCCACTGGGCTGGATGCCGCGTTACGAGGATATGGATTGGGAGGGGCTGGACATGTCCCGCGAGAAGTTCAATGAGTTGATGTCGGTTGACCGGGATGTGTGGCAGAATGAGGTCATCTCCCACGAGGAGCTGTTTGTCAAGATGTACGACCGACTACCAAAGGAGTTCCTCCATATCCGCGAGTTGATCCTCTCCAGCCTGTGGCGTTCCCCGGAGCATTGGGAGCAGATTGGTGAAGTCAATCCCGAAGGGTGGAATGAATAGGGATAAGAGCCTCTATGGCTGCTGAATCCTGGTCTTGAGGTAACGATGGACTAAGGCCTTTAATGGAAAAGCCGGACAAGAAACCATGCTCCTATGGTTTCTTGTCCGGCTTTTCCGTTCCCGCACGAAATGGTCGCCATTTGCCATACCGGAGGTGGAACGATGAAATTCAACGATGTCACCCGCGGCAGCGGGCTGGAGGAACACGGCATCACCAATGCGAACCTGATCTTCTGGACCCCGCCCACGGCGGTCCTCTACGAACAGATCATCAAGCGGGGAGAAGGGCTTGTCTCCCACTTGGGGGCCATTGCCGTCAAAACCGGCCACTACACCGGCCGTGCCGCCAATGAAAAATTCATCGTCGATGAACCCGCATCCCACGACAATATTGCCTGGGGCAAGGTCAACAAGCCGTTTGCCCCGGCTAGGTTCGACGCTCTCTACAACCGCATGCTGGCCTACATGCACGGAAAGGACCTGTTCGTGCAGGACTGCTTTGCCGGCGCCGATTGTGAGCACCGCCTCGCGATCCGGGTTATCACCGAGAAGGCCTGGCACTCCCTGTTCGCCCGCAACATGTTCGTGCGCGCCACCCCGCAAGAACTCGAAACCATGCGCCCCCAGTTTACCGTCATCAATATGCCGAATTTTCACGCCATACCGACGGTGGACGGCACGAACTCGGAGACCTTCATCATCGTCAACTTCGCCAGGAAGCTGATTATCATCGGCGGAACCGGCTACGCCGGTGAAAACAAGAAGTCGATATTCACCATCCTTAACTATCTCCTCCCCATCGAAAAAAAGATCCTCTCCATGCATTGTTCGGCCAATGTGGGGCTCAAGGGGGATACGGCCATCTTCTTCGGCCTGTCCGGTACCGGAAAGACCACGCTTTCGGCCGATCCCAACCGTTCGTTGATCGGCGATGATGAGCATGGCTGGGATGACAAGGGGGTTTTCAACTTTGAGGGAGGGTGTTACGCGAAGATCATCAGGCTTTCCAAGGAGGCCGAACCGGAGATTTATGAAACAACCCGAAGGTTCGGCACCATTCTGGAGAACGTCGCCATCGACACCCATAGCCGCAGGATTGACCTGGACGACGACTCGTTTACCGAAAACACCCGGGCGTCCTATCCCCTGACCCACATACCCAACATCGTGCTTTCAGGGACGGCCGGTCACCCCAGCAATATCATCATGCTGACCTGCGACGCCTACGGTGTGCTGCCGCCCATTGCGCGGCTCTCCAAGGAGCAGGCCATGTACCACTTCCTCTCCGGCTACACCGCTAAGGTCGCCGGCACCGAGGCCGGAGTCAAGGAACCCTCGGCCACCTTTTCCACCTGCTTCGGCGGTCCATTCATGCCTCTTGATCCGGCGGTATATGGTGAATTGCTACGGGAAAAAATCGTCCAGCACAACGTTTCCTGTTGGCTGGTCAATACCGGTTGGAGCGGTGGCCCCTATGGCGTCGGCTCCCGCATAAAGATCGACTACTCTCGCGCCTTGGTTAATGCCGCCCTTGATGGCACCCTTGTCTCCGGAAGCTACGAGAAGGATCCCTTCTTTGGCCTGGATATCCCCACTGCCTGCGCCGGGGTGCCGGCTGAGGTGCTAAATCCGCGTAACACGTGGGCTGACAAGGCTCATTACGATGAAACTGCTGGGAGGCTCGTCGCTCTATTCAGGGAAAATTTCGAGAAATATAAGGCCTCTGTTCCGAAGGAGGTTGCCGAGGTTCTGTAGACGTTCGGGGAATCATGACAAAAGCGGGCGCTGCCATCGGCACCGCCCGCTTTTATTCATCGACCTCTATTTCCCTAACACGCATTTCTTCGCCCGCCTCTATGGTTACCCGGTAGCCGCCGCAGCGGGCACATGATCCAAAGGCCGCCGTCAGGGGCGTGTCTATCCCGCAATCCAGACAATGCCCCCGGCCCGGAATACGCACGATGTTCAGACGCGCTCCCTCCAGCAGCGTACCGTGACTGCATGCCTCAAAACAGAACTCCACCGCGTCGGGGGCGACACTGCTCAGTTCACCGATCTCCACATCCAATGAGAGTACCCGCCTGCCGCTGGCGTGTTGTTCGCAGATCTCGATGATTCCTTGGGTTATGGACATCTCGTGCATGGGGGCTCCTTCGGATGGGTGTGGTTATTCATCCTGAATTTGCTACTTTTTTGGAGAAACTGGCTTGGTTATAAAAAAAGCCCGCGAGGGAAACCTCGCAGGCTTTTATGCGATCCACACAGGGAAAGCGAATTACTTCTTCTCGGGCTCAGCCGGAGCAGCCGGAGCAGTCGGAGCCGGAGCTTCCGGAGCTTTAGCAGAAGACATCGGCTTCTGTTCAGGAGCCGGAGCAGCTGCCGGAGCCGGGGCCGGAGCCGGGGCTTCTTCTTTTTTCTTGCAGCCGGCAGCAAAAACGGTAGCAAGGGCCAGGACCAGTGTCAGGGAGATCAGTTTTTTCATTTGTGTCACCTCTTTCTGTTAGAATTCACCATTTGAACGCTAAGCGCATGGTTTTGAAAATCAAACACGAAATATACTCGCTAAAAATTTTATGTCAATATTTTTTTGATGCAAATAGGGCTGTTTTTTAGAAAAAATAATTAGAGCACAAACTAAATATGCCCATTGAAAATCATCTCTGAGAATACTCCATTGAGTCAATGATGAAAACGCCCTTTACGACCCTGGTGTGCCGGCGTCGGCGTTTTGTGGCAATCAAAGCAGGCTAGTTCCTCGACTTTTTTGGCGTCGAGCGGCGATTCCTGCTTGCCCTTCAGGGCGAGATTGTATTCCGGAGTCTGGAAGTATTGCCGTCCGCGTTCGTCAGACACCATGGCAGGTTGGTAGGTGACCTGCCAATTTGCGGAGATCGCTACGGTATGGCACTGGTCGCAGCCGCCGGGCGGCGGGATGCTTTTCCAAGCATTGAACATGGTGCAGCCACAGAGGGCCATACCTAGGGCCGATGCGGCAAAGGCAACAAACACTCTCATGATGAAGCTCCTCAGGCACGATAATTATAGAGATTACCTCCTGATCCATGCTTGCGCAAGTCATTTCGGCAAGATAAAGGAGAAAAGCGCATACTATCCGCACGTACGTCAGACCGTCCACAATTCCCGCCCGGCTTTAATCCCTAAGCAGCACGAATATTGCCCTCAAAGAGCTTGGTTCTATTGTAATTCGACACCGCTATGATAAGATATCTCTTCATCATCGCCTGGAAGGTGAGGGTCACCTCGTTTCTCCACGGGTATACGCCAGCAACGGGAGCCGGAACCATGGCCGTCATCACAAAACGAAGACTACTTCTCGTGCTGTCTCTGGTGCTTATCGCCGTTGCTGCCTTCTTTATCCTAATCCGTAGTGGACATCAAACGACGTTTACGGCGGCGGTAGGGAAAACCTCTGTGGAATACACCTGCCCCATGCACCCCTTCATCATCAAGGACCGACCGGGGGTCTGCCCGATCTGTAATATGGAACTGGTGCGGAAGGTCCCGGGGAACGCCGACGTCAGGGATCTGAATCTCAAGGAACACGTCTATCTCTCGCCGTCGCAACAGGTGATGGCAAACCTTGAGGTGGTAACGGTCATATACAAGCCGCTCTTCAAATCAATCGAGGCAGCAGGAATCGTAAACTACGATCAGACCCGCCAGGCAAGGATTTCCGCATGGGTTGCGGGCCGCATTGAGAAACTTCATGCTGATATGGTTGGAACGCGTGTGGTAAAGGGCAAGCCCGTTGCCGAAATCTTTTCTCCTGAACTTGCCAGCGCTGAAGAGGAATATCTCAGTCTGTTCATGGAGGCGGATCAGCAGGAGCGCGTAGAACGGCTCAGAAATACTGGATTTCCATTGTATTGGGCAAAACTTCGTCTTGTCCAGCTAGGCTTTGGGGATGCCCAGTTCAGAGAGCTTGAAAAGGTATCCAAGCCGGTGGTACGCATTCCGGTCTATCCTCCCATGGACGGGGTTGTGACGGAAAAAAACGTTCAAGAGGGGCAGTATGTCAAGGTGGGAGACGCCCTGTTCGGTGTTGCCGATCTTTCCCAGGTCTGGGGTGAGCTTGACGTGTACGAGGATGAATTCCCTTATCTAAAGGTAGGCCAGCAGGTAGCGTTGCTCAGCAGGTCATATCCTTCGCGGGAATTCACTGGCCGTATCACCTATGTGTATCCTTTCCTCAACCCGAAGACCAGGACGAATCGTGTACGGGTAGCGGTGACCAACAAACAGTTACTGCTTAAGCCGGACATGGTTATCAATGCGACGATCCAGGTGCCGCTCGGCACCGGTCTGGCGGTGCCTGCCGAGGCTGTGGTGAATACCGGTGACCGGAATCTCGTTTGGCAGCAGATAAAGCAGGGAGTCTTCGTTCCCCATGAGGTAACGATAGGTGTGCGTTATCGCAATGATGTCCAGATCTTGGCCGGCCTTAAGAAGGACGATGCCGTGGCCGCCAACGGGGCCTTTCTGGTTGATTCGGAGGCCCAACTCAGGCCAGGCGGCACTCGCATAGGTGGTAGCCAGGATACCGTCCCGGCAATAGTTTCCTCCCCCGGTCACGACCCTGTGGTACGGCGCGGCAACCCTTTGTCCGGCACAAAAAACGACATGGATATGGATGACATGGACATGTCTCCGCCCTCCTCCGGAACGTCGCAGGGCGCAAAAAAAGCAAAGCAGCGCTAACGGGGCATGATGCGGCATGATTGAGCGAATTATAGCGTTTTCGGCCCGGAATAGAATCCTCGTCCTGCTCGCTTTTGCCGTTGTCATCGGCTGGGGTGTCTGGGCGCTCCGCACGACTCCCATCGATGCAATTCCCGACCTGTCGGACAACCAAGTGATCGTCTACACCGCATTTCCCGGGCGTTCTCCTCAAGTCGTTGAGGATCAGGTGACCTACCCACTGGCGACCAACCTTCAGGGGCTTTCCCGGGTCAAAGCGGTCCGGGCCTCGTCGGCTTTCGGTTTTTCCATGATATATGTCATTTTCGATGATCAGGCCGATATCTATTGGGCCAGGACGCGCGTCATGGAGCGCCTCGCCTACGCCTCTGCATTTCTTCCCCCCGGCGTTGCCCCCCGGATCGGCCCCGAAGGCACCGGCGTTGGCCATGTGTTCTGGTATACCCTTCGTGCCAGAGGGTACACCTTGGAGCAGCTACGTACCCTGCAAGATTGGTTTGTGCGCTATCAACTTGGCACGGTCCAGGGGGTGGCGGAGGTGGCTTCCATCGGCGGTTTCGTGCGGGAGTACCAGGTCGAGTTGGACCCCAAGCGTCTCTTTGCCTACGGTGTGACGACGGCTGATGTGATCAGAGCGCTCAAACGTTCCAACAGCGAAGCTGGCGGCCGGGTCGTGGAACAGGCTAACGCGGAATTCATTATCGAGGGCAAGGGCGCTGCCGCATCCGTTGAAGATATCGGGAATACCCCTGTTATGATCGGCCAAAACGGCGTTGCGGTTCTGGTCCGAAACCTGGGGATCGTGCAGGTGGGAGGGGCGTTCCGTCGCGGCCTGCTCGACTTGAACGGCGAAGGCGAGGCGGTGGGTGGTATCGTCGTTATGCGCTACGGTGAGAATGCTGCTCAAGTCATCAGGCAGGTGAAGGAAAAGATCGCCTCCCTGCAAAAAGGACTTCCCAAGGGGGTTGAGATCGTTACGGCCTATGATCGCTCGGAACTGATCAGCCGGGCCATTGCCACTCTGAAGAGGGTGCTGACCGAGGAGTCTGTGGTCGTGGCGCTGGTCGTGCTAGTATTCCTTCTGCACTTGCGGAGCGCCCTGGTTATTATCCTCACGCTGCCGGTAGCCGTCATCTGCGCCTTTATCCCCATGAAGCTGATGGGCATCAGCTCCAACATCATGTCTCTGGGTGGTATCGCCATTGCCATCGGCGTACTGGTAGACGCCGGTGTTATCATGGTGGAAAATGGTTATCGCCATCTTGCGGAACTTCCACCCGAGGAGCGAAAAGAGCGCCGACTGGGGGTCATCATCTCTTCGTCGTGCCAAGTCGGAAGAGCGATATTTTTTTCCTTGGCGATTATTGTCCTTTCGTTCGTCCCGGTATTTCTCCTGGAAGGCCAGGAGGGGAAGCTCTTTCATCCGCTTGCATTCACGAAGACCTTTACCATGCTGGCATCGGGGGTTTGCGCCATTACGTTGGTGCCGGTTCTGATGTACGTATTGCTGCGAGGAAAAATGTCTCCGGAAAGTGCCAATCCGGTTTCATCATTTTTTATCCGGCTGTACGACCCGGTCATTCGCTGGGCACTATACTGTAAGAAAACGGTCATCTTCCTCAACGTCGCGGCACTACTCGTGGCTATTCCGCTTTTTTTCTCCCTCGGCAGCGAGTTCATGCCCAACCTGGACGAGGGGTCATTGCTCTACATGCCGGTCACGCTTCCCAATATTGCCATCACCGAGGCGAAGCGCCTGATCCAGGTACAGGATGCAATCATCAAAGGGCAGCCTGAGGTCTCTTCGGTACTTGGGAAGGTGGGACGAGCGGAGACCGCCACCGACCCTGCGCCAGTTTCCATGTTTGAGTCCATCATTAATCTCAAACCTCGGGAACAGTGGCGGCCCGGCGTCACGAAAGATGACATCGTGGCCGAACTGGACGGCAAGCTCCAACAGGCAGGCGTGCGCAACGGCTGGACCCAACCGATTATCAACCGGATAAACATGCTTTCTACCGGAATCAGGACTGATTTGGGGGTAAAGATATATGGCAATGATCTCAACGTTCTGAGGGACCTGGCCACGCAGGCGGAGACGATCCTAAAGCAGATTCCCGGCGCGGCCGATGTGGTGGCCGAGCGGGTCACCGGCGGCGAGTACCTGGACATCACCATTGATCGCTTGGCGGCTGCTCGGTATGGTGTTCAGGTACAGGATGTGCAAGATGTCGTTGAAACAGCGCTCGGCGGCGCGATGATTTCCGAGGCAATGGGTATGGGGGGTGGAAGGGGGCGCTTCCCTATCAGGGTCCGCTACAACCGCGACCAGCGTGACACCATCCAGAAAATTCGGCATGTCCTGGTGGCGGGGGCGGGTGGTACTCTGGTGCCGCTCTCGCTGGTGAGCCAGATCACCACCCTGTCCGGGCCGCCCGAGATCAACAGCGAGGGGGGTATGCTCCGTTCGCTGGTATTCCTCAATGTTCGGGGCAGGGACATGGGGGGCTTTGTGGAAGAGGCCAGGCAGGCCCTGAACCGTGGGATCAACCTGCCGTCGGGGTATTCCATCGCTTGGTCAGGGCAATGGGAAAATCAGGTTCGCGCCCGGGAGCGGTTGCAGGTCATGATCCCGCTCGGCCTGCTGGTCATCTTCGTGCTGCTCTATTTCACCTTCTCGTCGGCCCTGGAAGCGGCCATGGTCATGCTCTCAGTGCCGTTTGCGCTGGTGGGGGGGGTATACTTGCTGTACCTCATGCACTACCATCTCTCGGTGGCAGTATGGGTCGGTTTCATCGCACTGTACGGTATTGCGGTGGAGACTGGCGTGGTCATGGTCATTTATCTGCACGAGGCCCTTGACCGCAAGTTGCAACAGGGGGCGGTAACCGCTCAGGACATCATCGACGCTACCTGTGAGGGGGCGGTCCTGCGGCTGCGACCCAAGCTGATGACCGTGGCGGTGGCGTTGCTCGGCCTGGCTCCGTTGCTGTGGTCCTCCGGCGCCGGCGCCGATGTGATGCGACCCATCGCCGTGCCCATGATCGGCGGGATGGTCACCTCGGCCATCCACGTCCTGGTCATGACCCCGGTGATCTTTGTTTTGATGAAGCAGCGCGACCTGCGGCGCGGCAGACTCCGGCCGAGCCGGTCCTCTGCAGGCCCCCGGGCCTGAAAAGACCGGGTGGGAAAGAGTGAGACCACGAAAGCAATGAACGCCGGAAGTTCGTGTCTCCCGTCGCTCATTAGCGATGCTGGCATGGTCTCCAAGACTATTTTTTGGTCATTTCCAGAGTAACGGAGTCCTGTTTGACCGGGACTTTCGGATCGGAATAGGCGAGGATGGCTTTGCCATTGATCCGGGAACCGCTCTTCACTGTTCCGGTAAAACTGACAGAAAGGCCTCGTTTGTGTTCGGTTGTAAACTTCAACTCGTCACCGTTTCGCGTCCCGCTCAGCTTCACCTTTGCGCCGGCCACCTTGGTAAAGTTCATAATCCCGTGAATCTCTCCAGCCTTCTGGGTAAGCTCAAATTCCAAGTCGCTTAGGGATTTGCCGGTTTCCGGCAGCGTCATCCTGCCCCCCCATTTTCCGCTCAAATCGGCCTTGTTTGAACAACCGCAAAGCCCTGCTAGCAAACACCCCACCATGAATAGCCCAGTTTTCCGATACACGAAACCTTCCTTGATCATATATTCCCTCTTTGCTAACCAGCCGGGCCGAGGTCCACCCGGTCCGGCTGGTGTTGTCATATCAGTACCGCTGCTATTTGACCGTGAAGGGACGCATCATCTCCATGTCTTCGTGGGAAATAATATGACAATGGTACATGTAGGTTGCAGGGGCCTGGGCGCCAGCCGGGAGGTCAAATTTGGCCCGGATGCGGACATAGCCCGGATTTACCACTTCGCCGCCGCCATTCGGGTCGTAGGCGACCATCGCCGGCGGTACCTTAACCATATCCTTGTAACCGATTTCGTTGCCTGAGCGGGCATAGAGCGAGTTGCCCGGCGTATCTGGCGTCAACGTGCCGGTTGGGGTGCCCGACGGATCTTCGCGCGGATCAGTATTCGGCATGTAGGCCGTGTAACTGGAAACCGGCTCCGGCAAGGCCCCCACACCGTCTGCTCGAATGTAGTTTGGAGGGGAAGCTGGTGGGTCAGGAGGAGCCGGTTGCGGCGGCAGCCCCAGAATCGCAAGCTCTGCGTCCGTGAGCGGTGTACCGCCCGGTCCGGCCTTGATGTGCCCCTTCTCGATAATCTGGAACTTGACCAGATGGAGATGGATCGGGTGCATGTCGGGGGTGGTGTTTATAATCACCCACTCCTCAACCGAATTTTTCGAGACAACCTCCGTGATCGGGTCTGAAAACTGAAGGCCGTTGATGAGTAGTTCGGTGCGGTAAACAGTGCTGTTCGCTATCGGATCGAAAAAAGCGTAGGCCTCGTCCTTGCGTTCTTGCAGGTCTATGTACCTGACCCTGTCGGGAACCACGCTGTTCAGGTCTCCGCCCTGCTGATTGAAGGGGCGCAACGAAGCATCCCATGATTTTATCTGGGTGTCGTAGGATGCCGAGGCGGTTCCGGCATCGACCGCGAACATCATGACCTTGCCGGTGGTGTTCGGATCCAGGGTAGACATGTCTTCGTTGGCGGGGCCAAACAGGCCGCCAAAGGGGGCGGGGGCGTCATTGCGAAGTATAAGTCGGCGCCCGACGCCATTGTTTTTGAATACAGGGTGGGAAAAGTCAATCACAATGTCAGCCCGCTCGGCATTGGCAAGGGTCAGCCCCAGGCTGCGGCTACCGGTCATGACCGGTACGGCCTTGGGGAAAAGTCCCTGTTCCGCGCCGATCTGGATGATCGGCCATGCGAGTCCCGGCTGGCCGGCCGCCTGCGCCGCCGTGTCGGCCATCTCCTGATCAATGACCTCTCCGGTATCGGCATCCTGGAGCCAAAGATTATAGACCCGGGAATCGGCAGCGTTCAGGAAGCGGAATCGGTAGGCTGTCTGTTCCACCGTCTTGACCGGCCAGGCAGACCCGTTGACGACATTGACGGTGCCGAACATCTCGGGCCGTATGGTGTCCGTTGTATTGCCGTTTTTGTCTCGCAGAGCGCTAAAGGTATATAACCCCAGGTTGGTAAAGGTCGGGAAGATCAGATGCCCATCGGCGGTAAATGCCTTGTCCTGGATGACGACGGGAAGGTCATATTTGTAGGACTTGAGCGTTGGGACCACCGGATTAGGGCCGAGTGGCCCTTTGGGAAGAGCGGGGGTAAGGGTGTTCTCAAAGTCATCCCGGATGATGTAGAAGGCAGCCAAGTCTGCATAGGCCTGGAGCCTGGTGATGCCGTAGGAATGGTCGTGGAACCAGAGGGTAGTGGCATCCTGGTCATTGGCATAGGTGTAGACGACCCGATTGTCGGACGGTCGCCCGGGAAACCCCCGGGAAGGATCGGCGGCCAGCCCGTACTTGACGGTGGTCTGCTGGCTGGCCGGAATGTTGGTGAACCATGCCTCGGGATGGCCGTCATAGCGCCAATCAACATGCGCGCCGTGGAGGTGGGGTACGGTTCGTACCTCAGGTTCTCCCTGATTCATACCGTCTACTGTTGCATCCACTGTCAGGAGGTGTTTAGTGAGCAGCGGGCCGGTGCCCTTGATTCCTTTGACCAGTCCAGTCGCGTTGGGGTTGATCTGTTCGTCCCGCAGGTCATTCACGTAGGTGACAGTCACCGGATTGTTACTCGTCGACTCGATGGTGGCACCATAAATTCCGAGAGGGGCATCGTTGACATCATAATACCACGTCGGTGTTGTTATTGTCTGGCCGGTGACTGGGTCTTTGGGCCGTATGGTCTGGCCGGTCACGCCGTCCACGACCCGCAGGCCGAAGTCCCAATCGGCATTCTGGCGTGCCGTTACCGTGTAGGTGTCGGCAGTCGTGACCGGAGCTATGGGGATTTCGATGAGCGGAGTCTTGAATTTTACCAGGGTTTTGGCGTTGAGCGGATTCTGTGAGGCACTGGTTGTGGAACCCCCTGAACTGTAATTGTTGGTTGTATCGCCGCCGCATCCTCCAAATATGAGTGTCGCGCAGGCAAGCGACATTATCACCAAAGGTGCAAATCTTTCCCTTGTCATATGCTAGTACCTCCCCACTGTTTTTGTTGGATCGTAGAGGTTGGCTGGAGGACAACAGCCCCAGCCTTTTTTTGATTTTTGCGAATAAAATTGCAGTTATCAGGCCAAAATAATTAAAGCAATGATATAAGGCTGTTATCGAAGGGAGTGGGTGGCGGCCGAGATGGGGCTGCAATAAATATTGCAATTATGCGGGACGTAAGGTTTTAACGGTGCCTGTGGGATAGGTGCAAAAAGAGATTTGTCAATATTTGTGGATTGTGCAACAAATATGGATAGATAAATCGGTGCGGTCCAGCTAAATCACGTGTAGGGTAACGATTGCTGAGAGGGAAGCCTTCCATAACTGTTCAATAACACAAAAGTGTGCAATCTTTTACCGTTTCGCCGGACGGTACGGCTACGGGATAAAGCGAGTCAATAATCGTTGCGTTCTCAAACGAGGCCCAGTACCCTGACGCTATTTTCGTGCGTGGCAGTCGCAACAGTATCCGGTGTGATGTTTTTGGCCGCGGCAAGGGCGGACAGCGTCTCGACCAGCCAGGCAGGCTGGTTGGCCTCCCCCCGGTGCCCTTGGGGGGGCATGTCGGGAGCGTCTGTTTCCAAGACGAGATGTTCCAAGGGGATTTCACGGGCAAGGCGCGGGGGACGTACTGCACCCCGCCAGGTCAGGGTACCGGACAATGCGATGGCGAACCCGAGGCGTATAAACTCACGCGCCATCTCTGGCGATCCTGAAAAGGCATGCATGATGCCCCCCACATTATCGGCCTTTTCCTCCCGCAAAATCTGCAATGTCCGTTGAAAAGCCCGACGGCAGTGCACCAGCACCGGAAGGCTCTGGGAAACAGCCAGCCTGAGCTGCTGGCGGAATGCCATCTCCTGAATTTCGAGGGGGACGGGGTATGCCGGGTCCAGGCCAATCTCGCCGATGGCGGCGCTGCCGGTGGCCGCCCCTGCCAGGGTGGTGAGCACGCCATCGTCAGCTAGAGCAGCATACATGGGATGGACGCCGACGGCAGGCACGATTTCGTGATGCACTGCGGCCAGTGTCATGATCCGGCTCCAGCCGTCAGGGTGTACACCCGGCACCACGAAGCGCTGCACGCCGGCTTTGTGAGCCCTTGCAAGCACCTGCGGCAGGTGCGTGATAAGGGGTGCCAAATCCAGGTGGCAGTGGGTATCGATCAATCCCGTACCGATTTCGGATTGTGCATGTAACTGATTCGGATACACTGATATTCTTTCTCCCGGAGTCGCCCATGACGCACGGTCACACACCTGAACTTTCCATTATTGTGCCGGTCCTCAATGAGGTCGCCCAACTGCCATTGTTGTTTGCAATACTGTCCACTCAGCAGGGGCTCTGCTTTGAACTGATCCTCTGCGATGGCGGTTCGGACGACGGCACCCTGCAATTGGCGACTCAACTGGCCCTACAGGCCCTGTTCACCACAGAGGTCATCCGGGCGCCCCGCGGTCGCGGCCGCCAGATGAATGCCGGCGCTGGCACTGCCCACGCCGATACGCTACTGTTTCTGCACGCCGACTCGACGTTTGCTACGAACGATACCTTGGTCCGCGGGCTTTCAGCGCTTCAGGCCAAACAGGCCGTTGTTGGGTCCCATAGGGTCGCCGGGCGTTTTGCGCTACGCTTCCGCCGGAGTAACGACGATCCGTCCTTGGCCTATTTCTTCTACGAGGCAAAGACTCGGCTTCCCCGAAAGGAGTGTATCCGTGGCGATCAGGCTTTCATGCTTTCCCGCTCCTTTTTCCGGTCCCTCAACGGTTTTGACGAGCAGATGCCCTTCCTGGAAGACGTCCGCTTCGTGGAGGCGGTGGCGGCACGGGGAGATTGGCTGCTGCTCCCTGCTGAGATCGGCACCTCTGCCCGTCGTTTTGAAACGGAAGGGCTCTGGGAGCGGCAGGTGCTCAACGCCATTATCGTCAACTGCCTTGTGGCGGAGTGGACGGAGTTTTTCACCGCCCTTTCCGGGTTGTATCGCTTTGATGCCAATACCGGCCGCCTCTCACTCTACCCGATCCTTGACGGCATTCGCGTGTTGTTGTCGCGCCGCTCAAGGGGCTGGCGCCGCGCCTTTTGGCGCACCACGGGCCATCATGTGGCGGCCAACGCCTGGCAGCTATTCTTTTGGCAGGATGCCCGCCGTGCCTTTGCTGGAGGGAAGGGGGTGGGGGAGGTGGAATCCCATTGGCTTCGGCTGTATGAAGGCCGCCTGAAGCGGTTTTTCAGCACCTTTCCCGCAGCAGTGACGGCAGCGGCAGTGGTCCGGATCTGGTTCCGTTACATGCTTCTCCGAAGTTCCCGGAGGCCGGCTACAGAAACCAGGCAAACAGGTTAACCATTTTCTCCAGCAGTCGCGAAAGCTTGCCTCGGCGTTCGTGATCTTCCAGGATGACAGCCCTCGAATCCCGGAAGTCTTGCTCCAACATCCGGCCAATCTGCCTGCCGAAGGAGTTGTTGTCAATAATTCCGTTAATCTCGAAATTGCGGTGGAAACTACGCTGGTCCATATTGGCCGAACCAATCACCGTCCGCTCGCCGTCGATCAGCATGACCTTGGCGTGCAGTATCTGCCGTTCCAACTCGTAGATCTGAATCCCTTCCTTGAGCAAGGCAGAATAGTAGCTGCGTCCCACCAGCCGCATCAGCGGCACGTCGCTTCTGGCCGAGAGGAGTATGCGCACCAGCACGCCGCGCCGGACCGCCCGCAACAGGGAGCGGATGATGCGTGGGCCGGGGACAAAATAGGGTGTGACGATGAGGACACTCTCCGAGGCGGACGTGATAGCGGCCAGAAAGGCACTACGGATGTAGGAGCTGCGGTGGTGCGGCCCCCCGCTGACGATAATGACGTTGGCCTGTCCTGGGTGGAGCGCGCCAGGTTCCTCACCGCCGACGGGTATCCGGGGCGGTTCGTTCCGCTCCATCTGCCACGTTTCGGAAAAGATGCGTTCCAGCTCGCGCACAGCGCTGCCGGTGATGCTGAAACCAACATCACGGAACGTGAAAGGGCTTGAAATAAGGCCGGCGTATTCGTCACCGATATTGAAGCCCCCCAGGAATGCCTCACGGCCGTCGATGAGAGCCATTTTCCGGTGGTCGCGTTTATCAAACCAGTGGATACCCCGCTTGAACGAAGGTTTGTTGAAGGGCACGAGGCTGATGCCGTACTGGGCCAGGCTTCTGAAGTAGGCGGAGGGGGTTTCGACACAGCCGATGTAATCGTAGATCAGGAATACCTGTACGCCGCGCCGGTGCGCATCGGCAAGTTCGGCAGCGAAGGCGGAGCCGGTGGCGTCGTTGCGGATCAAGTAATATTCCAGGAGGATGTAGCGCTCGGCCAAACGGATTGCGCTGAAGAGGGCCTGAAAGAAATGAGGGCCGTCCGGTTGGAGCACCACCCGGTTGCGCCGGTAGGTGGCCGGCCGACCCACGAAGCGGATGTGTTTGAACAGGCGCAACATCCGCACCAAGCGCTTGTTATGCCGGATTGGAGTACCCTTTGCCATGGTGCCCCGCATGCCCGTAAGAGGAGATCATTTGACGGTAACGCTAAGTCGCCCTACTCCCGCAATTTCAGCAACCATGTGATCTCCCGTCTGGACCTTGCCGACGCCGGAAGGGGTGCCGGTGAGGATCACGTCTCCCTCTTCAAGCGTAAAGATGGTGGACAGATAGCTGATAATCCTGGCCACCGGATTTATCATCAGGCCGGTGGAGCCGTTCTGACGTTCTTTTTCGTTGAGCAACAGCCTGATGGTCAGGTCTTGCGGACTTGGAATCTGTGCCGCCGGGGTAAACTCCGATAAGGGGCAGGAGGTGTCAAACCCCTTGGCGATTTCCCAGGGCAGCCCCTTCTTCTTGAGGGCGTCCTGCACATCCCGCAGGGTCATGTCGATGGCAACGCCATAACCGGCCACATGGGACAGTGCCTCGACCTCAGGGATGTCCTTGCCGTCCGTACCGATCAGTACCGCCAGTTCCGCCTCATAGTGGCATTCCGTGCTGTACGGGGGAATGACCACGGTGCCGCCGTCATCCACAACGGCGGTGGCAGGTTTCATGAAGACCACCGGCGCAGTTGGGGTCTCGTTACCCAATTCTTTGATGTGATCCACATAGTTGCGGCCGATGCAGAGGATCTTGCCGATCAGATATTCGTTGTCCGTGGCGGGTATCTTTGCGGTTTTCATAGCAGGCTTACTCCTGTCATCTCCGTGGGTTGGGCCAGACCCAGCATCTTCAGCATGGTCGGTGCAATGTCGGCCAGTCGGCCTCCTTCACGCAACGTAGTCCCCTTGCGGCTTTCGTCCACCAGCAGCAGCCACACCGGATTGGTGGTGTGGGCTGTGAAGGGTTCGCCGTTGTCGTCCGCCATCTGTTCGGCATTGCCGTGGTCGGCCGTGATCAGCACTGCGCCTTCCTTTTCCCGCACTTTGGCCACGATCCTCCCCACGCAGTCGTCCACCACCGTGACCGCTTTGACAGCCGCGTCCAGAATACCGGTGTGTCCGACCATGTCACAATTGGCGAAGTTGAGGATGATCACATCGTAGAGATCCTGGTCAATACGTTTCAGCAACTCCTCAGTCACCGGGTAGGCGCTCATCTCCGGTTTTTGGTCGTAGGTGGCCACCTCCTTTGGGGAGGGTATCAGGCAGCGCTCCTCGCCGGGGAACGGTGTTTCCACGCCTCCGTTGAAGAAAAAGGTTACATGGGCGTATTTTTCGGTTTCCGCGATGCGCAGTTGCTTCAATCCGGTTCGGGCCAGCACATCACCCAGGATATTGGTCAATTGCTCGGGTCCGTAAGCTATGGGCAGGTCGAAGGTGGCGTCGTATTCCGTCATGCAGACATAACCGGCCAGCTTCGGGCGGGAACGGCGTTGAAAACCGTCAAACTCGTCGAGGGCCAAAGCGCGGGTGATCTCCCGGGCTCGGTCGGAGCGGAAGTTGAAGAATATAAAGCCGTCGCCGTCCTTGATTGTGCCTACCGGCGCATCGTTTTTGGTGATCACTGCCGGGACGACGAATTCGTCGTGTACCCCGGCGGCATAGCTGGCCTCGATGCCTTCCCGGGGGGAGGCACATCGTTCTCCCTCGCCGTACACCATGGCGTTGTAAGCCTTTTCGACTCGCTCCCAGCGATTATCCCGGTCCATGGCATAGTAGCGCCCCATAATCGTGGCGATCTGTCCGGTGCCGATCCGTCCTATCTCCGCCTCCAACCGGGCCAGATAATCGATACCGCTCTGGGGTGGGGTGTCGCGGCCGTCCAGCAGGCAATGCACGAAGACCTCTTTCACCCCTTCCCGTTTGGCCAACTCCAGAAGGGCATACAGGTGGCTGTTGTGGGAATGTACCCCGCCGTCGGAAAGCAGACCTGCCAAGTGGAGCCTGCCGCCGTTGGCCTTGGTCTTGGCAAGGCACTCCAGCAGGATCGGGTTGGCGAAGAAGTCGCTGTCCCGGATCGATTTGGTGATACGGGTCAGATCTTGATACACGACTCGCCCGGCGCCGATATTGAGGTGACCGACCTCCGAGTTGCCCATCTGACCGTCGGGCAGTCCAACCGCCATACCGGAGGTATGAATCTGGACATGGGGATATTCCGCCAGCAATCTGGTCAGGTTGGGGGGATGGGCCAGGGCCACAGCGTTATTCGCGGGATTGGCGTTAATCCCCCAGCCGTCGAGGATCATCAGGAGAAGCGGTTTTTTCATGGGCAGACCCCGTATTTATGGAATTATGGATACTGTAAACACGTGACACAACTGTAAGTCAAAACTGCCGTGGCTTCAAGGGCTATATCGACTTGCATATCGTGTACGCACTGTTTTTTCTATTTTTGAACCGCCCTCAAAATGCTGGGCGGTTTTTGGGACATGAAATTGGGTGAGACCAGCCTCGGATACGAATCCTTGCCCTGGCGGCTGAGATGATGTATTCTTCATCCGCTTGACAGGAATACGTTGGGTATTCGAATTGCCTACCCTGCGACAGTCACATTTCACCAAATGACGATTAGTAAAAGTTAGTGTCAAATTTGGGTAGTAAAAGTTATTGTCATGCTATAACTATTTAATATATATAGTTTTTATTCCCCTGCCAGCCTGCCAACGCCTCTAAATCAATTCCTATCTTGATCTTAATTTCCGACGATTCCAAAATCGATAACGCCATCTTAATGGATTAAATTTTATTAATGGTAAAAGTTATTGTCAAAAATTGGTAGTAAAAGTTATTGTCAAGGCATAACCTATTGATATTAAAGTATTATACTGTAAGAAGTCCTTGGGTTATGCGTTTTGAATACCCCTTTCACTTCATGACCATCGACCGAGCTAGAATAAATTTTGTGTCAAAATGATACAAAAAACCGCACTTGATCGGATTTTAAGTGCCATTTTTGATGTAATTACAAGGGGATAAGGCTATTGCTGTTCCAGTGTTAATTCTATTAACACTCTGAAATCGCGTTGATATTTGTGTTTACGTGATGTAGAAGAAAGAGGGGCCTATTTTGTGTGCACCATGTTTTCAAAAGGCTGGTCTGACCTAAATTGAATACAAAATTAAGAAGGTTTCCCCCTAATTCCCCTAAATGAAATCCCTCCTGATCTCGCCGGGAGGTGTGGAATGAGCCTAGAGGGCAATCAAAATGGCAAAAAATTCAGCTAGTGGCGGAGTGGCCATTGTTGGTCTAATACTTCTCGGCATGATAATAAAATACTGGGAAGCCTTCCTATCGATTGGAAGTGTTGTCTTGATAGTGTGGGGTATCGTAAAGCTCATAAAAGGTTCATCCGGAACACAGCCGGTAATAAGCGCAAAGAACTCTTCACTCGACGCCCTTAAATCAACTCAGCCAAAGAAAGTCGCTGCTCCTATCCCGACTCTTAAAATTGAAGTAACCACCAATTATTCCCGCCCACAAGAATCATCATACGAACAATACGACTCTGCAATATACGGCGCTAGCGCCCAGAGTGTTTCTCCTGATTCCGTCTGGATACCCCAAGGCCAGGCCGTTTCAATCCAAGGTTATTCCATCTCTGGGGGGCTCATTTATTCTGGTACCGGTCTTAAGAATTTTCGAGGATGGGGGCCGGAACCGGCACTCATTGACCCAACTCTTACAATAGACAGGAACAACCCCGACAAGGAAGGCATGAACATGTCCTACTGGCCTTCCTATTATGAAATCCCTCCTTCGTCAAGGGCGGCGTTTCTCGAATGGTTATCCACTGGACGAAAAGACCCAAATGCATGCATTGGCTACGTGTTCATCTATTTCTATGGCCTTGAACGGCGGGTATTGGCCGATGCCAAGAATTTAGTCTCAGCTCGCGCTGAAACCGACATCATACTTGCGGAAGCGAAGCGCCTTCTCTCAATCTACGGGAAAAACGGCTCCTTCGCTGGGTACTGTTCCAGGTTCATTGATGTCATCCAGTCATCAGCCGTGAAAGAGCGGTTGTACGATAAATCGCCAGCCTATAGCCTTCCTTCCTATAATTGCGAAATTCCTCTCTCAGTAAAAAATGGCTTGGGACAAATGGCCGCTGACGGGAAACTCCTCCCGGCAGAATGGGCACTCGCCTGGGTATTGACCGACCCATTGACGCCGCGCCGGACCCCAGTTCATCGCTGTCGTGAGGAATTTGGTAAGCTCTTTTGCCTCAAATATGCTGAAAAATATGGCGAAGGGGCTAAGCTCAAGCAGAACAAAACGAAGATCAAATACTACTATCGTCCGGCGAGTGCATCGTTCGGGGGGCAACTCGAAGTGCCTCTGGATGGCCTTTCCGACGTGACCGTGTTGAAAGAACCCGTTACGACGCTTCGAATGATCGCCGACGCATGTTCGAATGAACTGGATGCGTACAGCCGCTACCTGGGGCGCAAGACCTCTGGAAGAGATTCCATTGAAGGGGTGATATTGCTCCCCCAAGTGTTGCGTGAAAGACATGGTGGGAATGAGTACAAAAACCTTTCGACATGGCTGCAAGCGCAAAGAATTGAAGAGCAGCCGGTAATAGTTAATTTTTCAGAGCTGCTGCAACTTGTACCGTCTATAGGTGGAAATTCCTTTGGAAAGCGTGAAGCAACGGCCCTAGCGCAAGTTCTCGCCAGTATGGGTACCGGGATAGAGCCTGATGCCCGGTTTGGCAATTTTTTGCCCAAAAACGGTCAGGAAGTCGTCCTGTTCAAGTTATCTGACCAAGCACCGCTTGCACCGTCCTCAGAGTATTCAGTTGCAACCATTCTGTTGCATCTGGCATCCGCAGTGGCACATTCTGACGGCTCCGTAGCTCCAGAAGAAAAACGTCACCTGGAAGAGTACCTGGAAACTTGGCTTCATCTTTCCCCTGACGAAAGAACTCGACTTAAGGCGCATACACAATGGCTTCTCCAGTCCTTCCCCGGGCTGAACGGACTTAAGAAACGGCTGGAATCGCTCAATCAGCAACAAAAAGATTCCATTGGGAGATTCCTGGTCGGCGTGGCTCAGGCCGATGGCTATATCGATCCCACTGAAATAAAAATGTTGACCAAAATCTATGACCTGCTGGGCCTCGACACTCAAAATCTGTACAGCCATGCTCATGCCGCCGCAGTTGAGCCAGTGACGGTGCAGGTTGCGGACATTGTCAAACCAACATTTACCATACCTATGCCACCCCAGCAGGCCGCTTCTCATGGGGTTAGTCTGGATATGGGGGCCGTCGAGGCAAAAATGGCGGAAACAGTTGCCGTCTCGGCACTGCTGAAGGATATATTCACAGACGACGAAATGTCACAAATTGCGCCTGCCGAACCTGAACTTGATACAGTGACCATAGCCGGACTCGACCCAGAACATTTCACCTTTATGCGGGTACTGGCCTCAAAGCATACTTGGGCACGTGAGGAACTGGAGAAGTTGGCTGTAGACTATAACCTGATGCTGGACGGTACCCTCGACAGCATTAATGATGCATCGTTTGACTACTTCGGGGGACCCTTTTTCGAAGGTGAAGACCCCATTGAAATCAATGCCGACTATGCCAAGGAGATAGCAGTATGACCACCGCAATACGTCCGAAAGATCGGGATGCTGTTATTCAGTCACTGCGGGCCGGGGTCGTTCCCCGCATCGGCCAGCACCTAATTCAGGTTGGACGGTTCAATGAAATCGCGGCACTCAATAAGGATATAGAAACGGTAGCCGACAGCGGATCGTGCATCCGCTTCGTCATCGGGGAGTACGGCTCAGGCAAGACCTTTTTCCTCAATCTGGTAAGGGCCATCGCACTTGAGAAACGCCTGGTAACAATCCATGCGGACCTCAACCCTGACCGGCGGTTACATGCCACTGGCGGCCAGGCCCGCTCACTCTATGCCGAAATGATGCGCAACATCTCGACCCGCTCCAAGCCGGATGGCGGGGCAATGCAAAGCATTGTCGAGCGGTTTGTCACTGAAGCCCTAAAGGAAGCGAAAGCTTCAGGTAGAGACCCGGAAGTGGTAATTCACGAAAAGATGAATATCCTCTCCGAGATGGTTGGCGGCTACGACTTTGCTCAGGTGATTGCGGCCTACTGGAAAGGGCATGATTCGGGCAACGAGCAGTTAAAGGCAGATGCGATACGCTGGCTCAGGGCGGAATTCACCACGAAAACCGATGCTCGCAATGCCCTTGGGGTGA
The DNA here is from genome assembly GCF_019972295.1 of Geobacter sp. AOG2. Classification (NCBI taxonomy): domain Bacteria; kingdom Pseudomonadati; phylum Thermodesulfobacteriota; class Desulfuromonadia; order Geobacterales; family Geobacteraceae; genus Geobacter; species Geobacter sp. AOG2. Next base: position 231,143 of record NZ_BLJA01000001.1, read on the forward strand.
GGACCATTATCGATGATGGCTCTTTCTATGACCATCTCAAGCTGATGGCCTTGTTCGTTCGACTGGCAGGTTTTGCGGGCCTGCTGGCCTGCCTGGATGAACTCGTGAACCTTTACAAGCTGTCGAATGTGCAGTCCCGGAACGCCAACTATGAACAAATTCTCCGTATCCTGAACGATTCGTTACAAGGTACCTCAGTGGGACTCGGCGTCATCATGGGGGGTACCCCTGACTTTCTCATGGATACTCGTCGGGGCCTCTACAGTTATTCCGCGCTCCAGTCACGCTTGGCTGAGAATACATTTGCCGTAAAGGGATTGGTGGATTACAGCGGGCCGGTTCTGCGTCTCAGCAACCTAAGCCCTGAAGATTTCTATATCCTTTTAGGAAAAATCCGGCACGTCTTTGCATACGGCAATCCTGCCGACTATCTTATTCCTGATGAAGCGTTGAAGGCTTTTATGGAGCACTGTTCCAAGAAAATCGGCGATGCATACTTCAGGACGCCCCGCAATACCATTACCTCCTTCGTCAACTTTCTGTCGGTTTTAGAGCAAAACAGACAAGCAACGTGGCAGGGCGTCCTTGGAACCGTGGATATCAAGCCCGACATCAACCCGGACCTGGATATCCCGCAGGAGGAAACAGCGGTACAGACACCTTCTGCTGCCTTGCTGCCAGCAGAAGAAGAGGAGAGCCTTGCAACCTTCAAGCTCTGAATCTCAGGCGTTCTATCTGCTCGACGAAAGGATCCGGCGCTGGGTCTGGGGCCAAGGCTGGAATAATCTTCGCGACGCCCAGGAGCGGGCCATTCCTCCTATCCTGGCCGGGAACACCGATGTCATCATTGCTTCTGCGACTGCCAGCGGCAAAACTGAAGCGGCCTTTCTCCCTATCTGTTCAAGGCTACTATCGGAAGAAGAGCAAACCGCCTGCGTTGTTTACCTGAGTCCATTGAAGGCCCTCATCAATGACCAGTTTTCCCGCATGGAACAGTTGTGTGAACGGTTGGATATTCCGGTACACCCATGGCATGGCGATATCTCAGGGAGCAAGAAAAAGAAATTCCTGAGCGCTCCACGTGGTATCCTCCTTATCACGCCGGAATCCGTGGAATCCTTGTTCGTCAATCACGGTACCGCCATACCCCAGCTTTTTAGTGGTCTCCTCTACATCGTCGTGGATGAACTCCACTCATTTATCGGCTCCGAACGGGGCCAGCAGTTACAGTCACTCCTTCATCGCATCGAATTTGCCATCAAACGAAAAGTCCCCCGCATTGGTCTAAGCGCCACTATCGGAGATATGCCGCTCACTGCACGTTTCCTCCGACCTGACAACGACTCCGAAGTGGAGATGATTGTCTCCACAGCCACTGCTCAAGAACTGCGGCTCCTGCTCAAAGGATATCTCCAGAAGCCTCCAGTCCTTACAAAAACAGGTGAGCAAGAAGAAGAGGTACAAGTTGACGGAAGCCTGTTAGATATTGGGGACCACCTCTTTAAGACCCTGCGGGGGAGCAGCAATCTTATCTTCCCCAACAGTCGCAACCAGGTTGAGTTTTTTGCGGACTATCTGCGGAGGAGGTGTGAAGACCAACACCTGCCGAACGAATTCTGGCCCCACCATGGTAGCCTCTCGAAAGAGCTGCGCGAGGATGCGGAAACAGCTATAAAGGACAAGTCTCGCCCTGTGAGCATCGTCTGTACCTCGACCTTGGAAATGGGCATCGATATAGGGTCGGTGGTTAGTATTGCTCAGGTTGGAGTTCCGCCCTCCGTGGCGAGCATGCGCCAACGACTTGGCCGCTCCGGGCGGCGGGAAGGCGACCCTGCCATCCTGAGGATTTTCATCCAGGAAGAGGAACTGACCGAGAAATCTACCCCTTCCGACAGCCTTCGGGCTGGCCTGGTACAAACTATTGCCATGGTGAGGCTTCTGCTGTCGAAGTGGTACGAACCTCCGCCTACAGGTGGCCTGCATCTCTCGACCATGGTGCAGCAGATGCTATCGTTGATAGCCCAGTACGGTGGGGTGACAGCAGCCCAGGCGTACCATGTCTTGTGTAAGAACGGCCCGTTTCCGCTTGTTACTCAGCAGATGTTTGCTGACTTCTTGCGGAGCCTTGGTAACCAGCAACTCATCATGCAGGCAAGTGATGGATTGATTCTCCATGGTCAGTTGGGGGAGAGAATTGTCAACCACTTTTCGTTTTATACTGCGTTTACGACCCTAGAAGAGTATCGGTTGGTATCCGGTGACCGGACCCTTGGGACACTCCCTATTGATCGTCCAGTGGCTGAAGGCTCTCTACTCATCTTCGGCGGAAAACGCTGGCTCGTTTTGGAGGTTGATGCGCCTAAAAAGGTCATTGTGCTGCAACCAGCTAAGGGAGGAAAGGCGCCGGTCTTTGGTGGAGAGGCAGGCTGGACCCACGACCGTATTCGCCAGGAGATGTTCGCTGTTTATACGGAGAAAGATATCCCGGTATTTCTGGATGCTCAGGCGAAAGAAATGCTGGTGGAAGCACGGGAAAGCTTCAAACGTTATGGCCTGACCAATAGGAGTATGCTTGTGCAGGGAAGTACCACGTATCTGTTCTGCTGGATGGGGGATCGGGTTCTGGATACCCTAGCTGCTATGCTCCGCTCAAAAGGCACGAAGGCTGCCAATGAGGGGATTGCGGTTGTCGCTCACGATGCCTCGCCGGATGAGTTGCGGAACAACCTGGAGACATTGATAAAAGAGGGGTTACCGGATGCCTACGAATTAGCCCGGACGGTGGCAAATAAGGCATGCGAGAAATACGATCTGTTTCTTGCTGATGAGCTTTTAAGCGCTGATTATGCGGCCTCAAAGCTCGACAGCAACGGAGCCTTAAGCACACTGCATAAATTGCTTAATGGTACATGTTAGCTTGTCGTGATTTGTCAACGATGATTGGGGGCGCTTCAGAATTCGGAAAATAAAGCACGCTAACGGCTGGCGTGTCAGATTAAAGCCCAGGGAATCGCGCCGAAAGCGTCAGGCAGAGCAGAAATCAGTCCTAGCCTGACAGAATCAAGGCGCGTAAAGTGAAATCTTAGCTAGAGGCGTCATCAAGCACGTTCCGCTGTCATTTCCTTTGCCCCTATGCGACTTGAAGCTTATGCCCGCACAAAATAGAACATGTCGGCCACAACGGATCTACGCTGCGACCAAAAGTGCTGTGCGCGCGAGATGGGTAATTATTGAATAATAAAATTCACAATATTTTATTATATTTCAATGTATTATATTATATTGCAGATTAATAAATGAATAATAAATGGTGTTGTCTTTTGGATATTTTTAGCGGGGACAGATGGCGATATTTTTGTATCATAATGGCGCAAATTAAGGCACCTGAACATGTTTCAAGTGCCTTTTTTGCTTTGATATTAAGGAGATGTCCATCTTGCCATGAAATGTTAGTTTTTTTAACATTTTGATATTACGTTGAAATTTGTTTTTAGGTGGAGTAGAAGCACGGTTAGGGAAAAGCTGCCATGAAAATGCCCAAGATCGGAATCAAGCAGGGAGGATGAGACACATGGTCAAAGGTTCCATTTCAGTGACTACTTCTGCTCCCGGAGCATCGCCACTTGCCGCAGTGGCACCAGATAAACCATCGCTTGCTGCAATCCACGATGCCGCCCAGCAGGCTCGAAATCTGCGCCAAGTACTCCAAGACGATAAACTACGCATTGGTTGTTTCCTCGGTGCCGGTTGTCCTCTTGGCATTTACGACGTAGAAGGAAAGGAGAGTGTCGTCCTCATACCTTCAATCGTGGAACTCACGAAACGGGTAGCAAATAGTCTAGATGCCTGTGATAAGGCCGATGGATCAACTTCAACCTACAGAAAAAGTTGGGACTCGCTCTGCGAAGAATGCAAGTCAGCCGATGGGAAAACACCCACTATTGAGGACATACTTACTGAACTTCGCACTCTAACCAACCGCCGAGGCAGTTCATTGGTTCTTGGAATGACGAAAAAAGTCTTAACGGATCTCGACATGAAGATTTGTGACCTTGTTACGGAACTCATGAGGAAGTCTCTCCCTGCGTATCGCTGTTCGTATCATCGTTTCGCATCGTGGATCGGTGGTCTACATAGCCTCTCGCCAATAGAGATTTTTACTCCAAACTATGACCTGCTTTTTGAGCAGGCTTTTGAACAACACCCCCTCCCGCACTTCGATGGGTTTGTTGGCTCGCGAGAACCTTGGTTTGATCTTGCCTCTATCGAACACGATGCTATTCCCGCTCGATGGACGCGGCTATGGAAACTCCACGGGTCCATAAATTGGGAGAAGGTTGAAGAAACAGTAAATGGTACCCATGTTACACGCATTGTACGTGTCACGCGTGAAGCAAAAGCCGGTAAGGTGATGATTTTCCCATCACACCTCAAATACGATCAGAGTCGGCGAATGCCATATTTAGCAATGCTTGACAGGCTCCGAGCTTTTTTCCATGGGCAGGTGATAAGGAAACGTGGTGATGCTGCAAACAGGGATGAGGATGCACCGCGGATGATAGTGTGTGGCTACTCTTTCCTTGATGAGCATATCAACGAAGTTCTGCTCGATGGTTTGCGCGGTAATCGTAATGCTCAGTGCTTTGCACTGATGTACTCAAACCTATCAGATCATCCACGGGCCGTTGAATATGCGATGAAGCAGGGGAATCTCACTGTTCTCGCAAAGGACGGTGCGGTCATAGGGACTCGTGTGGGTCTGTATCGACCAGAAACCGCCGGAGGTGACGAACACAGACCATGGCTATATGAGGAGGATATTAGTACTACCGACTCCACTAAACCTGATAAGTCTACAAAATGCTGTTTGGGGGACTTTCACTACTTTGGACTTTTTCTCGAACAGCTTTGCGGAGGGGGGCACAGCTACAATGCACACACGTCCCTTTAGCTCAGACCCCTCCAGGCTTGGAACCGTTGAGGACGTTAACGGTTCGAGCATTAGCGTAAAGCTCTCTGAAAATACACCAGGCGGTTTATTGTTTGTCAATGGGGAGGCGTATAGGGTTGGCCAAGTTGGAGGATTCATTCGTATTCCGTCGGGCTATGTCGATCTGTATGGCTTGATCTCGGAGGTTGGTGCGGGCGCAGCCCCCGGACCACCGGAACTTGCGCCTCAGCTTGGAAATAGGTGGTTTCGAGTAGAACTTATTGGGGAAGGTCGGAGAGGTTCGAGATTTGAGCGAGGCATATCGCAATACCCTTCAATCGGTGATCCAGTCCATGTGATGACAGAGTCGGACCTAAAAACCATATATGCGCCAGGTGACGAGGAAGGGTATATCGCGGTTGGGAGAGTGGCGAGTGCAGAGTCCATCCGTGCATATCTTAACTTGAACCGGCTTGTCAGTCGTCACTCTGCTGTGGTAGGAAGCACCGGTTCAGGGAAATCCACAGCCGTTGCAAGTTTATTGGCTGCTATTTCGGATTCCGGCAACCTGCCTGGTGCGCGCGTCGTTTTGCTTGACCTACACGGGGAGTATGCAAAGGCACTCGGTGAAAATGCGACGGTCTTCCGACTCAACCCTCGAAAGGGCACGGAGGAACAGAAACTGTGTATTCCGTTTTGGGCACTGGCCTTTGATGAATTAGTGCCCATATGTTTAGGCGGTGTTGACGACAAACAGCGCTCTGTGATAGCGGACCTAATGGTGGCTCTCAAACAGGACGCGATTGCCGCTGCTGTCGCTACAGGCAAATCGATGGAGATATCTACCGAAGAAGTTACCGTTGATACACCGGTACCGTTCAGTCTAAAGCAACTCTGGTTTCGCCAGCACTACCGTGAATATCGGATGGTGACAAAAAAACAAGGTGGATCGGATGATGACGTAGTCGATGCTTTGGTTCTTCTGAGTGAAGGGGGTAAAGCGGAGCAACCGGGTGACGCAGAAAATCTTATTCAACCAAAATTTCGGACGTATAAGAGCACTGGCCCTAAGGAGCAGCACGTATCATCAGCGAATGAAGGGTCCAACCTACGCCAACAGATGACACTTCTTCACTCACGTCTTAGAGATCAGCAACTTCAGTTCCTGTTTGCGCCAGGCAACTGGACGCCCGATTCCAAAGGAGTTACGAAAGAGGATCTCGATACGTTGCTTGCATCCTGGATGTGCAACAAGCGTTCGATAACGGTCTTGGACCTTTCTGGGATTCCCTCTTCAGTGCTGGACCATCTCATTGGTGCTGTTCTGCGCATCCTGTTTGACGCTGCATTCTGGGGACGTGCCCTACCCGTTGGAGGACGCTTGCGACCGCTGCTCGTTGTACTTGAGGAAGCTCATAGGTATCTCAGCAAGAGCAACATGGAGCATGCTGGGGTAGCACGGGGTGGGGCTGCCGCCGCAGCTCGCCGGATAGCGAAAGAGGGCCGGAAGTATGGTGTGGGCCTCATGCTAGTCAGTCAGCGGCCATCGGAGGTTGACACAACAATTCTATCTCAGTGTGGAACGACGGTAGCACTTCGGCTAACAAATGAGGCGGATCGTAGCCAAATCTCATCCATATCATCCGATAGTCTCAAAGGTTTGTTCTCGATGCTCCCAATTCTGCGAACACATGAAGCCTTAATCGTAGGCGAGGCCGTGAATATGCCAATTAGGGCTAGGATTAACCTTCCGCCTGCTGGAAGGTGGCCGGATAGCGAAGACCCATTGGTTGTCGTGCCAAAGGGGCCAGACGGAAAGCGTTTAAGGCCGGGCGGGTGGACAGAAATAGTCAAGGATGAGAACTACAAAACTCTTGTTGAGGCTTGGCGGAAACAGGATGCGCACCAGGAGGCTGCGGCACCAACAGCAAAACCAGACAAGAAAAAAATATGAGAGGAGGGAGGAAAAATGGAACGAATACCTGTTACCTCAAGCAATATTCGAGCAATCGGATATGACCCGGACAGCCAGACTCTCGAAATTGAATTCAACCATGGTTCTGTGTACCAGTACACGGGAGTTCCAGAGCATGAGTATGAGAGTATGATGAATGCGGATTCAAAGGGCCAATACCTTAACGCCAATATCAAGGGCCGATACCCATTTATCAAACTATAAGTTCGAAATTCAAAACGGTGTCAAACAATTACTTAATGCAAAGACATAAATATGCAAATTTCCTTCCTCCACACCGCCGACATCCACCTCGGCAAAACATACCGCACTTCTGCTAACGAGTCCGAACGCTACGAAGACTTCTTTTGCATGCTCGGGAGTATTGTGGCCGATGCCATCGCCAGACAGGTGGATTTCGTCCTGATCGCCGGCGATTTGTTCCATACCGGTCAGATTCTCCCACGCACCTTTGCCCGCACCATCGAAACCCTGCAACCACTCAAGGATGCCGGTATCCCCTGTATTGCTGTGGAAGGCAACCATGATTGGATTCACCGCCGCGACAGCATTTCATGGATGGAGGCGCTCTCACAGATGGGTTACATCTGCCTGCTGCGGCCGTCGCGCACGGAGAGCGGCGGCTATTGTTTCGAGCCGTTTGATCCCGAGACCGGCATGGGCGGCCATATCGGGATCAAGGGGCTGAATATTTACGGCCTGGGGTATATCGGCACCCAGGCGGGCAACCACGTGGCCCGTATCTGCGAAGCGGTAACGACCGAGAACAATCTGCTGCTGTTCCATGTGGGCGTCTGGACCTACTCGCCGGTGGAGATCGGTAACATGCAGCCGGACGAAGCGCTGCCCCTTGCGGACAAATTCGCCTATGTGGCACTGGGTCATGGGCATAAATCCTATGTCATCGCCACACTCGACGGTCGCAACTACGCTTACAATCCCGGCGCGCCGGAGCGAGTCAACTTCGGTGAGGAAAAACATGACAAGGGCTATTTCCTGGTTACTGTGGAGGAGGGGGCGTTCAGCCACGAATTCCGCAAAACTTCACCTCGCCCAATGCTGGTGGCAACCATCAGCTTGGACGGAGCAGAAAATGCCGGACAGGCCCTGGAGAGCTTTCGCATCCAGATAGCGGAAAAACTGATCGATGGAGACGGTCGCCAACCATTGCTGGAGATCAGGCTTGCCGGCCGGGTTGCTTTCCATCCTTTCGAGCTGGGCCGCGAACGCTTGCGATTGGTTCTGGATGAAATCTGCAACCCACTGCACGTGGAGATAAAGAACCATCTCTCGCTGGTCACTCGCAGCGGAAATGGCGAAGAGGTCAAAAAGAGTTTAGCCGAGATCGAAAAGGATGTGCTTGGGGAGTTGATCAGCGCCAACAGTGCTTATAAGGAGCGGAAGGCTGAACTGGTCAGCCTGGCCCTGGCCATCCGTGATCACGTATTGAAGGGGGACGTGGAAGGAGATGAACTGCTGAGCCTCCTTTCGCGTGAGCCATAGTCATGCAGATTCTTTCCATACATCTCAAAAACATCAAGTCACACCGTGACACTGAACTGTCTTTCACCTCCGGGATCAATGTGTTGTCTGGTCCCAACGGGGTTGGCAAGAGCACAATCTTCGAGGCCATCGGCTATGCCCTGTTTGGGGTGGACGCTAAAGATTTTGTCTCCAACGTTGACCGTTTCCTCACTATCGGCGCCAAGAAGGGCGAGATCAATGTTGTCTTCCGAACGGATGACGATGAGGCCTGGCGGGTGAGCCGCACTGTTGGGACAGGGGCTAAGTGGCTACTGGCCAGAGAGGTCTGCGGCAGCTTCGAGGTGGAAGACCACGCACGCGTCGAAGAGACCGAGGCGCGTATTGCCGGGTTGCTCGGTCTGGATAACGGCCGCTCCCTGGCGGATCAGTTCAAACTGGTGATTGGCCCATTCCAGAACGACTTTCTTGGTCCCTTTGTCATCAAGCAGCCTACCAAGAGGCAGGAGGCTTTTGACGAAATCCTTGGCATCGATGCCTGGCGTAAGACCTACAGAGGGACCAGCGGCTTGCTTTCGGCTGTTCAGGAGCGGATCAATATTCTTGCCGCTGAAGTAGCCTCGAAACAGGAACAGCTTGCCATGCTGCCCGAGAAAGAAGCCGAGTTCAAAACAATCACCGGTGAAATCGCCGTCAAGGAACAAAACTTGAAAGACAGGGACGCCGGCCTCAAGGAGCTTGAAAAACAACTCCTTGACCTGGACAACCGGGAGAAGGCCATCATCGCCCTCTCCAGCGAGATACAAATTCTTGAAAACCGCATCAAGGACGGCGAAGGGAAGATTGCTGATCAAAAGTTTCGGATTGTGGAATCAGAAAAGGCCCAAAAGATTCTTGATGAATCCAAGGCTGGAAAAGAAGTCTTCGAAAAGGCTGAGGCTCTCCTGATAGAACTGCACCGAAGAGTTCAGGAGCGCAGAGTCATTGAGTTGGAGGTCTCCAACCTGGAAAAAGAGGCTCTTCGCCTGACCCAGATGCTTGGGCACGAACGCACCGAGATCGGGAAAACCAGCAAGCAATTGGCCGAGGAGCAGACCAAGCTAGATCAGGCACGCCAGGAATTGCAGATAGATGCTAAATTCACTGACCTAGCTAGCAAACTTCCCGGATTGCGGCAGGAAGCCGAACGTCTGAGTGCACAACGCTCCTTATTGGAAGGACGACGCGAAAGCCTGCTGGAGGGCAAAGACAAGCTGGCCGAAGGTGTATGTCCATTTTTCCAGGAGGAGTGCCGAAACATCGCCGGCACCGCACCCCGCGACGTTTTCACCAGCCGTATCAGTGACCTGGACCGCCAGATGAAGGGATTAGAGGACCAGATTGAAGATCAGTCACGTCGAATCAAGGAGGCTGAGGCAGCCGAAAAAGAACTGGCCGTTGGCATGATCCGACTCCAGGAACTCGACAAACAGGTCCTTGCCCTTGATGAGCGACGCAGAAAGAACCAGGAACGATCTGACGGCATGGAACGGCTGATAACCCAGCAAGCTGGCGCGACAAAGCTGGCAGACACCCGCAGGGGTGCGCTGCAAGCCTTTGCTGGACTGGACCAGGAGATAGAGCGGGCCGAGAACGAACGTTCACAGCATCAAGCATCCAGGGATGCCTTCAATGCTAACCAGAAGGATGCCCTCGAACTTGCCAACCGTACACAGAAACTGAAGGATATGGAGAAGTTGCTGGGAGAGCTCAAGGAACAGCTTAAAGTTAAACAGGCCAGCCTCTCCCAGCAGAAGGAATCCTATCAGCCAGATGGGCACCGGGAGGCCCGTCAGGAAAAGGAACGCCTTGTTGCTGAAACAGCAACGTTACGTCAGCAGATCATTGACATGGCTAGGAATGTCAAGCGACTGGAAGCGGAGATAGTCCAACTCATTCGGCTGAAAGAAAACATCGAGGCCAAACAGGCCGAGATCAAAGGTTTCGTGGAGAAGGAAAAACTGGTCAAGTTCCTACGCAACCAGGTCTTCAAAAATGTCTCTGCCCAACTCTCGGAGCGCTTCCGGGAAGAGATCAGCCTTCATGCCGACCGCATCTACCGCACCATTGCTGATTCGGATGAGGAGTTGTACTGGGGCGAAAACTACCAAATTACCCTGCGGGACATGCAGGATGAGGTTGTCCGGGAGCGGAGCGATGATCAATTGTCAGGAGGGCAGATGATGAGTGCGGTTGTGGCATTACGCTTGGCCCTGCTTCAGACCATCGGCGCCCGGATTGCCTTCTTTGACGAACCGACCTCCAACCTTGACGCCGTCCGTCGCGAGAACCTTGCCCACGCCTTCCGCGCCATCGACGTGGGGCGCGAAGAGTTGACCGAACATTGGTACGATCAGCTCTTTCTGGTCAGCCACGACATTGCCTTCACGGAGATTACAGACAAAATCATTGAGTTGTAACACGGGGATGCATTATAAATGCTAAGCTAGCATATAAAAAGATCCCTAAATATAGGGTTATTAGGCTGCTTGGTAATGTCCCGATAGATGTATCTTAGCGAGGTTAACGCAATAGATGTTTTCGAGATTCAGTAGCGAAACCACTACAACGTGGCGTAAGGGAAGCATCTAAAGGAAGTTTTCATAATAGCCAATCGCTCGACTTGAGTCGTTTAACATAATCCGGCATGTAGAATTGTAATTTTACATAACGATTCAAGTGATTACTTTTAACTAAGAGGATGTCGTTGAACATCTCATTGATCTATTGTTTCCAGCCCTCGAAGTAGGTTTTTCTTAGGTCACCAAATATGTGGGTGATCAGGGTGTCTGAAAGGAGAGTATTTTTATATGGAAAACTATGATGATTTACTAAAGGCGATGGAACACTTTATAATAACACAAGAAATTCGTAATAAGGAAAGAATAAAGATAAAAAACAAGAAGGGAAGTCCTGTAGATCCTCGTTTGTGGAATATTACTCAACTCCACACTATTGCAATTATAAAAAAGAAAAATAAAGTTAATAATGCATTGCTGACAAACAGTCTTAATATATCAAGAGCAGCTGTAACTAAAATAATTAAAAAACTATTATCTGAAAAAATTATTGATGAGATAATGTTAGCTGATAATAAAAAAGAAAAATATTATACTTTGACTGAAAGTGGTGCTGAACTAGCATTAGCACACGAACAAGTGCACGGTCAAATTGTAAAAAAATATATCAACGTATTTAAAAAGTTTAGTGGTGAAGAACTTAAATCGATAACTCGTTTTTTAAATGAAATATAATAATAAATAATTAGTATTAATGCCGAAAATTACGCTGGAGTAAAGAATAAGTTGTATATTTTACTACAACGTTATGGATTTCCAACATGAATTTATGCATATATTTATGATGTTATCATCAAGTTCAATAAAACCAAGTATATGATCTCGTGTTAATGTAATTATAGGGCCGAATGCTAAATTAATTAATACCTGTATTGGCAAATCAATTAATACATTGAATTTGATGCCTTCAAGTAACAGTTTATTGCATATATTATTGTAATACGTATTTTCTGCCAATTGATTTCTGCGATAAGCAACACCATATGGAGAATTGTAGAACTGCTCCATATATCTGAAGTCAAGAGGATGAGTGGTAAAATAACAGAGTAAGGCTTTAGCGAGATGGAGATAGCGTTGCTTAATCGGTTTTTGGGAGGAATAGCCGTGACGTAGAAAAATTACGATTTTATCGTAAATTTCGCGAAATAGTACATTGATGAGGTCATCCTTGCTTTCAAAATAATTATAGATTGTTCCTACCGAAACATCTGCTTTGTTTGCAATGAGCGCAATTGGAGCGCCATGAAAGCCTTTTTCAGCTATTAGTTCCAATGCAACTCTTACGATCTCTTCACGTTTGACTGATATTGTCAAGTTAAATACCCCCAATTGATGTAGTTATACTTTAAAACAATTTATATATTATTAATGATTGTGTAAGTTAATTTTATATTAAATTTAATAGTATAAAAGGAATAAACATTAAATAAGGTTTATAACTAATTCACATTAACAATAATATATATGATTATACCGTCAAAATTAGTGGCAGCTTCAGAAGACCATAATGGAACCGGCAGTTACTATCTTGCTATATCTGCTTTCATATTAAGCCGTAGCCCACTCCCTCCCATTAACAGTAAAAAATCAGCATAAATTTCTTGACAATTTTTTTGAATCATTTAATATTGTAAACTGGTAAACAAAAAAAGTAAAGATAAAAGCATAACCATCCAATATCCCTCATGTTTGCCCCTTGATTTGAACCCTCGTAAAAAAACTTGACAAAACCCAAAATAGCGCATACATAAATTGTTAACCGGTTAACAAAAATGAACGGGGGGAATTTATGATGTTTGAAATGAAGGGGTTTAAGTTAGTGCTGTTTGCCATACCTAAAGCCATAGGTATGACTGCACGTAAGTACCCGGCTTTTGCGGAAAAATTGAAGGAACGTGATGCTGTTGTTCAAATGCGTGTCAAGAATGCCGAGGCAGGCAGGTATTTGGTCTTTAAACGTGGGCAGCTCAGTTCAACCGCAGGCATTCATCCGAATCCCGATTTGACAATATGTTGGGAGACTCCCGCAGTAGCTATGCGCTCTTTTTTGAAATCGCGTGATTTTTTGGAACGTATTCATGCCATGAAAAACTTTCAGTTGAGTGCAGATGGTTCACATGAGGTTGCTGCTTGGTTTTCCGAGATTCTGAATCTAATGGCTGAAGCTCCGATTCTTTTGGGTGGGGGCTATGGCATCGACATGGGTAAGGGGGTTAAGCGTTATACCAACCTTACCAATGGCGGTCCGGTGTTTGTCTACGTGAAAGACGATAAAATTCTTCGAATCACACCGATTGATTTGGACGATAAAGACGCTCCAGGCTGGAGCATTCAGGCACGCGGCAAAACCTTCACTCCCCCCCGGAAAGTTACCATCAACAACCACACCATGAATATGAAATCCACAATATATTCGCCGGATAGGCTGCTTTATCCCATGAAGCGCGTGGATTTTGACCCAAATGGTGAGCGTAACTGCAAAAATCGCGGAATTTCGGGTTACGAAAGAATCAGCTGGGATGAGGCCCTCGATATCGTAGCCAATGAGATAAAACGTGGCAAAAAGCAATATGGGCCCGGGTCACTGTTGGCCTGCCACCCTTCGCACCATATGTGGGGATCGACAGGATATTGGATTAGCGCCTTTGGGCGGATGATGAATGCGTTGGGGCATACCGCAGTTGTGAATAACCCCGACAGTTGGGAAGGGTGGCACTGGGGAGCTATGCACCATTGGGGGTATGCGGCGCGTTTAGGGTGTGCCGAGCCATATAGCACTGTAGAAGACCTTATGAAGGAAGCCGAGATGGTTGTTTTCTGGTCGAGCGACCCTGAGTCAACCGCCGGGATTTACCACTCCATGGAAGGGACCTCGCGTCGTTTGTGGCTGAAGGAACTCGGCATCAAGGTTGTGCATATCGATCCATATCTCAATCACACGGCCAAGCTCACCGGCGGTAAATGGTTTTCACCGCGCCCGGATACAGGTGCAGCAATGTCGCTAGCAATCGCATATGTCTGGATTACCGAAAATTTGTATGACAAGTGGTACGTTGAGAATCGTACTACCGGGTTTGAAATTTGGCGGGACTACATCTTGGGCAAGGGGGAGGACGGCATTGCCAAAACTCCGGAATGGCAGGAGAAGGAAACAGGGGTGCCGGCTAAGGATCTACGTGCCCTTGCCAGGGAGTGGGGCAGCAAAAAAACCTATCTGAGCTGCGGTGGAACAGGCAACATGGTCGGTGGCGCATGCCGTTGTGCGACCGGTATTGAATGGGCCCGATCCATGGTGTTGCTGATGGCCATGCAAGGTATCGGCAAGCCGGGGGTCAATATGGGCGGTATGCAGATGGGTACGCCACTGGATACCAAATTTTACTTCCCTGGTTATGCGGAAGGTGGGATGTCAGGCGACCTTTTTGCTTCGGGCATGATCTTCAACCTATACCAAAAAATGCCCCAGCTCCCAAGTGTCAACACGGTGTATCAGGCTATTCCGCGTCTTAAGATTCCAGAAGCATTGATGGGTGAACCGGTAGATGCCTGGATGACCGACTCCATGACTATACGCGGCCAGTTCCGTAAAATAATGTATCCAACGCCGGGACATTCAAAGATCAAAATGTATTACCGGTATGGCGGTTCGTTCATCGGAACAATGAATGAAACAAACCGCTTTGTAAAAGCCTATCGCAATGACAACCTGGAGTTCGTGGTCAATCAAGCCGTCTGGATGGAGGGAGAAACAAAATTTGCCGATATTATCCTGCCCGCCTGCACAAACTTTGAGCGCTGGGACATAGGTGAAGCTGCCAACTGTGGCGGATACGTCCAACATAGTTTCCTCGGTATGAACTACAGGACATTTATTATGCAGCACAAATGTATTGAGCCCCTGGGAGAATCAAAATCAGATTACGATATCCTTTTTGAGCTTTCAAAACGTTTTGGGCTCTCAGCGTACTATTCGGAAGGGATGTCGCAATACGATTGGTGCCGCAGGCTTTTTGAAGGTACAGACCTGGTCCACGATATCAAGTGGAAGGACTTTGTAAAGAAAGGTTATTACATCCTGCCTGCACCAAACAATGCTCAACGGGATCCAGTTGGAACGCGTTGGTATTATGAGGGCAAAAAGAAAAATACCCCTGAACCTACACCGTTCCCGTCAGAATACAACGATACATTTCAAGAAGGCATGTCGACGCAGAGCGGGAAAGTGGAGTTCATATCGTCAAGTTTGATGGCATTTGACCCGAACGATAAGGAACGCCCGCCAATGTGCTCTTGGATTCCATCATGGGAAGGTGCTCACAGCGGCGAAATATTTCAAAAATATCCACTTCAATTGATGACGCCCCACCCACGTTATTCCTATCATTCGCATTCTGACGGCAAGCACAGTTTTATAAATGACATAGAGGATCATCGCACCCTTGTCGACGGTTATTACTATTGGAGTCTCAGGATGAATCCCGAAGATGCTGAGAAAAGAAATATCAAGAACAAAGATCTCATTAGGGTATTCAACGATCGTGGTGAAGTTATCTGTGCCGCACAGATTACAAATCGTATTCGTCCAGGCGCCGTACATGGTTACGAATCCTGTGCAACTTATGATCCGATTGGTGAGCCAGGCTTTTCTGCTGATAAAGGCGGTTGCCTGAATCTTCTGACATCCAAGCGCCACATCGTGACGAACAGCCACTCTCATGCCGCTAACACTTGTTTAGTACAGATTGAACACTGGAAAGAAAGGAAAGCCTAACTATGTCATCAAAAAAACATTTTATGGTTATTGATCCAGCTCTCTGTGAGGATTGTGGCAGTTGCTACCTCGCATGTAAGGATGAATACAGTGACAACACTTTTCCAGGGTATAGCGCAAAACAACCAAGAAACAATCATGCTTGGATAAAGTTGCCGCGTAACGAGCGGGGGCATGGCTCTCTTATAGACGTAGTATTCAGACCACACATCTGTATGCATTGTGCTGAAGCCCCATGTACCACTAAAGCAAAAAACAACGCAATTAGTCGGCGCCCCGACGGTGTTGTTCTTATTGATCCGATCAGAGCTAAAATGCAGCCTGAATTGGTGAAAATGTGCCCCTATGACGCGATAGTTTGGAATGATGCGGAAAAACTACCGCAAAAATGCACATTGTGTGCTCACTTGCTTGATGACGGGTGGAAAACTACGCGTTGTGCCCAGGTGTGCCCAACAGGTGCACTGCGTCTTGAGTATATGACCGATGAAGAACGCTCAAACCTTATAAAGTCTCAGGAGCTGGAAGCCTATAAGCCGAATTTGAAAACGGGCCCACTGACTCTATATAAGAATCTGTACAGATTCACTAAAGCATTTATAGCAGGCAGTGTTGCTATGAAAAGCGGGGACAAGGTGGATTGTGTTAAAGGTGCTAAAATTGTTCTTAAAAGAAAACAAACTGTGTTAGCTAGCATATTTACAGATAATTATGGTGATTTTAAATTCGATAAGCTTGATGAAAATAGCGGACAATATACTTTGGATATTATTGTAGATAATAAAATAGCAAAATCAGTTAATGTAGAATTGAACAAAAGTGTATATATTGAAAATATAAAAATATAATTATGAAATAGTAATATTTAATATGTAATAAATATTAAATTGACAGGAGATAAAATGAAAAATCTAGTTATAAATATCAGTATAGCACTAACAATATTGTTATCTAATACTGGTTTAGTTTTTGCTAGTTCACTGATGGCACAACCAATGGGCCACTACAATATCGGACCAAATGCTATCAACGGAGCTATGAACCCTCCGGGTGATTATTTTTTAATCGCACTGCCATATTATACGTTCGATAAGTCGACAAAAAATAGCGGAGACTTAACACCGGGTCCAGACTTTAATGCTGCGGTTGTAACGTTGCGATATATACATATGTTCAAACAAGGCCTGCTTGGTGGCACTACAGGCTTCAACGTCGCAGCCACTGCTGCCTATACGGCAACCAAGTTTAATGGTAGCGCACCATTAAAAGATGAATACACAATGAGCATAGGCGACCCGAGTATCGAATTCATGCAGGGGTGGATGTTTGACAAATTTGCCATCAGTACTCGCGCTGGTTTATTCGCAGGCATTGGCAATTACAGCAAAGCAAGAGCAAGCAATTATGCAAAAGATTTTTGGTCATTTGATTTCCAACTCCGCGGGACATACTGGCTTGATAAGAATAGGGATTTATCTTTATCGTTGATGGAAACCTATGAAACATCAACAAAGATGTCTAGTTACGATATAAAACCAGGTGACAATCTGACCACTGAGGCTGGTTTTGGTTACCAACTCACTCCGAATTTTAACCTAGGCGGCACTGTTTATAATGTTCAGCAGATCACAAAAGACTCTGGCAGTGATGTCGGGTGGAATAAAGATAACCTATACGGGGCTACAGGGATAGGTCCTGCTTCAAGAATTATGCTTCCCTTTATCAAACCTGGAGCATTTGTGAATATTCTTTGGTGGCATGATATTGAAGCTCGAAACCACGCAAAGGGCGATATGGTGTTCACGGAGTTCGCCATACCATTTTAGGGATGGAATATTAGTGGGCCAGATTATCAGACGCTAGTGAAAATTCAAATATCAACCAAGTCTGCAAACCCCCGCTGCTTGCGGCGGGGGAGGAGGTTGTACATGGTAAATCTGCACTCTGTCGCCTGCTGGTCTGAACACTTCAATGAACTAAGTAGATCGGTAAAGCTCTTGTATAGCCGTAGTTCCAGGAATGAAGCTATAAGCTTACGCCACTTTCGATGTTGTGGTACTCACAAAGGCAACCGTCAGCGTCGTAACTCAAAGAGCATAAAGTACATCAAAAAAACTCAATATAAAAAATCAATATTAATAATTAATTGTAACTGAATGAATATCATAACTATCAAATTCGGGGGGCTTAATGATGACAGGATTTAAAAAATTGTTTTTCATACTTTCAATTAATGTTTGGGTATCTATTATAATTTCAGTTGTAGTTAGTATATATATGGCTGTTGCTTTTGATGGTTTTGTAGATATTACAACATTTAAAATGGTTGTTCCTATGTGTACGGCAATAGGTACTGTTGTCGGATCGTTGTTTGCAACTATATTTAATGTGGGAGGATTTTGTACTGTAGTGGCACACAAGCTTGGAGCAAAGCCGGGAACCCCCGGCGAGGTCCTTATTCGTAATATGGCCGTCATTACCATCATGTTGTTGATCATGAATTTTGCCATCACGGCAATCACTCATTATTATTTTGGCGCCCCATTTAGCGGAGCGAAAGCTATGATGGGAGCGTCGGTTTTGAGGCCTCCAACCGACCTTGACTTGTTACTTAATGCATGGTTTCGACCAATTCCCTTCTTGTGGGGTCCGTGCTATGTCGTGAGCATCATTGTCGATCCGATTTGTATGTGGCTTAGCTTTAAAATGTTTGGAATATCTACAAAATAAGTACAGAGCAAACTGTTTTATTGTGTAATAATACATAATATTGATAGGGAAAAATATGGCAAAACTACTTTATGTTACATGTAATTTGAAATCTGAAGAATTATCTTGCAGCCTTACGGTTGGAAAAGAGTTTTTGAAAGAATACATCAAGCACAATCCTGAGGATGAAGTGCAATTTCTGAATCTTTATCGTGACAAGATACAACAAATTGATGCTGATGTGTTAAATGGCTTGAAAAAAATGCGATGCGGCGGAAACTTTGATTCTCTAACGCAGACTGAACAACAAAAAATTGAACAGATTTCGAATCATGCTGACCAGTTCATTTCGGCAGACAAATATGTATTTGTGACTCCAATGTATAATCTTGGGTTTCCCGCTGAGTTCAAAATGTATATAGATGCGATCTGTGTGGCCGGTAAAACTTTTGCTTATACACCAACTGGCCCTATAGGGCTTCTGAAAAATAAGGGTAAAAAGTGTTTCCATATTCATTCTTCTGGCGGTTTTCATTATGGGAAAGATGAGGACCACTCAGTACCGTATCTTAAATCATTAATGCAGTTTTTGGGGGTTGACAGCTTTGAAGCAATCGTGATCGAAGGCGTTGATGCTTATCCTGATCGTGCACAAGAATTTAAAAACTTAGCAATATCAAAAGCCTATTACGCCGCAAACAATTTTTAATAAAGTATATTATATATAAATAATAAAACGATTTATAAATCAGGATAAATAACAAATTAAAGTAGTATTTAGCAAAATTTATCAAATAACAAAACAGAATTATTTATAAGTAATGTTTAAATACTTATTTCTTGTTAATAAATTGTATTTATATCAGATGCGAGGAACTAAAATTGGATGTATTAATTAATATAAAGACAAGAAACAAAATTATGGCCTTTGCGATAATTAACTGTATCGGATTGTTACTAATTGCTACCTTGGGAGCTCTCAGTTTTTCACGTATGAACGTTATGCTGTTTGCTATTGTTGTCATACTGATAGTTATATCCATCATCACTGGCAATATGATTTCCAATTCAATGACTCGACCACTCAAAACAACCCGAGAAACACTTCAGGCCGCGGCAGGGGGAGATCTTACAGCCCGTTCTAACATCGTTGGAAAGGATGAAATTGGTATGTTGGCCTATGAGGCGAACAGTACCATTGAAAAAATGAATTGCATCATCTCTAAAGTTTCAATTAATAGCGACAGCGTGGCTTTTGAAGCCGCCAGGTTGCTTGACCTTGCCGATAAGATGACCGCCGAAGCCGTAGGGATTGCCACACAATTTGATTCGCTAGCAACAACCAGCGAGGAAATGTCTACCACTAGTGGCGATATATCTCGGAATTGCCAGACCGCAGCATTTGAGGCGCTACAGGCTAGCCAAACTGCCGAAAATGGTGTGAATGTCGTTGAAAATACCGTTCGGGTCATGAACCGCATCGCTAACCGGGTGAAGAAAACCGCAAAAACAGTACAAAGCTTAGGGAGCTGTGGCGACCAAATAGGTGAAATTATAGGTACAATTGAAGATATTGCTGATCAGACCAACCTTTTGGCTCTGAACGCCGCCATTGAAGCTGCACGTGCAGGTGAACAGGGTCGTGGGTTCGCAGTTGTAGCCGACGAGGTCAGAGCTCTTGCGGAACGAACGACTACTGCAACCCACGAGATCAGCGATATGATCAAGGCCATCCAGGGCGAGACAGCTGAGGTAGTGTTCGCCATGAATGAGGGGATTTCAGAGGTGGAGAGAGGAATGGATGAAGCTGCAAAATCTGGTGTAGCGCTTCGGGTTATCCAAGAACAGGTAAACTCAGTGAACACCCATATCAGCCAGATTGCCACGGCTGCTGAGGAACAGAGCGCCACCACGGCCGAAATTAGCAGGAACATCCAGCATATTTGCGAGGCGATGCAGCATTCCGCTCAAAGTGGTAACGAGTCCGTAGTTGCTACCAATCAACTTTCAAATCTAGCAGAAGATCTGAAGATGTATATGGGGCAATTCAAAGTGTAGCGATAAATAGCTGAATATGGCGGTGGTAGAACGTTTTCTAATGATTTAAGTGTTTTCTATTACCCCTGTTCGTGAATGCCGATATTAAATCGGCTTAAGACGGCTTAAGAGGAATCCATGACCACCCGTTCCGTTTCATTCGTCGCAAAATCGGGCACCGGCAAGACGACCCTGCTGGAGAAGGTTATTACCGAACTCAAGGGCCGGGGCTACCGGCTGGGGGTCATCAAACACGACGCCCACCGCTTCGATATCGATCATCCGGGCAAGGACAGCCACCGCCTGACCCAGGCCGGCGCCGACACCATGCTGATCTCCTCGCCGGAAAAACTGGCCGTCATCAAGAAACACGACGCCTCCCCACCCATCGAGGAGTTGATCGCCACCTATTTCGGCGACGTGGACCTGGTCCTGACCGAGGGGTTCAAGAAAAGCGGCCTCCCCAAGATCGAGGTCCATCGCCGGGAGCGAAGCGATACCCTGCTCTGCCGGGGCGAGGAACACGACCCGAGCCTTTTGGCGGTGGCCAGCGATGAACCTTTGAACCTGGACGTGCCGGTGCTGGACCTGAACAACCCTGCACAGGTGGCGGATTTCGTGGAGGAGCGGATCATCCGTGCAACTGACTGACTCCCTGGGGAGAACCATAAACTACCTGCGCCTGTCGGTGACCGACCGCTGCAACATGCGCTGCTCCTACTGCATGCCCGCAGAGGGTGTTGCCGACCAGGGGCACGACGCGGTCCTACGCTACGAGGAGTTGCTGTTGATCGCCGAGGCCGCCGTGGGCCTGGGGATCGAGAAGATCCGCATCACCGGCGGCGAGCCGCTGGTTCGGGCCGGCATCGTGGACTTCCTCTCCCGCCTCTCCAGGATCGACGGCCTCCGCCACCTGGCCCTCACCACCAACGGCCTCCTGCTGGAGCGAATGGCCGCCGACCTGCACGCGGCGGGGGTGCAACGCCTGAACGTCAGCCTCGACTCCCTTAACCGGGAGACCTTCGGCGCCATCACCCGGGGCGGCGATCTGGATGCGGTGCTGCGGGGACTGGATGCGGCCGAACGAGCCGGTTTCCCGCCCCCCAAGATCAACATGGTCGTCATGGCCGGGGTCAACGACGGAGAGATCCTCGACTTTGCCGAACTGACCCGGAACCGCGGCAATTCGGTGCGTTTCATCGAATACATGCCGGTGATCAAAGATGAGGGGTGGCAACGCTACTCCATTCCCGGCGAGGAGATCCTCCGGCGCATCGCGGCGCGCTACCCGCTGGAGCACGTATGCAAGGGCGCCTATGCCGGCCCGTCCCGGGACTTCCGAATCCCCGGCGCCCGCGGCACCATCGGCATCATCACCGCCGTGTCGGACCATTTCTGCGAGGAGTGCAACCGTATCCGGGTGACCTCCACCGGCCAGGCCAAGGGATGCCTGTTCTCTGACGACAAGACTGACCTGCTCCATTGTCTGCGTCCTTTGGATAGCCTGAAACTGAAAAATACCATTAGGGACATCGTCAAGGCTAAACCTGTGCGGCATAATATCTCCTTTATCGGGCACGGGTACGAGAATTTTATGATGGCACAGATTGGAGGATAGAATGGCGGAGGTCGTCGCTATCTGCATCAGTGAAAAAAAGGGTGAGCGCAAAACGCCGGTGCCTGAGGTCCAAGTCCAGGAAAATCATGGAATCATGGGGGACGCCCATGCCGGCGACTGGCACCGCCAGATAAGCATGTTGGCCGAGGAGAGCATTGACAAGATGCGGGCGCTAGGACTGGATGTGAGCGCGGGTGATTTCGCTGAAAATATCACTACCAGGGGCATTGAGCTGGTTGTGCTCCCCGTGGGGAGCCGTCTCCAGGTGGGTGAAACCTTACTGGAGGTTACCCAGATTGGTAAGGATTGCCATACTCATTGCAACATTTACAACCAGGCTGGAGACTGCATTATGCCCAGGGAGGGTATCTTCGCCAAGGTCCTTATTGGCGGGACTATTCGCCCTGTTGATCAGGTGAGGTGTATTGATTAATAACACAATCCATATTCAGATAATTTTGCTATGCAGCCTATTAAAGAGCATAACTTCAGGCCATATTTCCCGATATTTTATTACCAGACGGCAGCACCTGGCTATCTAACGGGGAATTTCGATTCAAGCCAAAGGGCATTGATCATGGAATTTCATACTTACGTAGAATATAGCAAACCTACACAGGAAATGCTGAGGGATGTACAAGAAATTTGCGAGGTAAATAGCATCAGCGATAGCCGATATAGGTGCATCATCGGCAAACTGGATGAAATGATCGAACTTCTCAGTAACCAACCAGGACGTAATTTGACAACTGAGTTTGATTTTTTGTTGGGAAATATAGTGAACCATGTTTCTTCCGAGAATGTTTGCATGGATATGGTTGGCTTTCCCAGAACCATGGAACATTGTGCCCATCATCGATTCATCTTCAGCAGCACCGCTGAACTTCACCACCGCTCCATTGTTGGCCACGAAGTTTTGGTCGCTGATTTAGCTCATATTCGCTTGCTCTGGCTCGTACATATAAAAATGTATGACCGGACCTTCGAAGAATATATAAGTCAGCCAATAGTTTAAAGTTGAGATGGTTACTGTCAGTCTGAACTTACGGAAGTTAGCCTATTCTGACAAAAATGAAAATTAAACGACAATTTGGTTGCAGAGTTTTCAAGTTAATTATATTGGGACAGCTTTGTAGCTTTGCGAGGCCTGAATATTGGTATCAGCGGGTTAGCATGGCCGATATGTGTATCAGATTACAAGCATGATCAGGAGAAATTGGATGGTTTCATTCGATGAGGCAATAAACATCATTTTATCCTCTGTGTCTCCTGTTGGTACAGAGCGAGTACATTTATTGGACGCCACTGGACGTGTAATTGCTGAGGACATGATAGCACCACGGGACATGCCATTGTGGGATAACTCAGCGATGGACGGTTATGCGGTCAAATTCGCTGATTGCGACATTGTACCCCGAATGTTGCGGGTAAACGCATTTTTGCCTGCCGGCACCAATGCTGGTGGCGTGTGTGTGGAGCAAGGATGCGCCATCAGGATCATGACAGGCGCGCCGATCCCCGATGGGTGTGATGCGATAGTACCACTGGAGGAAACTGATAAAAACGACCACGAGATCGCCCTGCGGGAGCCGGTTGTAAAGGGGCAGCATATCCGATTTAAGGGTGAGGATGTCCACGCAGGTATTGCTTTTATTCAAGCTGGCTCGATCATCCGACCTCCTGAAATAAATATGCTGGCTTCTTTTGGGATTGCCCTGGTGCCTGTCTATAGACGACCCTCCGTAGCAATTCTCTCTACGGGTGACGAGTTAGTGGAGTTGGGCACCACTCCAGGGGTGGGCGAAATTGTTAATAGCAATACCCTATCCTTGGCCGCAGCGGTGCGGGAAACTGGTGCGGTACCGTTGGTCATTGGCATTGCAAGGGATGTGCGTGAAAGCCATTTGGAGAAACTTCTGGAAGGGCTGAAAGCCGATGTTTTGATTACTTCAGCTGGAGTGTCTGCTGGTGACCGAGATCTCGTTCGTGATGTCCTTGCAGAACTTGGATCGCGGCAGCTTTTTTGGAAAGTGGGCGTCAAACCCGGCGGACCGACGGCCTTTGCCTTACATGGCTCAACCCCAGTTTTTTCTCTGCCCGGCAACCCGGTCTCCACAATGATTACATTTGAGGAATTCGTGCGGCCGGCTTTACTCAAGATGCAGGGCTATCGTAGGGTGTTGCGTCCGCTCTTCAAGGCCATCTTGCGAGAAGAGTTGCACAAAAAACCAGGCAAGGTCCAGATCGCACGTATCCGTCTTGAACGGGAAGACGGCCGCTGGTACGCAACGTCGGCCGGGAATCAGCAAACCGCAATCCTTAGGACCATGGTGGATGCCGAAGCCCTTGCCGTTCTTTCACTCGAGAAGACATATTTTGCCATTGGTGATGAGATTGACGCACACTTTTATGGGAATCATATAGATCAAATGTGATTCAAATCCCATCTCACATTCTCACATAAGGAGCTATGGCAGCCTATGTGTAATCCTTATATTAAGGAAAATTTATAACTAATATGGAATTCAACCACTTCGATATTCGGGGTAATGCCGTCATGGTGGATGTCAGCGCCAAGCAGGCGACTATGCGGACCGCCACGGCAGCGGCGGAGGTGCGCATGTCGGGGGAACTGCTGACCGCCATCCGGACCGGTGCCGTGATCAAGGGCGATGTGCTGGGGGTCGCGCGGCTGGCCGGTATCATGGCGACAAAAAAAACGCCGGAGTTGATCCCACTTTCCCACCCGCTGGCCCTCCATTCCGTGGCGGTGGATTTCGAACAGGACCAGGCCGGCGGAAGGATCGAGGTCATGTGTACCGTGCGCGCCTTCGAACGCACCGGGGTCGAGATGGAGGCTATGACTGGCGCGGCCGTGGCGGCCCTGACCATCTACGACATGTGCAAGGGGAGCGACAAATCCGTCACCGTCGACAACATCCGGCTCTTATACAAGGTAGGCGGCAAAAGTGGAGCATACCGCCGGGATGAGGAACGTTGAGAGCGGCCATTCTGACCTTGAGCGACAAAGGGTCGCGGGGCGAGCGGGTTGACGAAAGCGCCCCGGCGCTGGCCTCCTGGCTGGCGGAGAAAGGGGTGAGCACGGTGGAGGCCCAGGTGATCTCCGACGATTTCGAGCAGATCGTGGCCGTGCTGGGCGCCTGGGCAGACGGGGGCAAGGTAGACCTGATTCTGACCACCGGCGGCACCGGGGTCTCGCCCCGGGACGTGACCCCCGAGGCGACCATGAAGGTCGTGGAGCGCCTGATCCCCGGCATCGGCGAGCTGATGCGCCTGAGGAGCCTGGAGAAGACCCCCATGGCGTCCCTTTCCAGGGCGGTTGCGGGGGTTCGCGGCCAGACGCTCATCATCAACCTACCGGGCAGCCCCAAAGGGGCCCTAGAGAACCTGGAGGCATTCTGGTCGGTCATCGGCCATGCCGTGGAGAAGATCTGCGGCGACCAGAGCGATTGCGGAGGGCGTTTTTCATGCAAATTGCCCGGCATACGGGCAAATGAGCTAGGTGAAATAGTTGGTTGTGTGCAAGGTGGCACTGGGAAGTTATATGATAGCATTACTGGAGTGATTTTGGCCGGTGGAGCCTCCAGTCGCATGGGGACAAATAAGGCTCTACTGAAGGTTTGTGGGTTATCCCTGATAGAAATTATTTATCTAACCATGGCCCAGATTTTTAAGGACGTGATACTGGTTACTAATACTCCAGAAGTTTACTCATTTCTACCCTGCCATAAAGTTAATGATATTCATAATGGTTTCGGCCCTCTTTCTGGATTGCATGCGAGCCTGACAGCTAGTTCTAATGCATGGTTATTCGTTACGGCTTGCGATGTACCTTTCATTAATCCAGATGTGATACGATTGCTCTGTTCTGATATGGGTGAATATGACGCTATAGTGCCGATTAGTTCAGATGGCAAAGAACCCATATATGCCCTTTATAATCGACGTTGCCTTTTGGCTGTAGAACAGGCCATTAAACAGAACGACCGAAAACTGCTGAACTTATTGGACCGTATTCGGACTAGATTTGTTACTTTTGATAAACTAGACTCAATATCTAATGTAGAGTTGTCATTTTATAACGTGAATACCCCAAGTGATTATACTTCTCTTGTATCAAAAATAATGTATAAACATGTTTAAAATTATAAATATATTAAAACAATATTTGTAAATAATGTTGTTAAACATACTTATAGAAACAAATAAGTATAAATACAAAATAATATTAGAAAATATGATATTTGGCTATCAAAAATATTGTGAACGATTTTTCTATTATTATTTTGTATATTTGCTATTTAAGAAGCAGGTCCTAAGTCAATCACTGTTAGTTTTGTTTGAATGACAGGAGACGGGGCATGTTGACATTTTCTAATCAAGCAAGAAAAGATCTATCATCAACATCCGCGCCTAGTTCCTGGATTGTAGCGAGAATAAAATCCCGGTGACGGTGCAACACTTTGAGCTCGAAATCCGCTACCCTTCGTAGCCTGTTCGCCGATATCGGTGTGCCTGTCCGTCTCATCTCCGTAATCGCCCAACGCAGCCGCCTTTTATGGAAACTGTCTCTGTCTTCAAGGTTCTTGGTCAGGACCTTGGTGACCTCCGGGAAACGCGAGGAGTCCGCCCGAAATTTTTCGAAAATTCGGCATGAACGAAGAGCTGAAGTCGGAGTGATATAAACAGGTTTTTCGATCTTGTTATATTCCTGCGTAAAAAGTTCTTCGAGTTCGCAAGCCTTCGTCGAGTCCAAGGCGGCCCAACCCATACTGCGCCCGCGCGGGGCATCTACGGCCATCGCTCGGTGAAGCTGTAATTGGAAGAAGTCTTTATCATACCGAATCAGAAAGTCGTAAGCCCCTGGTGCATATTTCTGAAAATCACTACGGGATAACCCGGGTGTTTCCTTTATCAATTTCGTCAGCGTCCCGCGATGCTTGCTGAGGAGGCCGGCTGCATTTACAACCTTTCTTGGGGCGATCTGCTTCGCGCCTGCTTTCTCTGATCCCTCGGCCTCAAAATGGCTGACCGAATCGAAATAAGCGCCAATGAGGAGCAGGTAAAGCAGCGTAGGCCGATGTCCGCGATCTCCATAAAAAAATTTTCGTATCCAGGGAGCCGGCTGGCCGCTCGTTAGCACATTGACGTTCAGCAACCTCAGGGTATTGTCCCCAAAGAAATCCATTATTTTTACTGCAACAGCGCGATAATCGACTGTGCCATGCCGATTGCTTGCCTGCGATGCGGACTTATGCCCGATCGCAGCCGATGAATTGCCGAACCTCGTGCCGGAAGAAGTAAGAAGGTAAGCGCTCTGTTCTGCCAACCATAAGAGCGAAGGAGATGGAGGGCTTTCCACCAAAGCGGCTGGGAGAGGCTCTATGCCTGACTCGCAATTGCATTCTCCCGCGAGAGTGAGAGTCTTGTTACGGAGCGGATACTCCCCGCACAGTTTACATCCATGGTAAAGAGGCTGTCTATGCTTCCAACAGATATAAACGCCAGGAAGTTGGTGTTCGCGACGAAAATACTGAAACCCCTCCGCTTTGATCCCT
This sequence comes from Geobacter sp. AOG2, assembly GCF_019972295.1. Taxonomy (NCBI): domain Bacteria; kingdom Pseudomonadati; phylum Thermodesulfobacteriota; class Desulfuromonadia; order Geobacterales; family Geobacteraceae; genus Geobacter; species Geobacter sp. AOG2. Next base: position 258,862 of record NZ_BLJA01000001.1, read on the forward strand.
TCCTCGATACAAGAAGGGCAATAGCGGGGTGCAGTCGCGATGTTGGCAGGATATTTCGCTAGCCCCATGCCAAGACCTATTGGCTGGGTCACGTCAGTCGAAGCTATTTTCGTTTCGAGCTCCGTACGTATCGGCGCAGGCATAAAATACGAGAGGTAGGGGAACAGGCTGTAATGTCTGACGACATTGAGTGAATCACTATAAGGATGGTTCTTGTGAACTTTCGCTGCCATGGTAGGGAGGTACGCAGGCAGTGCCGCTATGAGGCGCGACTTCAGTTTCTGCCCCGTCAGTTCCCGAACTATCGCATCGGCGGGAAAGCCTGACGTCGCCTTGCAGCGCGTAAAGAGGGAGAAAATGGTTTCTCCTTCCGCAGGTAGTGGAAAGGATGGGAAATGACGAGTCATTGTGGGCCTATCCATTGAGAATATTGTCAAATTTTTGATGGTGCTGCTGTTCGCCTATCAGTTCCTTCCGCAACTGGGCAACTCTTTCCGGGTTCGCCTTTTTTCTTCGAGCGCCAGAAAATTTTGGTTCGACGGCGGAGGTTTCCACAAAGGCCTCTTTTTCGAATTTGCTCACCTCGCCCATTCTGCAATCAGCAAAATTCGTGACCTCGTTTGCCGCACTGAAATAGAGATCGTCAAATTTGGCAATCATCACTGGGTCTTTCGAGCGTAAGGCGTCCAGCGCCGCGTGGAGTGGTTTCATTTGCTCCAGATAGACGTTTTCCACCAACCGCCCGTCTACACGCTCTTGTCCTCCAATAGCTGCCATTTGACAGTTAATGAAAAGAGTGAGGAGGATTCCCGTGACGCCTTGGGTCAGGTCGTACAGGAGTTCGCATATTTCATCGGAAAATCCTACCGGATCCTTGACCCATTGGTAACGCCACATCGTTTTACAAAACTTGTACCAGTCATCCTCTTGCGCGGATTTTGGGGGGTCGAGTTCTTCAAACCCTCCGTCGCAAAACCGCCTTTGCACACTAATATTCTTATTGGCGAATAAAATCTTCTTCGCAGCCGTTGTACCAACCAATATGATCGGGACACCCAGCTCATCGCGGAAATTACTGACCATGGCCAGAAATTCATCCTTGTTGGCGCCCCTTCTCAGATTCACATTTTGTAGTTCGTCTATGACTATAGCCCCGAGACGCAGATGCTTCACCGACTTCTTTAGCCCGAGGATGAAGTCGGTGTGCGTCCTGTTTTTTGAAAATATCGGGGTGACAATCTCTCTCTGGAGGAGATTGTCCATTTCGCTGCCAAGGGTCATGCACATGTTTTTCGCTGTCGAATTCACCGGCACATTTTGCATGACGTACAAAATCTGGGTGTACGGACACGGCTTGCCGTTATATTCACTGTGATTGATAACCTGTGGTCCCATGGTCCTCATAATCGCTCGGATCAACGCGGATTTTCCCGCACCAGAAAGACCCGTTAAGAATGTGACTGTCGATGGCGATGCTGACTGTTGGTACAGTGACTGCTGGCCTTGTGCGGTCAACGGATTTCTATCCTTGTATCCGCCGACGATGAGGCTGTGAATGTTGGTGAAAATTTCAACATGTTTATCCATGGGGAACATGAAGTTCTTCAGCCTGGCGGTGCACAGTCTCCGCATTGAACTGTTAAGGTTCAACTCATGCTCGTTAAAATCCGGCCGACGCTTTAATAACTTTATCTTGTCGACTACATCAGCCGGAAGGGGTTTGAGAACCTCTACAAGTGGATTGCCAGCAAATTCAGGCAAAGGGTGTGGGGTATAAATCAGTTCGCTCATTCGTCCTCCCAAAGGTCCGCAGTTATCGCTGCGACAGATTTTGTGGCTGGCCGGGGTTTAGCATCAATCACTATTGGTTTCAGTGGCTCTGGAGTTGAGCCAGGTAATAGCTGGTGGGTGGCGTCTGATCGAACCGCGTTTTTCTCTTCAGCCTTATGTTGCCTGATCGCACGACGGCTTTTGCTAGGTTTCGATATGGCGGCTTGTGCCTTCTTCTCCTTCTTTGCTATGCGGATGATGCCGTTGGCATCATCCCTGTTCCTTGCCACCTCATGAGCGTTCTGCATCCTCGCTGCCTCTTCCAATGTCTCGTATTTTTTCCTGAAGAGGTCCCACTCATAGAAAGCCAAGGCTCTCCTCATGATGTTTTGGTTCATGTTGAATGCCTGTTCCCATGCTCCTGAGGAACGGTTGAAAAAATAGACGCTTTGCGCGTTGTGCTCGTTGTAGCGTACTTGGACCTTGTTTTCTTTCATCGATAAGATCTCAAGCATTGAGCATATGGGTCTGAAAACATGGGATCTGAATCTTATGCCTTCATGGTCAATCGATGCCGTGCCAGGGGAGAGCAGATAGTATTTGTAATCGTCTTCCGACATGGTCCGCGTAAGCCCAGGTTTGCACTTAAGGCCCCAAGTGTACAATCCTATTCGGGATATATCCTCAACACCGCTTTCAAAGAGCTCCGGTGGGATCCGCGTGGATGATACCGGCTGCCTGTTGATGGCAATAATTGCCTGGACCAGAATCCGCTCAGCTTCGTCGATCGTCAGGACTGCATTGTCTTTGCCATCCTTTTCCCCGCGTTGCCTGTCCTTCGGGTAAGAACCGGGGAGCCTGTAATGTGCTTTCTTTATCTCTGAGAATTTGCTTTCCACGGTCCCCTTCATCTCAGGGCACCACGAAGAAGCAATTTCTACCTTCATCCCCACCTTCGGGACGCCTATGCTGCTGTCGGTCAGTAGTTCGGCGCGGTCAGCCATTAAGATGCTGGGAAGATGATGACATGGCCAGTCTTCCTTTGAATAGTCGAGCGCCAATCTTTCGAAAACTTGCCATTTGCCGCTGAAAGTGTTTGCCAATGCCGAGGCAGCCACCCTCCAGCTCGCATTTTCGAGAGAGAAATAGTATCCGACTATTGCACTTGACCATACATCGACCACTATATAAAGCGTGGCATTACCCACCACTTCCGTCCTCGACCACCTCGACACCAACTGTACCTGTAGTTTTGTTGCATCAATTTCAAAACGATGACCTGGCCCAAGAACACCGTCGGTTGCCCGGCCACGTATTTCTTCGGGCTCATCCGGTTGACGCATTCTCCCCGGAATTGCGGCCCGTTTTTTGTTTTCCTTCTCCATAGTCTGAATGACGTAGAGATACTGCCATCTTGTCGGCAGCTGTTCCTTTGGAAGGAGTATGGCGTTCAACTCTTTTGATTTAAGATCGGCGCCTTCACGGTGAAAGTGCTCCTTCAAGGTTTCTACGAAAGCTTCACGAAAAGTGTTCTTTCCGGGCAGATAATGCTTTTCAACTCCATCCCTTAGTTCTTTTCTGACCACGGGCAGAGGAATGTCTCTTCCCTCCAATGCCATGCTAGCCGCGCGCCTGCCGCGCTTGGCGGTACCTGCCCTCTGCTCCTGCCCTGGACCTCCTCGCCTATTCAGTTGGGGAATAAGGCTAAGCTCTGTCTGCCCAAGCGCATAGAACGTGTACAACAATCTCCTGATCTTCCGCTCCGACACCTTATTCCCCTCGCTCGCCTTTCTCAAAAGCCTGGCCATTGCTTCAGTGCTGAAAAGGATGGAATCGTCTAGGTCTAGTGAGCAGATAATGGCTTTGTTTTTCTCGAATTCCCGGTTCTCCGCCTCGGATAGGCCGCTCGCGATCAATCTTGGTGGACTGTATTGTGCAGGAGTAACCTGACCTTGCTCTATCTGAAGAAGAAATTCGGCAAGAGGAACCTTCACAGGGCCACAAAGCGGTTTAGGCTTTGCTTTCTTGGAGTCGCCGGACTCAACGGGAATTTTGATTAAGGCAACGAAACCTTCGTCGTCAACAGCGAGAAATCTGCCGAGCCCTACAAAAGGTCGTCCAATCCATTTTGGCGAGATAAAAAATATCGCATTCTTGTCGAGCATATCTCTTCCTTTTCAACTCCAGACGAGAGCAACCGGTAAAAAATGATTAATTGGGATGTCAAGGTTCACTGGGAGCCGGCGCAGCCACACGGCTCGTCCAAATAGACAGAAAGTGACGTCAGCGGACAGCCCTCCCAAAGCTTCCGCGGTTTCGGCAAGGATACAGTTCAAGTTTTTGTTCGGTTCCCACTTTTCCAAGAAGACGGCAACAAAGTTGTGGAAGTGTGCCATTACCGGGTCGAGTTCCCTTGAGACCATAGCGGTTCGGAGTGCCGCCAGATTCTTTGCTCGCGCTTGGCAGATGTCCAGTTCCGTCGACAACACCCACGGGATGCGGCGCCGTTTCCAATATTCTTGCTCGATACGCAATTTTTCCAATGTCCGTTCCTGAGCGCTGGCCGCTCCTCTCACGTCAGCAGCGCGTTTGACCGAAATCACCGCCAAATTACTGTCCAGTAAGGTCAGCACAAGATCAGAAGTCATTACGATCGGGGTATTCGTGCAAGGATAGACGGGATGTTGTATTCCGAGTTCCCTGGCGATCTCCTGGGTCTCTTCCCACGGTAGCAGCGCATATTGCTCCCGGATGTCCACAACCTCTTGTGAAAATTCCGCCAAAACATGGTGCTGGTATTCAACATCGGACAGGTAATGGTGAATCCGGCCCGTTTTGAGACCTTCCACTATTGCTGACCGTCCTTTTGAAGGAACGTCCCGTACGTGGAAAAAGGGACGATAGTTTAAACCTTCTCCTTGCCCATACCCCCGGGCTATCCATTTTTGCACGAGTTTCATCGTCGGTTTCCGGCTTCTGCTTCCCATCGCCCACTCCCTATTGCGATCTTAATAATTTAATTATATCATCAAAAAGATTCTAATACAAGATAAAAATGATTGACACTGTTTGTGCTTCGCTGTATAGTTGAAATTAGGCGACGTGGTTTTTATCTTAAAAGGGGATAACTAATGGAAATACAAGAGCTTGTGCAATCGCAACGCGACCGGCTGGCTTTCATTGAGCTGCGCATCCGTTTTTTCGGGGAGATTCAGCGGCAAGATCTTATTTCGCGATTCGGCATTCAGGTCGCTGCCGCGACCCGCGACCTTTCGTTATACCGACATCTTGCTCCTGGAAACCTGGAGTATGATGCAAAGGTGAGGGTCTATAAGCAGGGAAGGGAATTCCAGCCCATTTTTAAGTTTTCCGCGGATAGAGTTCTTGCCTGGCTTTCGCGGGGCTACGGAGATGGCTACCCCGAGCGGGAACGACCTTTGGTCAGGTCTGCGTCATTCGGGCCGGTAAATTCCATATCGCTCTTCACTCTTTCCGTTTTGACCCAGGCAATCTACAAGAAGAAGGCAGTCGAGATGTCCTACAGATCGATGACCAGCGGTCTCTCGACAAGGGAGTTCGTCCCGTTTGCTCTTGCCGACAATGGATTCCGCTGGCATGTAAGGGGGTTCGATAGAAATAATAAGGGGTTTATCGACCTGATTCTCACCAGGATAGTGGAAGCGCATATTATAAATGGAGAAATAGATGAACTTGAAACTTCAGATCAGGACATTCAATGGAATCGGATTGTGGAACTCGAATTGGTCCCCCATCCCGAGAACGTGAAATATGCGGCTACCGTTGAAGCCGACTATGGTCTAACGGACGGAGTGCTGAATCTCAAGGTCCGGGCCGCGCTGGTAGGCTACCTACTCAGGAGATGGTCCGTTGACTGTTCTCCAGATCACAGCAGCAGAGGCCACGAGTTCCACCTTTGGCTGCGCAACTCCCCAGCTCTCTATGGCGTCGATAACTTGCACCTTGCTCCCGGCTACGTAGGGGGCTAAGAGACTGGATGGACAACGTGAAAGGCAAAAAATGAAAATAGCGTGGCTAACAGACATGCACCTCAATTTTGTAGGACGCGATGAGTTTAGTCATCTATGCGCTTCTCTCCGTACGTCTAGCGCCAACGCTACGCTCATTACCGGCGACATTGCCACATCGTACAACCTCACTCGCTACCTCGATGAACTCGCAGATAACATGAAAATGCCGATCTTCTTTGTGCTTGGTAACCATGACTATTACGGCAGTTCGGTGCGTGAGGTGAATGAAACTGTAAGGAAAATGGCGTCTGAAAACCTGTATTTGACCTGGCTATCGGTGTGTCATGGTCCTATTGAACTTTCACCTGATACGTGCCTGATAGGCCACGAGGGTTTGGCCGACGGGCGGTTGGGTAATCCTGAGGGGTCAACAGTAATTTTGAATGATTACTACCATATTCAAGAGTTGGTACAGCCGACAAAGGAAGCCCGGTTGCAGGTCCAACACCACTTGGGCGATGAGGCCGCCGCACACCTCCTGCATCAATTGGAGATGGCAACCACAGCTGGATACTCTCATATTCTCGTGGCCTTGCACGTGCCCCCGTTTCCGGAGGCCTGCTGGCATATGGGGCACAACACAGACGACTACTACCTCCCACACTTCGGCTGCAAAGCCACGGGTGATGTTCTGCGAAAGTTCGCCGAGGAGAAGCCGATGTCACAAATAGATGTCTACTGTGGGCATGTGCACAGCCAGGGAGAGGCAGAGATCCTGGCAAATCTGCGAGTTCACACGGCGGGAGCGGAGTATCGGGAACCAAAAATTTCTAAAATTATCGAAGTTTGAGGGATGATCGATATGTTCGATTCCACCAGAAAGTTGTCGAGCGCTTGGCAAATGACATGAATATGACTATTTACATAAAGGTTGCTGGCTCGGACAGATTATCCCATGAAGAAAATAATCTCGACATATCGAATCCATCAAACTCTGGAAACATTCTCCTATCTATGGTGCGGCAAAGCCGGTCATGCCAATATGGACGGCGCCATAAGGATTATGAGCCGTGGAATATCAGCGATATTGGCAAATTCGAGGTGGCATCGCAATGACATCCTGAGTGAGCTCGCACGCGGGTCCAGCTAGAGATTTACTTGGCCCCGGGGTAGTCCGATCGATCACCGCTTACCCAATCCATTATTTTCAGGTATGGTTATGTTAAATATTGCTTTGCGACTTATAAGATTTGATGTAGCATTCAAAATCAAATTTCACGTTAAGTGTGGCACATGTAACATGTTGAAATAATAGGATTTGACAATAACATTTGCAACTTTGACAATAACTTTTACCATTTTGACACTAACTTTTACTAATTCACACAAAAGGAGCACGAACATGGCAAGCCTGAACAAGGTCATGCTGATCGGAAATCTGGGTAAGGACCCGGAGGTGCGCTATACCCCGGCCGGGGTTGCCGTTGCCAGCTTTAACCTGGCAACCAGCGAGCGCTTCAAAAGCAAGAGCGGCGAATGGGAGGAGCGCACCGAATGGCACCGGGTCACCCTCTGGTCGAAGTTGGCCGAGATCGCCGGCGAATACCTCTCCAAGGGCAAGACCGTTTACATTGAAGGACGCCTGCAGACCCGCAAGTGGCAGGACAACAGCGGTAATGAACGCTACACCACCGAGATTGTCGGCGAAAAGATGCAGATGCTTTCGCCCAAGGGCGAGCGCCGTGGAGGAGACGTGACCTCGGAACCGGTTAATGGTGGAGGATTCGAGGAACCACCCTTTCAGGATGATGATATTCCATTTTGAAGGATACCAATTATAAAAGTGTAAAAAATAGAGTATAAAGCTTCGGTTTTATGCTCTTTTTTACTTTACGGTCATTTTTCTCCCAGTATGCCGATTCAGTGGTATTTAGACAGCCATTTCCTCGCTTTCAACCAGGATGATTAGGTTCAAGAATGGAGAAAGGATACCGTTGCCATGCCATTCAATTCGAGCCTCAAGGCAAAGATAACCCTGACCTTTACCCTCCTGGGAATGGCGATACTTTCCTCCATTGCGGCTTTGACCTACCATTACTCCCATGCTGAACTTAAGAAATCCATCACCGCTCAGCAGGCCGCGTTGATAAACACCCTCGGCCAGCAATTGGATGACCGCTTGGCGCTGGTCCACGAGCAACTCAAGCGTTTTGCACAGCTGAATACGGAGATGTTTGACGACCCCCGCAGACTGCAACGCCAGATCAATGAGGAAGATGACCTGCGCGTCTACTTCAATGCCGGCATGCTCGTCATCGACCAAAGCGGAAAGGTCATGGCCGAGTATCCCTTCCATCCCGAGCGGATCGGGACGACTATTCCCAGGGACCGCGAATATTTTCAGGAAACCCTGGCCGGCAAAAAGCCGTACATCTCTTCCCCATACCGGGATACGCTCTCCGGAGAGCCGGTGATCGCATTTACGGTCCCGATCCTGAGCGGGGACGGCACGTTGCGCGCCATACTGGTCGGCAGGCAAAAGCTGTGGTCCGACAAGTTCCTTGGCGGACTGGCCGACGCCCGCATTGGCAGATCAGGGTACTTTGTCATAATTGACAAGGGCCGCGACATCGTGATGCATCCCGACAAAAAGAGGGTCTACGAAAGGCTTAAACCGGGCAGCAACCGGGGACTCGAAATGGCCCTCAAAGGTTTCGAAGGTACCATGGAGAATGTAAATTCAAAGGGCGTGAAAGGCCTGAGTTCCTACAAAAGTCTCAGTGCCGCCCCCTGGATACTGGGCACCTTTTATCCGATCAACGAAGCCTATCAGCCTCTTTATACGGCAGTGTTCTACTTCCTGCTGATCATCCTGTGTGTCGGAGTCATCTCTGCGCTGGTCATCCGATACATTATGAAGCGCATAACGGCACCGCTTATCAAGCTGACCGAGCATGTTGTCGCCATCGACACAAAGCAGGGCCAAGGCCGCCTAGTCCGTATCGACTCGCGGGACGAGATCGGCAAATTGGCTCAAGTATTCAATGCCATGATTCAAAAGATCGACGAACATCAGGACAAAATAATCGAGGAAATTTCATTCATCGAGAGTCTGGTCACGAATTCGGCCGCGCCGATCTTTGTCCTGAACAGGGAACACAGTATTATTTACTGGAACAAGGCCCTGGAAAAGCTGAGCGGATACAAAGCCGATGATATGAAAGGGACCACGCGGCAGTGGGAGGTTTTCTACCCGGAAAAGCGTCCCACCTTGGCGGATGTGGTTCTGGACCACGCCCAGGGGTCGCTCCCGAATCTTTACAACAATTATCGCCCTTCACCCCTCGTAGAAGGCGCCTTTCAGGCCGAGGGGTGGTACCATTTGGGCAGCGCCGGCCGCCATTATCTCCGCTTCAACGCGGCGCCCATCAGGAACGGCACCGGAGAGGTTGTGGGCGCGGTGGAGACTTTCGAGGACGCTACCGATACCAAACGCATCGAGGAGAGACTCAACGACCAATTCCGTTTCCTGCAAGAGATTATCGATACCATCCCCAACCCGGTCTATTACAAGGATCGCCTTGGGCGCTATATTGGATCAAACCGTGCCTTCGAGGAGTTCATCGGCCGCCCGAAGAAAAATATCTTCGGTAAGACCATATGCGATCTTATTCCGGGCGAATATGCCGAGGAACGCTTCCGGACAAGCCTCGAGTGCATCCGTTCGGCTGTCCCCCAGACCTATGAGTCCTTTCTGGAGCGCGCCGACAACACCCTGCGCAGGATCATCGTGACCCAGGCCCCTTTTTTCGACAAAAAGGGCAACCCGACCGGGTTGGTGGGAACCTTCATCGACATCACGGAACGCCATGCCCTGGAGGAGGAAGTTCGCAAGCTGTCGCTGGCTGTCGAGCAGAGCCCGGTCAGCATCGTGATTACCGACACGGAGGGCCGCATCGAATACGTCAATCCTCGGTTCTGTCAGGTTACTGGTTACACCCGGGAAGAGGCTGTCGGCCAGACACATCGCATTTTGAAATCGGGAGAGACATCACCGGAGCGTTACGTCGAATTATGGCGAACAATATCCTCCGGTAACGAATGGCACGGAGAGTTTCACAATAAGCGTAAGAATGGCGAACTCTATTGGGAGTTTGCCTCAATATCGCCGCTTTTCGACAAGGAGGGCCTGATCACGGGCTACTTGGCGAGCAAGGAGGACATAACCGAGCGCAAGGCGGTGGAGATGGCGCTCAACGAGAGCGAAGCGCGTCTCAACAAGCTCGTCAACTCTGCCCAGGATGCCATTATCATGCTTAACCCCGATGGCTCCATTTCCATGTGGAACGAATCGGCTATTCGCATCTTCGGCTATTCGCCCCAGGAAGCCATAGGCCAGGATTTTCACCGGCTTATCGCGCCGGAACGTTACCTAGACCAGCACGCCCAGGCTTTTAAAAAATTCTTGACGACCGGAGAAGGTGCGGCCGTTGGACAGGTGTTGGAACTCTTCGGCTTGAGAAAGAACGGGGATGAGTTCCCCGTCGAACTTGCGATGTCGAGCGTGCAAATCAATGGACAATGGCATGCGATCGGAATACTCAGGGACATAACGGCGCGTAAACAAGCCGAGCAGTCGCTGACTGAGAGCAAAGCGGAACTGGAAGTCAAGCACGCCGAACTTGAGGAGCTTTTCACGTGGGTCGAGTCAGCCAAGGTGGAATGGGAACAGACCCTTGACAGCCTGCGCGATATGGTGATTTTGACCGACCCGACCGGCAAGGTCCGCCGCTGCAATCGTCTTCTCTACCAGCTTGCCAATAAATCGCACGATGAAATAATCGGTATTGACTGGCCCGATATCCTCACCGAGGCAGGTTTCACATTCTCTCTATTGAATGGAACGAGTGGAGAAGTTATCCATAAATCGTCCAATCGCTTTTACAATCTGTATATTTATGACATCACGTCGCCTGACGCCGATACGGTAACGGGAAGGGTTATGTCACTGGTGGACACGACCGAGCTGCGTTCCGTAACCGAGGAACTCCGGAAGGCCTACGACGAATTGCAGACCACCCAGATAAAGGTTTTCCAACAGGAGAAACTGGCTTCCATTGGGCAATTGGCGGCAGGTGTAGCCCACGAGATCAACAACCCCATGGGTTTCATCTCCAGTAACCTTACGACAATGGGCAAATATTTTGAGCGCGCAAAGGAGTTTGTTGCCATCCTGTCCGCAGCGCTTGTCGAAACTGCGGGCGATGCCGACCTTGCCGGGGTGAATGAGCAACGAAAGAGCCTCAAGATTGATTATATCTTCGACGATTCTTCCCAGTTGATTGCCGAGTCCTTGGACGGCGCCCAGCGGGTCCGCAAGATCGTTCAGGATCTGAAGAGCTTTTCCCGCGTCGATGATACCGAGCAAAAGCGCGCCGACCTCAAAGAGTGTCTCGAGAGTACGATCGGCATCGCCTGGAATGAGATCAAGTATGTGGCCACGCTTACAAAGAACTACGGCGATATTCCACCGGTACTCTGTTATCCCCAGCAACTTAACCAAGTATTCATGAATCTCCTGGTCAATGCGGCTCATGCCATCGAGGGAAAGGGCGAGATCAGGGTTCGGACTTGGCAGGATGGCGACGAAGCCTGCGTGTCAGTCTCCGACACCGGCTGTGGTATATCGGAAGAAAACCAGAAGCACATCTTCGAGCCTTTCTTCACCACCAAAGAAGTAGGTAAAGGGACCGGATTGGGGCTTTCGATCAGTTATGACATCATCAAGAAACATCACGGCGAGATTTTGGTTGAAAGCGGGATCGGCACAGGGACAACCTTCACGGTCAGGATTCCAATCAACGGCGTTCAGGATTAAGATGTGATTAGGAGTGATATTTTCTATACCCTGAGGTTGTAGAAAGGTGCCAATGGAATTTTTGGGAAAAACCCTTATTCTCTGCGTAGATGACGAAAAGAATGTCCTGCGTTCCCTGGAGCGGATCTTCCTCGATGACGACTACGAGATCCTTACCGCCACCTCTGCGGAAGAGGGGCTGCGCATCTTGGAGAACAACGGGCCGTTTCAGGTTGTCATCTCCGACTATCGCATGCCGGCCATGGATGGGGTGGAGTTCCTCAAGGAGGTATACCGTCGCTGGCCCGACACAGTGCGCATTGTTCTGTCCGGCTACGCCGATACCGCGGCTATCGTCTCAGCCATCAATGAGGGACGCATCTACAAGTTCATACCCAAGCCTTGGAACGATAATGAATTGCGGGTTACCGTTGCCAATGCTTTGGAGCGGTATGCCCTGCAGAAACGCAACCGTGAACTCATGGCAGAGTTGTCCCGCGCCAACGATGAACTGGAGCAGAAAGTGCGGCAACGGACCTCCGAGTTGGAACTGAGGAACCACGCCTTGACCTTTTCCCAGTGCGTGCTCGATGCTTTGCCCGTGGCGGTGGTAGGTATCGACATCAACGGAATGATCGTCCAGGGCAGCCGTAGAGCCGCGGAGATTTTCAACTCTGTTGAAGGGGGGTTCTTCGGTAGCGACCGGCGCGCTGCGCTGCCGGACGAATTTAACCGGATAATCGATATGTTGGAAGAGGAACAGATGGTTCGTTTCGATTGGACAGACGGCGGGAAAGACTATGATGTGCGTTGCACGACGTTCCGTTGTTTTGATCAACCCGGAGTAGCCATTGTCCTGATAGAGAAGATATCATGAGCGCGGTACTTTTTGTTGACGATGAACCGTCGATCCTGCGGTCGGTAGAGAGAACATTCCATGATACAGACTTGCGCATCCTGACCGCCGATTCGGGAGAGCATGCACTGGAGATTCTGAGGCATGAGAAAGTAGCGGTGGTGGTTTCCGACAACAGGATGCCAGGAATGAGCGGCATCGATCTCCTTACCAGGGTCCGAACCATCTCCCCTGACACGGTGCGTATCATGATTACAGCCTTCGCCGACCTGCAAACGGCCATTTCTGCGATCAACTCCAGCGAGGTTTTTCGTTTCGTAACCAAACCTTGGGACAACGACGATCTGATCGCGGTGATTAATGAAGGGCTGGCACGCTACAATGTCGTCAGAGAGTTGCGGGAAGGGGACGAATCCCGCTATCTCCCGATTGCCCAGGCTATTGAACTCAAGGATCCTTACACGCGTGGGCATTGCGACCGGGTTGCGAATTATGCCGTCAGTCTGGCAGAGGCGTTGGGCCTTCCCGAAACGATTATTCGTGAAATCAGATTCGGCGGTTGGCTGCATGATTGCGGCAAAATAGGTGTCCCCGAGGCAATCCTCAATTACGGGGAGCGACTGCCGGTCGATCAATTCGAGCTTGTCAAGCAACATCCTCTTTGGGGGAGTGAGGTGGCTCGCCAAGCGCGCATGTCCGAGACGATCATCAATATAATCCTCCATCACCACGAGCGTTATGATGGATCGGGATATCCCTCAGGCCTGCGGGAGGACCATATCCCGCTTGAGGCACGCATTGTGACCATTGCCGATGTCTTCGATGCCCTCAGCACCGACCGTCCCTACCGCAAGGCATACGAAGGGACATACATTCTAAGCATCATGCGGGAATTTACCGGTTCGTTCTTCGACCCCCGCCTTATGGAGGTTTTCATGCCGATAGCAGAGAAGGTGTGTGCGCTATGAGTGATACCGAAAGAAGCATTCAGGTGCTCCTAGTTGACGACGAAGAAAACATCCTCAAATCATTGCAACGTCTTCTCATGGAAGAGGAGTTCGAGCTGCACACGGCCTCCTCGGCTGAACAGGGCATTGCCACCTTAAAGGAACTCGACAATGTGGGATTGATCATATCGGACCAACGCATGCCGGGCATGAACGGTTCGGAGTTCCTACAGTACTGTCGCGAGGCCGTTCCGGATGCCCCGCGGATTCTCCTGACCGGCTATTCGGATATTTCAGCCACCATTGATGCTATTAACAAAGGAGGGGCCTACCGGTATATTTCCAAGCCCTGGAACGATGCCGAACTGATTCAGACCATCCGCGATGCCGTCCGCCAATACGCCTTGCTCATGGAAAACCGCCGTTTGAACGAGATCGTCCGCCAACAGAACGAGGAATTGCAGGAGTGGAACCGGAATCTGAAGGGGCGAGTGCTGGAGCAGACCACCGCCATCCGCCAGAAGAACGAGGAACTGCACGTTCTTCTCAAGAGGGTGAAGGAAGATTACGATGAGATTATTGCTGTTTTTTCCGGGCTTGTGGAGATGCATGGCGGCAAGCTCAGGCAGCATTCCCGCAACGTGGCCGAACTTTCCGTTAATGCTGCCAGGGAACTGGGGATATCGGGTAATGATCTGGAAACCATCCGCATCGCTGCGCTGTTGCATGACATTGGCGAGATTGGGATACCGGAGCGTATCCTGGCCCTGGACCGCGATGCCATGAATGCTGACGAACTGAAACAGTATCAGCAGCACCCGATCCGCGGTCAGGTGGCCATTGACACCATAGAAGGGCTCCGAGCGGCCGGACTGTTCATCCGGCACCATCATGAAAATCTCGATGGCAGCGGATTTCCGGACCGGCTGGCCGGTGACGAGATCCCGCTGGGCGCCAGGATCATTGCTTTTGCCGATCATATCGATAAGGCCTCGGAAACATGCAGGGGAGACATCGCTGATCAAGCGCTGATCAAGTCGGGGTTTGTAGTGGGGACGCAACTGGACCCCTCATTGCAAAAAGTTTTCAGGAAAGTGGCCCCGTACACGTATTTTTCCATGGGCGCCGAGGAAAAGGAACTCGTGGAAGTGGAACTTGACCCCAAGGAATTGAAGGAAGGAATGTTTCTTTCCAGGGACGTCAGCAGCGCTTCGGGAATTCTTCTTCTCGGCAGAGGGGTCGCGCTCGACGTGACAAAACTTGCGGCCATCAGGCGAAATTATGAGCTTGACGCGCCGCCCCACGGAGTATTTGTAATGGTTAGTCGCTAATGGCTTTCGTTAAAAGATAGAAAAATTCCGCTTATATAGGAGGAAAGCTAACGCCTATCAGATTCTGTCTGGTAGGCGTTAGTTTGTTTGCGATACGTCGGAAACGACCTGATTAACAGGAATCTCCCGTACCTAGCGGGATTATGTCCATGTCCGAAAATGGCGAGCAAAGGTCAGCCACATCATGGTATAGGTATTTCATCGAGAGGAAAACCCGATGGAAGAGGTGCCGCATGCTATTGGATGCAACAGCCTGTTATACGGCTTTACGCGCGCGGGATTCCCGTTTTGACGGATGTTTTTTCGTGGGGGTCGCCTCCACCGGTATTTATTGCCGCCCGGTCTGCCGGGCCAGGACGCCGAAAGCGGAAAACTGCTCCTTTTATGTAAGCGCGGCGGCGGCGGAGGCGGCCGGCTTCCGCCCTTGCCTGCGATGCCGGCCCGAGTTGGCTCCGGGGCTGGCACGGGTGGATGCCGAAAGGCGGTTGGCCCGGCTGGCCGCACTGAGAATGGAGTCGGATGGATTGTCCGACGGGACGATCTCTGATATGGCTGATTCACTCGGGATAACCGGCCGTCATTTGCGGCGCGTCTTTACCGGCGAATACGGGGTGCCGCCCGTCGCCTGGTTGCAGACCCAACGTCTTTTGGCCGCCAAGCAACTGTTGACTGAAACCACGTTGCCCATCATGCAGGTGGCCATGAATACGGGGTTCGGCAGCGTCAGGCGACTGAATTCTCTTTTCCGCACGCGGTATGGCTGCAACCCGACGGATTTTAGGAAAAATGTCGAGGCCCGCCACGACCCGGCAGAACCCATGACACTGTTGCTCGGGTATCGCCCTCCCCTTGCCTGGGAAACCCTTCTGAAGTTTTTGAACGAGCGGGCCATTCCGGGTGTCGAATATGTGGATGCTTCCCGGTACCTGCGCACCGTGTCGATTACCCACAAAGGCGCAACCCACCGTGGATGGATATCGGTTTCTCATCGCCCGGCGCGAAATGTGATGGAGGTAACCCTCTCACCGTCTCTCTACAAGGTCATCAATCGGGTGTTGGCGCGGGTACGGTTTCTCTTCGATCTAAACTGCATGCCGGATGATATCGCGGAGAAATTGGGAACCATGCAGATCGGGGGGGAGAGGGTCTTCGAGCCCGGCCTTCGATTACCCGGTTGTTTCGATCCGTTCGAAATGGCGACGAGGGTCGTCCTAGGCCAGCAGATTACGGTGCGGGCCGCCCGAACCCTTGCCATGCGTATTGCGACACACTTGGGCGAACCGCTGGAAACTCCGTTTAGGGGATTGTCCGTAACGTTCCCGACTGTCGAGCGCATATGCTCTCTTGAACGCCCGATCGAGGATCTGTTGGGCCCGCTGGGGGTTGTCGGCGCCCGCGCGCGCTCCATCCGGGCGTTGGCCGAGGCTATGCGGCAGGGGATAATCCGGTTGGAACCGGGTGCGGACCCGGAGCGTGAAATGGTGCGTATGGCCGCCTTGCCCGGATTCGGACCATGGACCGTGCAGTACCTGGCGATGCGGGCCTTGGGTTGGCCGGATGCGTTCCCCCATACGGATTACGGTGTAAAGAGGGCCCTCATGGGTCTGTCTTCAAAGGAGATGCTGGCGTTGGCCCAAGGGTGGTCGCCCTGGCGCTCCTATGCCACCCTGAGCTTGTGGAATCATCTGGCGTGAGACGATAATGGAGGAAAAGCCATGAAACGACATTGCACCATCAGGACGCCCTTGGGAGACATGATCGCGATGGTTGAGCAGGAGCATCTCTGCGGGCTCTGGTTTACCGACCAAAAATATGCTCCGGAATTCTTCCGTGAGTGGCCGCCGGACCCGGACGACCCTATTTTTGCGGCGCTGCGGGGACAGTTGGATGCCTATTTTACCGGCCGATTCAGCCGGTTCGATCTGCCGCTCGCCCCCCAGGGGACGGGGTTTCAAAAGGCGGTATGGGCGCTGTTGCGTGCCATCCCTCCGGGGACGGTTACCACGTACGGCGCCCTGGCCCGGCAGTTGGCCGCAGGGGGCGAAGGGCGTGTCACCTCGGCCCGGGCGGTGGGCAGCGCCGTGGGGCACAACCCGATCAGCATCGTCATCCCCTGCCATCGCGTCGTGGGGGCGGATGGCTCCCTGACCGGTTATGCCGGCGGCCTGAAGCGCAAGGCCGCCCTGCTGTCCCTGGAGAGCGTTGAACACCCGTCACGCTGGCGGAGATTTACAGATTCATGACGTTGTTCTACAGCCGGTCATACATAATTTATTAACCGTGAACCTTTGGGTTTACGGTTTTTTCGTTTAAGGGACCCATTACATCGCGACATCTTTCATGGGAGTTGTAATCTTTTGATCCAAATTGCCGTCTATTATTTGTATGGATGGCAATCCGGGTGTGCCACGTTTATAGAGACCGGAGAGAACGGAGCCCGGCTATCCCCCGGAACAGAAGTAACAAAGAAACGGAAAAGGGTTTAAAGAAGGAGAGCCCAGATGAAAAGGTTCATGCAAATTTCAGTTGTCGTTACAGCGTTACTCATGGCGTGTGCCGCGCCCGGGCAAGCAGAACGCTTTCATGGTGGCGGCCGGGGCGGTTGGGGTTGGGGATGGGGCCCGGCTGTAGGTATAGGGTTGCTGGGCCTGGGATTATGGGAGGTGTCCTCTCCGCATTATGTCTATCCGTATTACCCCTATGCCTATCCGGCGCCTGTCGTTATCCAGCAGCCGGCCACAGAGGTGTATGTGCAGCCGGCCCAGCAGCAGTCTGCGGAATCGGGATACTGGTATTACTGCCGGGACTCGCAAGGATACTATCCCTATGTCAAACAATGTCCGGGTGGATGGATGAAGGTTGTCCCCTCGCCACCCCCGGAAAGATAGGGACGATGACGCCTCGAAGTTTTATACGTAGTAATTGCAGGGATAAACGATACAGATGGAGTTCATTTTCTTGATCCCCAAACAGCGTAAAATGGGGTATAATCGGAAAAATGGATGACCGGCAGCACGTATTGACTAAACTGCATGGAGTTGGATGGCAGACATGGCTCGTCAGTCTGTACTCAACCCGATGAGGCACGCATTAAAGATCTCGCCCTTCTAGTACCGTACCTTGGGGCGCTCCGCCGCCGTTACGCCGGTGGGGCGCTCTTTCTCCTGCTGACCAACGGCTTTGCCCT
The DNA here is from genome assembly GCF_019972295.1 of Geobacter sp. AOG2. Lineage (NCBI taxonomy): Bacteria > Pseudomonadati > Thermodesulfobacteriota > Desulfuromonadia > Geobacterales > Geobacteraceae > Geobacter > Geobacter sp. AOG2. The sequence continues at coordinate 276,799 of NZ_BLJA01000001.1, forward strand.
GCTGATCCCTTGGTTCATGAAGCTGGCGGTTGAGGGATTGCAACGTCCTGCGGCTTCACGCTTCTCAGCTTCCTCCTGCGCCCTGATAATTGCCGCTTTGGCCTCGGGGCATTGCATTACCCGAATCTTTTCCCGTACCCTGATTCTGAACGCCGCCCGCATCATAGAGTTCCGTATCCGTGATGATCTCTTTCGTCGTCTGATGCTCCTCGATGCTCAGTATTTTTCCCGCAGCCGGACCGGCGATATTCTCTCCCGCTTTTCCAACGACCTGACCAATGTACGCATGCTGGCCGGATTTGGGGCCATGAGCGCCGTGAACACTCTGATCCTGTATCTGGCGGCGGTTACGTTGATGGTGCGCATCCATCCTTGGCTGACCCTGTGGGCCGTGCTTCCCTTTCCCCTGATGGTAATGGTGGTCAAACGAATAAGCCAGCGCATGTTTTTGCGCTCTCTTGAGGCACAGGAGGAGTTGGCCCGCCTGTCGAGCATGGCCGAAGAGTCGGTTTCGGCAGTGCGTCTGATCAAGTCCTACTGCCGTGAAGATCATTTTCAGGGTCTTTTCAACACAACGTCCGGTACGTATTTGCGTCACAACCTGCGCTTGGCTCGACTGCGCGGCCTTGTGCTACCGGTTATGGCGATCGCCACCGGAACCGGCACCCTCGTTGTGCTATTCCTGGGAGGGCGCTTGGTCATTGCCGGGACCATGACCTTGGGGGACTTTGTGGCCTTCAGCGGTTACTTGGCCATGCTGGTCTGGCCGACGGTGATACTGGGGTGGATACTGACCCTGGCCCAGCGCGGAGCAGCATCGATGGCGCGTCTGGCCGTCATTTTGATGGCCGAACCGTTGGTGGCGGATGCCGCCGACGCGGAACCTCTTGAGGAGGTGCGGCAGGGGATCGAATTACGCGGGCTCAGTTTCAGTTACGGGAGCGAGATCGTGCTGGAACGGATTTCACTCTTCATCTCCCCGGGTGAAAAGGTGGGGATCACCGGCGAGGTGGGCAGCGGCAAGTCCACGTTGCTCAGACTGCTGTTGCGGCTCTTGCCGGTGGGCGACGGGATGCTGTTCATCGACGGCAGGGATATCAACCGCATTGCCCTGGGCAGCCTGCGCCGACTAATCGGGTATGTACCCCAAGAAGCTTTTCTTTTCTCGCGCAACATCCGGGAGAATATCGCCTACGGTTTGGCGGCGGGGGCTGAGCGGATCATTGTCGAGGAGGTGGCGCGGCAGGCCGGGCTTCTGGAGGATGTGGCACATTTTCACGACGGTTTGGAAACCCTGGTGGGAGAAAAAGGGGTTATGTTGTCAGGCGGCCAGAAACAGCGGTTGGCCATTGCCCGGGCCCTGGCGACCGACCCTCGCGTGCTGCTGCTGGACGATCCCCTTTCGGCTGTTGACGCCGGCCGCGGTGAAGATATCCTGGCAGAACTGGGCCTGTTCTACCAAGACAGAACTGTGCTGATTGTCTCCCATCGCCTTTCAGCCTTTCGTGATTGCGACCGGGTCGTTGTGCTGAAAAACGGCGGGATCGTCGAACAGGGAAAGCCTGCCGATCTGTTGGCACAAGGGGGCGTGTATGCACAGATGCACCGCATGCAGCGCTTGCGGGAGGAGTTGTTGTAGGGGGGCTCGATTGCCGATTCCCGGTAATCCGCTAGAACGGGTATCCCAGTCCTACAAATATGGCCGGTCCGTCCCGGCCAACCCCCATATCGACCCGGCCGATGATGTTGGGGCGGACGATGGCCCTGAAACCGATGCCGGGGTTGAACTCGAAGTTGCTGGTACGGGCCTTGTCCAGAGCCTCCATCACCGCTCCCAGATCGACAAAGGGGGCGACCTCCCAGTCCGCGGTCACATTGAATACCTCCCAACGGAAAAGCCGGATCCGCTCCTCCAGGTTGCAGAGAAGGAAGCTGTTGTCAACGAAGCGGTTTCGGCCGTAGCCCCGCAGGGTGGTCTCCCCACCAAGGATACTTTGCTCCAGGAAGGGGACGTTTTTCCCCAGGGTTTGGTTGTACATGAGGCGGAAGACGCTGATGTAGCGGGCATTATCCAGGGGGATGAACCCCTTGGCCTCGGCCTCGTAGTGGCGGAAGTCGGCCGCACCGCCGAGCGCTTTGAATGTCGGTTCGAAGGTTAGCTTGGCAAAACCGCCAAAGGTGGGGGTGGTGGCGGAGTCCAGGGTGCTGTAGACAAGGGAGATCCGCTGGGCGTGAGTGGCAAAGCCGTTGATCCCCGGGACGGATGATGTGCCGAACTGGTCTTTGATGTAGGGGATGCCCTTGACGGCCCCCGGTTCGATGGCAACGTCACGGTAGCGTTCACCCAGAACCAACTGGAAGTGGCGGCTAATGTCGTAACCTGCGGAAAAATTGAAGCCGACCTCAGTATCGGTGTAATTGGTCTCCTGTTGTTGGGGGCTTTTGGCCTCAAAACCGAAAAAACGGGATGAACCGTCACTAAACACAAAGGTTGAAAGGTTTACCTCCAGCTTTTTGTCGAAAAAGGTCTTGTCGCGCAGTTTGATCTCATAATCATTATTGATCCTGGTGGATTGGGAGAGGTTGATCTCGACATTCCGGTCGGGCGTAGGATAAAACGCGCCATACAGGCTCGTGGTGATGCCGAAGTTTGTGTTGTGGTTCACTTGGGGCGCCAACAGGGTGTTGATCTCATCATCTTTGTTGTGAAACAGAAAGGCCGTCAATGCACCGGCTGTTATCCCCTCGTTGGGACTGGAGGCGATGACCGGCAGTGGTATGGTGACCACCTTGACCGGGGTTGCGCTGGTATAGGGAGCAAAGATGCCAGGGATCTTTTCCTTCGGAATGTGGCCGGTACAACCACTGAGCAGCGAGGCAAGGAATAGGCAAAAGGTAAACAGGATCAGGCTTCTGCCCGTTATATGGTAGGCATTTGACATAACTTGAATATGTATCATTGTGCTGCGCCGGGTGTCAACGTCACAGTTGGACAACTACGTTATAGCGCTTGTTTCCGGCGTCCCTCTGGGCTATAATTTTTTCCAATTTCGGCTATGCAAGGGTCTCCATGAAGCTCAACGCCAAGCTTGTCATTATCATGCTCACACTGCTGGTGCTTGCCATACTGACCCTCTTTATCCTCAATCAGTACGCTCAGGACGATCTGGTGCGCGAGATCCAGGAGAGTTCCCAGGAAATCTCCAAAGCGGTCCAGATGAGCATCGCGGATCTCACTTCGGAAACGGAAACCTCCCGCCTGACGGATTATCTCCACGATGCCCGCGACAAGGGTATCAACGAGATCAACATCATCAATAACGAAGGGGAGATCATCGACTCTTCCGACCCTGAGAAAATCGGCAAAAAGCGCGAGGTAAAGAAGCTGGAAAAAGGAATCCGGGCGGTACAGCGGCCCATCGGAGGATCCCTGCTCTCCCAGAAGCCCTATGAGGTGGTGGTGCCGGTCATCGTCGGCGACGAACAGCTTGGCTACGTGCAGATCAACATGTTGCTGGACAAGATTCACGACATCCAACATGCCAACTTTATCCGCCGCCTGTTTGCCACCTGCATGGTTTTCGTCGTCGGTATCGCCCTGACTATCTTCCTGGCACGCCGTTACACGGATCCGATCCACCGGTTAGTCGATGTCTTCAAGCGGGTTTCGTCGGGCGACCTGTCGGTGACCATCCCCGCTGACAGCAAGGACGAGATCGGCGACCTTGCCACCGGCTTCAACAACATGGTGGAGAAACTGCGCGAACGTGAAGCCTTGGAGAAGCGGCTCTATGAAGCCGAACATCTCTCCCGCGTGGGTCAACTGGCGTCGGGCATCGCCCATGAGATCCGCAATCCGCTGAACTACATAAGTCTGGCCATCGACCACTTGAGGGCCGACATGCTCCCCATGTGCAGCGAGCGACGCGATGAGTTGGAAAACCTGGCCGACAAGATCAAGGAAGAGGTGCGTCGGGCCAACTATATGGTGCTCAATTTTATGAATTACGGCCGGCCCCTCAAGCTGCGGCGGGTATTGGTCCCCTACGAGGATATCCTCGCAAAGACCTTGCCCTTTTTGAGCGAGCGGCTGTCGGAGCAACGCATCGTTCTGGAACAGCACCTCGCACCCGATCTGCCGCTTTTGTGGGTCGATCAGGAACTGCTGCGCAACTGCATCATCAACTTTGTCACCAATGCCGCCCAGGCCATGAACGACGGCGGTGTCATCACGCTTGGGGCTACCGGGGATATGGAGGCCGGCCTGGTGCGGTTGACCTTTACCGACCAGGGGAGGGGTATCAGCCAGGAGGATCTTGCCAAGATATTCCAGCCCTATTTCACCACCAAAGAAGTGGGCATAGGGCTCGGCCTGGCGATAACCGAGCGGATCATCAAGGAACATGGCGGCGAAATACTGGTGGAAAGCCGGATTGGTGAAGGGACGACATTTACCGTGTCGCTGCCGCTTCAACCGGAGGAACCGGATTATTCCAGAGAACAGGGGACCGTATAGTGGCTGCCTCGCAAGGGAGTATACTGATTGTCGATGATGAAAAAGGACAGCGGGAGATCCTTACCGTTATCCTGAAGAAGGAAGGCTATGACGTCGCCGATGTGCCTGGGGTGCGCGAGGCTTTGGAACAGCTGGGGCAGCGGGAATTCGACCTGATCATGACCGATCTGAAGATGCAGGGGCAGAGCGGCCTTGACCTGTTGGAGGCGGTTCAGGCCGCAGACCCGCAGCAATGTGTCATTATCATGACCGCCCACGGCACGGTGGATTCAGCGGTCGAGGCCATGAAGAAGGGGGCCTTCGATTACCTGGAAAAACCGCTGGAGCGGGATAATTTGATTCTTACCTTGCGCCGGGCCTTCGAGCGTATCGGGCTGGTTCGGGAAAACCGGGTACTCTTGAAGCGGGTCGAGCAGATTCAGACCATCCCCAATATTCTGGGCGAGCATCCCAAGATGCGGGAGGTGTTCCGCATTGTGAGCAAGATCGCCGCGACCAATTCCACGGTGCTGATCGTTGGTGAATCAGGCACCGGCAAGGAGTTGGTGGCCCGCGCCATCCATGACGGCAGTCAGCGCCGCGACAAGCCGTTTATGGCCATCAACTGCGCGGCCATCCCCGACTCTCTGATGGAAAGCGAGCTTTTCGGCCATGAAAAAGGGAGTTTTACCGGCGCCAATGCTCGCGAGATAGGTATCTTCGAGGCCGCCAACGGCGGTACCGTATTCCTCGACGAGATCGGGGAGATGAATGTGGCCATGCAGGCCAAATTGCTGCGGGCCATTCAGGAAAAGGAGATCCGCCGGGTGGGGGGCAAGGTGAATATCCCGCTGGATGTGCGCATCCTCTCCGCCACCAACAAGGAACTGGAACAGGAGATCAAGCGGGGCAACTTTCGCGAAGACCTGTTCTACCGCCTCAATGTGATCCGCATCAATCTGCCTCCCTTGCGCGAGCGAGGCAGCGATGTCAAAAATCTGGCAGAATTTTTTGTCAAGAAATACAGCCAAGCCTCCGGCATAGCCGTGGAGGGTATCTCCCGAGCGGCATTAAAATTGCTCATGAATTATGCCTGGCCCGGTAACGTGCGGCAGTTGGAGTCGGTCATCGAACGTTCCGTGTTGATGGCGGAGAGCAATTACATCGAGCCGGAAGACCTCGCGGCCGAGGTGACCATCACTTCGGCCCTGTCCGGCGGTATCCCCTTTGAACTGCCGCCGGAGGGGATCGCCTTCGAGGAATTGGAGAAAGGGATCATCATCAAGGCCATGGAGCGTGCCGATTGGGTAATCGGCAAAGCCGCGCCGCTTTTGGGGATGAGCTACAAGACCCTGCAGTATCGCCTGGACAAATTCGGAATTGAGCGGCCCGAGAAAAGGCTTAAGTCAACCTGACATCAGGCCGATAGGTATTCTTGGGAGTCAATTTTTTGAAAAACCGAAAGACTTAGAAGGAGACAAGTGCCAATGAAAGTTCTTATTGTGGGTGGGGCGGGCTACATCGGCGGTGCCATAACGGACCAGCTCATGGACAGCGGGTACGACATTAAGGTCTACGATACCCTGCTGTATGAAGAGAGCTACCGCAAGCCGGTCCCCTTTGTGTATGGCGACCTGCGCAGCAGGGAAGCGCTCCTGCCGTTGTTGGAATGGGCCGATACGGTGGTCTGGCTGGCGGCGCTGGTGGGTGACGGGGCCTGCGCCCTGAACCCCGATGTGGCTGAAGAGATCAATTACCACTCCGTTAAATGGATGGCCGACCACTTTGACGGTCGTATCATCTTCATGTCCACCTGTTCGGTGTATGGAGCCCAGGACAAGGAGTTGGACGAAAGCTCTTCAACCAATCCGCTCTCGGTATATGCCTCCACAAAACTGGCTGCGGAAAAAGTCCTTGAGGGTAAGAACGCCATCATCTTCCGCCTTGGCACGATCTACGGAGTCGGCGATATCTTCTCCCGCATCAGGCTTGACCTTGTGGTGAACATCCTGGTGGTCAAGGCTCATTCTACCGGCGTCATCCGAGTCTTCGGCGGTGATCAGTTCCGTCCCCTGCTGCATGTCAAGGACGCCGCCCGGGCGGTGGTGGACAATATTGCCACCTCCCACACCGGGATCTACAACCTGCACCGTCAGAATGTGCGCATCATCGATCTGGCGTACCAGGTGCGCAACCATTTCCCGGACCTCGTCATCGAGCAGACCGAGATGAGCTTCCAGGATGCCCGCAACTATCGCGTCAAGAGCGACAAGGCCATTGCCACCTTCGGCTTCAAACCCCATTATTCCATCGACGACGGCATCGAGGAGGTCAAGGAGCTGGTTGTGCACAACCGCATCAAGGATGTCAACAACCCGCGCTTCACCAACCAGATGTTCCTCGAGACATACAAAACGCATCTGCTGTAATTTTACGGTTCACCGATAAAAGGAGCGGTTCATATGGATTCTGTAAGGCTTTTGGACGGGGGACTGGCGGTGGATGACCGCGGGTCGGTCTCCTTTGTGAATGGCTTTGGCTTCGAAGGGGTAAAGCGCTTTTACGCGGTCGCCAACCACCGGCAGGGATTCATCCGCGCCTGGCATGGCCACCGTCGGGAGGCAAAATACGTCTACGTCAGCCAGGGAAGCGCGCTCGTCTGCGCGGTGAAGGTGGATGACTGGGAGAACCCCTCGCCCGGCCTTCCCATAGAACGCTTTGTCCTCAGCGCGGCCAAGCCGTCCGTGCTGTTCATTCCGGCAGGCTATGCCAATGGTTTCATGTCGCTCAGCGCCGATGCCCAGTTGCTGTTCTTCTCCACCTCCACGGTCGAGGAAAGCCGGGGGGACGACATCCGTTTCGACGCCCGCTTCTGGGACCCGTGGCAGATCATCGAACGATAGGAAGGCACTTAATCATGAAACAGGTTCTCATCCTTGGCGCTTCCGGCATGCTCGGCGGCATGATTACCGATATTCTCTCCCGAGACCCCGATCTCCAGGTTACCGCAACGGTACGCAACGACCAGCTCGCGCAAACCTGCGCCGGGCTGATCCCCTCGTGCACATGGCTGCGTTTCGACGCCGAAACCGACGATATCCGGCCCCTGCTTGCCGGCAACTCGTTCGACGCCGTTATCAACGCCATCGGCATCATCAAGCCCTACATCAAGGACGACAACCCGGCCCAGACCGAGCGGGCCGTCAGGATCAACGCCCTGTTCCCCCACATCCTGGCCCGGGCCGCCGCCGACCATGGCGTCCGCGTGCTCCAGATCGCCACGGACTGCGTCTATTCGGGGCGCGACGGCAACTATGGCGAGGCGGCCCCCCACGATGCCCTGGATGTGTACGGCAAGAGCAAGAGCCTTGGAGAGGTGGCGGCCGGCAATGTGGCCCATATCCGCTGTTCCATCATCGGCCCCGAGCCCAAGGCCCATGTTTCCTTGCTGGATTGGTTCCTGGGACAGGCGCAGGGGGCCAGTGTCAACGGCTTTACCAACCATCTCTGGAACGGCGTTACGACCCTGCACTATGGCAAGGCCTGTGCCGGCATCATCAAGGCCGGGCTGGATCTGCCGCAAAAGCTCCACCTCGTGCCCACGGCGACCATCACCAAGGCCGATATGCTGGGATGCTTTGCAAAGGCGTACGGCCGCACCGACATCACCGTCAACCACGTGGAAGCCGGCACCGTCATCGACCGGACCCTCCAGACCGCCAACCCCGAGTTGAACCGGCAGGTCTGGCAGGCGGCCGGTTATGATACGCCGCCCACGGTCCCCGAAATGATCGCCGAGATGGGACGTTTCGACTTCCGCCTTGCCAAACTCGACTAACTCACCGTGAGGGCTGCATGAAAATCCTGACCATCCTGGGCACCCGGCCCGAGATCATCCGCCTGAGCCGCATCGTGGCCAAGCTCGACCAGCTCTGCGACCATGTGGTCGTCCATACCGGCCAGAACTACGACGTCAACCTGAACGATATCTTCTTCCAGCAGTTGGGGGTGCGCGCACCCGACCACTATCTGGGCGCCAAGGGAAGCTTCGGCGAACAGTTGGGGACGATCGTCGCCGGCATGGAGCGCGTCTTCGACCGGGAAAAGCCGGACCGGTTCCTGGTGCTGGGGGATACCAACAGCAGCCTGGGGGCTATCGCCGCCAAGCGCATGGGGATACCGGTCTACCACATGGAGGCGGGCAACCGCTGCTACGATGACCGAGTGCCGGAAGAGGTCAACCGCCGCATCATCGACCATTCCAGCGACATCCTGTTGCCCTACACCGAGCGCAGCCGCCAGAACCTGTTGCGGGAGGGGATTCCCGGCGAGCGCATCTATGTCACCGGCAACCCGATCAACGAGGTCATCAACCACTATCAGCCCCAGATAGCCCAATCCCGCATACTGGAAGATCTGGGCGTGGAAGCGGGCAAATACTTCCTTGTCACCATGCACCGGGCCGAGAATGTGGATATCAGGGAACGCATCGAAAGCCTGACAACGGCCTTTGCCCGGTTGCAGAAGGAATACGGGCTGCCCTTTATCATCAGCACCCACCCCCGGACCAAGGCGCGCATGGAGCAGTTCGGCATGGATACCGCCAACCCCCTGCTCCGCTTCATGCCCCCCTTTGGTTTCTTCGAGTTCATCACACTGGAGAAAAACGCCTTCTGCGTCTTGAGCGACAGCGGCACGGTCCAGGAGGAATGCGCCATCTTCGGCGTACCCAACGTGACCATTCGCGATGTCACCGAGCGCCCCGAAACCCTGGAGTGCGGCAGCAATATGCTGAGCGGGGCGGGGGTGGAATCGGTGATGACCTGCGTCAAGACCGTGCTTTCCGGCGCGTGCGGCTGGGAGGCCCCGAAGGAGTATCTTGCCGGGCAGGTGAGTGAAGTGGTGACGAAAATACTGCTTAGTTACCGTAAGAACTAGGGGAAACGCTGAAATTGCCGGACAAAAAAGCCAATGTAAAAATAGGCAAATTTGTCGTGCCACGGCGGTCTGTTACTTGAAAGGGCACCTATGACAACAAATTTAGATATAATACCTTTGATCAAGCAGTTTATTAGCCCGGAAGTAGCTACCGTGTTAGATGTAGGCTGCGGATTTTTGGATTCTCATTATGATCTTTATGAACATGATCTCCTCTGGACGTGTTTTGCTGGAAAGGACATTGTCGGAATAGATGCCTTTGGGCCTAATATTCAGAAAAGAGAGCAATTTGGTCCAAAGGGTGTTTATCTGGAGATGATGGCTGAAGATATCGACGTGTTGGCTCCAAGGGATTTGGTAATTTGCCATCATGTGTTGGAGCATTTATCAAAAGATTCTTTCGACAAGGTGATGAAATCTATTTTGAGCTTGGCGAAAAAACAGATAATTATTGGGGGGCCTATTGGCTATGTTGATAATTCGTATCACGTTGAATTCACGGGAAATCAGTATGAAAAACATGAAATAGGTCTCGATCCGGAATATTTTAAAAAGCTTGGATTTAAAGTTTATTATCTTCCGCCCGTTTTTATCGCTTTTATGGATGTCGCTGGAGCGGTTTCTTCCGCTAAATGTGATCTCATGGACTCTGAATTCCCAAAAGTTCAGAGCAATTTACCTGCGTTGATTGATGCAGGTAACACATCTGATAATGGCAGCACGGAAGGATACACGGTAGTCTACGATAAAGACCGTATGCTGGAATCCATATGGGTCGCGCATTATCTGATTTATCAAAAATTTATTCAACTGGCTGATAAATCAATAACAATAGATATATGCTCAGGGACTGGGGCTGGCACCAAACTGATTTCGGAATATACAGAAAAACCAACTATTGGAGTTGATTATTCTGCAGATGCGATACAATTGGCTACTGCCAATAATTCATCAGTCAATACAGACTATTATAGGCTTGACCTGAATGAGTATCAGGATATCTGCAAGCTTAAAGACGTAATTCGCAACGGAAAGGTCAAACAGGCTTTTTTCATAGAAGGGATAGAACACCTTAAATTTCCATATGAAATAGTATTATCTCTTCTTGAAGCAGGTGTGGAAAAAGTATTTATATCAACTCCAATCGTCCACGACAACGAGGTCAATGACGAACATTTTCATATCACTCCATTTACAGACTCATATAGTTCAAATTTTTTCGACAGATTTAAGGCCGATATAGTTTCCTACTGTAAATACATAAGTTTGGATACTATTAAAAAAGAGCTTGATCATGGATATACCTTAGATTTTTTTATGGGGAACTACTTCACGGATATCAAGCCCAAATGCGGCAATTATTTGATAAAAATAACGCAATAAAATAACTGTGGAGACATTATGATTTATCTTAACGCAGAGGTCGTCAGCGGGTTGGGCGAGGATACCTTCTGGACTTGGTTCAAAAGAGAATTTCCCAGCAGTTTGTTCGAGAACCCGGAGAGATTTCAGAACAATGACGTGGTTATGCGTTATTCCACGTTAGGCTTTTTGAACAAGGTACCGGTCAAAAGCGTTGCGCTCCTTTGGGAATTGCTCCCTGAAATGAAGATCGTGTTCAATTCAAACGAATGGGACGGAAAGCTCAATCAAATATACCACTGCGCGAAATACTGCACGTACCGGGTGGTTGCCTCACCGCTGGCCAAGCCGTATTACAGCCAGTTCGGCACGGTTGACATCATCCCTATCGGGGTAAACACCGACCTGTTCAGGCCCATGAACGCCAAGAACGAACTGCGCGACAAGTATGGCATTCCACGCAACGCGAAGGTCGGCTTCTGGGGCGGGACAACCCACCCCATGAAGGGATTTGGACGCCTCCGGGAATGGGCAAGCGAGCATCCGGATATCCACTGGGTCATTGTGTGGAAACACGAACAGGAAGCCTCTAATATGCCGGGTGCGAGCAACTTTACGCTCGTCGGCCAGGATATGCTGGCGGAGCTTATGAACTGCGCCGACTTCATGCTCTGCTGCGGGATGCTCAAGCCGTTCTATATGGTCGAATGGGAAGCCATGGCGTGTAATCTCCCCGTAATCATTCTGGACGGCACCCAGAAGGATTTCTCCCCTTCGCAGAACCCCCGCGACGATATCTTCCGCCTGGGATGGGACCGCTCGTCGGTCAAAAAAACATGGGCTTCATACTTGGAGCAAAGGGGTATTACATGGTGAGAATATCGATTGCTGCCCTGATCTATAAATCAACCCGTTTTGCAGAGTGGCTCTATGATTCCATCCAGGAATTCACCCCGCAACTCCAGACCGGCGAGGCCGAGTTTTTCTTTGTCGCAAACGACCCCACGGACAAGCTGGTTACCTTCCTTCAGCAAAAAGGGTACCCCCATTACGTAAACTATAATCCGCCCAAAACGGAAGAGGAGCTGTTCCGGCTCGGCTACGGGGCTCCTGAATATATTCACCGGGTGTACCGGGGGTGGAACCAGGCCGTTCTCCATGCCAAGGGCGAACTCGTCGTCCTTCTGAACAGCGATAATTACGTGTCTCCCGATTGGCTCGAAAACCTGCTGAAATACATGGGGCGCGATAAAGTCGTCTGTTCGCAGTTGGTGGAGCGCAAGCACCCGAAATACGATGTTTTCCCCGGAGCCTATCACGCCGAATTCGGCTCTCATCCCGACAATTTCGACAAGCCGGGGTTTCTGAATTTCGTGCTCCGGCATAAAATTACCGGCCTCAGGCAGGCCGGTGCCTATATGCCCTGCATGTTTTTCAAGGATCAGGCGTTGCAGGTCGGGCTTTACCCGGAAGGGAACCTGGCCGGCAGTTCTTTCAATGATGTAACCGGTTATGGGGATGACGTGTTCTTCAAGAGGCTTGCACAGATCGGCGTGCAACACGTGACCGCCCTTGATTCCATTGTGTACCACTTAAAAGAAGGCGAAATGGATTACGATGTTCCAGATGGCCAGCCCAACCAACAGAGTAATGAACTGTTTTCATCCGGCCTGGACCACTTGGCAAAAGCCGTAGCGTGCTTTTACGAGGCCATAAACCTTGATCCGGGGATAGCGGCGAAGAGTTCGGAAGCCCTCAAAATAGTGGATGTTATAAAAAGGTATGACGCACTCCAGAAAATAAAATCCGATACCTACTCCGGCGGGCGTTAAAAGTAATTCGTAGTTCATCATGGTATAGCCACCAATCGGGTTGGATTGTTTCAAGACGAGAGTATAACCAGAAGTTTCGTCAAAACAGGCAGTTGACAGAATGGTATGTTATATGACCCCATTTTTTTCGATCCTCGTCCCAACCTATAATCAAGCACAGTATCTTCCGGCAGCCCTCGACAGCCTCCATGCCCAGACCTATCCTTCTTGGGAGGCGGTCATTGTCAATGACGGTTCAAGCGACGGCACGCCTCGGGTCATGGAAACCTATGCCGGTCGGGATGCACGTTTCAGGCCCGTTCACAAGGCAAACGGAGGTGTTGCGACAGCCCTGAACGAGGGGCTTCGCCACGCTCGTGGCGAATGGATCTGCTGGCTCTCTTCGGACGATCTGTTCGAGCCGGATGCTTTGGCCGCCTTTTTCGAAGCGATACGGCTCCATCCCGATGCCCGGTTTTTCCACAGCGAGTTTTCCGAGATGGACGACCTGTCCGGTATCCGCACGCCGTCCGCTCCCGACCGCCGTCTGCACCTACCCGATGAGGCGACCCAGGTAATCGCGTTCTTCCGCGCCAACTATGTGCACGGTATCAGTATTGCCGTTCATCGGTCGGTTTTTGAGGAGGTCGGTGCTTTCAATCCCGATTTGCGCAACGCCCAGGATGTGGATATGTGGTTGCGCATCAGCGCCCGCTACCGGTTGTATCACATCAACCGCCGCACCTGCATAACCAGGGTGCATGGCGGCATGGGGACGGTCGGTTTTGCCGAGGCGGGGCCCATGGATGTCGCCCGCTCCTGCCTGGATTTCCTCAACAGGAACCGGTTCGCCGCCCTGTTCCCGTTCCTGGATTTTCAGCAACCGGAACATCTGGTCAAGGCCGTTAACGCCACAATGCAGACAATGATGGCGCTACAGGCGGATATGTACCGGGGCATCGGCTATGTGCCGGCCTTGCTGGAGCGCTTCGGCGAGTGGCTGTGGCGCGACTGCGATGATACCGTCCGGGAGGTCATTATCAAAGCGCTGGTCCCCGTGGCGGAATCGCTCAGGGCTTCGCTGCCCGAGCGGCTGTTGTCGGCACTTGATGCCATCATGACGCGGAAAAATGGCGATGGCGCCGATTACCGGCCTTATGACTATTACCGTGAGTTTGCCGGGCATTATCAGGAACTTCTGACGACCGGCAAACGGGACGAGGCCGGGGTGCTCGAACGCTACATGAAGCTCCAAAAGGGGGAGGGGGCCGAGCGGTTGGACCGGGAGTTGAGGTGGATCTCCGAGGCAGCGAAGGCGAGGATCGATTCGCCGGCCCACGCCACCATGAGGGGCAGCAGGCTGGCGCACCGCTGGCTCGATGGTTTGCGGGGGCTTGAAATAGGCGCGTCCGCGCTTAATGCCTTCGGATTGGATACTCGCAACGTCGGGATGCGCGACGCCATATACGAAGCGGAACAGATGCGGCTCGCCGGCACGGTTGCGCCGGTTCACATCGAGTCGCTGGCCGACGATATTCCTGTTGCAGATGAATCCGAGGATTTCATCTTTTCCTCCCATGTCATAGAGCATTGCCCGAATCTCATCAAAACCCTGCTCGAATGGTTCAGGATCGTAAGGAAAGACGGCCTTATCTATATGATCGTGCCGCACCGCACAGCCTCCCCCTCCGATACCGGCCGTCCCCTCACCGAATGGCAGCACATCCTGGCGGATTTTACAAACCAGGCCGACGGCCGTTCGGAGCCGGAGGCGGGGCAGCTCGGCCATTGCCACTACCATGTCTTCGACATCGCCGGGATGCGGGGCTTTATTGATGAGGTCTTCGGCAGGCGCCTGGAACTGGTGGATTATCAGGAGGTTGACGACAAGATCGGTAACGGGTTCACCTTGGTGTACCGAAAAACCGCCTCTCTTGCGGAGTCGCAGCCGTGGCCGTACTGGGAACAACTGGTTGCACAGAAAGCCCAGAAGCATGCGTCGTCGGCAGCAATCGTCAATATCGGCATGGTTACCTACAACCGGCTTGAGTTTACCCGGCAAGCCATCGACGCCCTGGTGAGATTCACCGATTATCCCTATGTCCTGACCGTTGTGGATAATAACAGCGGGGACGGAACCCGGGAGTATCTGCGGGAGATGAAGGCACAGGGGGTGATTTCCAACCTGGTGCTGCTCGACGAGAATATCGGGGTGGCGAAAGCTTCCAACATGGCCTGGAGTCTCGTGCCCGATGCCGGGTACTACCTCAAGCTGGACAACGATATCGTCATCCAGAAGCACGGCTGGCTTTCCGCCATGGTGCGCATTCTGGAGGACATCCCCCAGTTGGGTGCCCTGGCCTACAGTTTCGAGCCCACCTCCTATCCGCTCCACAGCCTGAACGGGCACACCGTCCGCCTCAAGAACGGCAACCTGGGCGGGGCGTGTTTCCTGATCCCGGCCCGGACGCGGGAGCGGCTCGGCTACTGGTGCGAGGATTACGGCCTGTATAGCGAAGAGGATTTCGACTACTGCTACCGCATGTACCTTGCCGCCATCCAGTTCGCCTACATGGAAGACGAACACATCGGGTTTCATCTGCCGGCGGGGCGGGCGGCAAAGATCGATGAAATGAGCCTGGAAGCGGCCGACGGCGTCGAGGAGGAGCAGCAGCAGGCGTACCGCCTGTGGAAGGACGAGATCCGCCGCCAGACCATCCGGAGCGGCCTGCGCGACAGCAACCTCCTGGCCTACAAAAACGGCACGAAGCCGCTGTATGCCAAATCAGAGGCCGCTGAATGGTGGACCGGACAGGGAAGGCCGGGGCTATGCGTTCCAGAACCTCCCGCAACGTCACATGGCGCTACTCCCCTGAGGGTCGCCGTATTTTCTCACGACGACAGCAGCCATGCCTGCGGCTATTACCGTCTGTACTCCCCTGCCCGGGCCCTGCTGGCCGAGGCGGAATTCCGCTGGCCGGTGAAAACCGAGGGGGGCTCGTTCAAGATCGACCTGGAGGGGTTGGACAAGAGCGATCTGTTCATCATTCAGCGGTTTTTCCCCCACGAGATGTCCATGCCGGTCATCAGGCAACTGATGGCCACGGGCAAGCCGGTTGTCTTCGAGGTGGACGATTACATCACGGCCATTCCACGGTCGAACCCGAGTTACGAATGGGCCCAGCAATGTATCGGCCACATGGAAGAGTGCATACGGGACTGCGATGCCGTCACCGTTTCCACCGGTGCGCTCAAAGAAGTCTTCAGCCGTCTGAACCCCTCCATATTCGTGCTGCCGAACCTCATCGACGACACCCTGTGGGAGCAGCCTGCTCCTCCGTCCGGCGAAGGAAAGATTGTCATCGGTTTTACCGGCACCAATACCCATATCCCCGACATCGCCTTTCTGGAAGAAACTCTGGATCGGATCGCTGTTGCACACCCCGGCAAGGTCACCTTCACCTTCATGGGGTGTGCTACGGAGCGGCTCTCGCGACTCCCCGGTTTCAGGTTCATTCCATTCGAGACCACCTACCAGGCCTACGCGCGCACCCTTCAGCAGGTTCCGATGGATATCGCCCTCGTGCCGTTAGAAAATAACGTCTTCAACCGCTGCAAAAGCAACGTGAAGTGGTTGGAGTACTCCGCATGCGGCATTGCCGGTGTCTATGCCGATCTCCCGCCCTATAACACCACGGTAGAACACGGCGTCACCGGGGTCCTGGCCGGGAACGATCCGCAACAATGGTTCGGTGCCATCGATCTGCTGATCCGAAACCGTGAACTGCGGCGTTCCATTGCGGCAAACGCTCGCCGGAAGGTATTGTCCGAATATACCATGATAAAGGGGGCGCATCGCTGGCTCGATGTCTATCGGCAGGTCATCGCGGCCAAGGGGGGACAGCCACACCATAGTGCATCAGCCGGTGAAGTTATGAACTCCGGTTCCTTTGTCGCCAAGCCGGAACCGGCCGTCTTGGTTTCAATAATCATCCCGCTGTTCAATCAGGTTGCCCTTACGAGGCGGTGCCTGGAAGCCCTTTCGCAAACGATCGGAGCTTCGATCTCGCACGAAATCATTCTCGTCGATAACGCTTCGACCGATGCCACCGGCGAATATCTGCGTTCATCAGGAAACAGCGCAACCATTATCAGGAACAGTTCAAACCTTGGGTTTGCCAGGGCCTGCAACCAGGGGGCCAGGGCCGCCCGGGGGAAATACCTGCTCTTCCTCAATAACGATACGGTGCCTCAACCGGGCTGGCTTGAACCCTTGATCCGCGCGCTGGAAGACGACCCGTCCGTGGCCGCCGCCGGGAGCAAGCTTCTGTACCCCGATGGCACCATCCAGCATGCCGGAGTGGTGATGGTCGATAACCGCGCCGGTAATGACCCCTTGTGCGGCGAGCATATCTGGCGGGGCCGGCCGGGCGACCTCCCGGAGGCAAACCAGCCGTATCGCTATCAGGCCCTGACGGCCGCCTGTCTGCTGGTGAGGCGGGCTGCCTTTGAGGCGGTGCAGGGCTTCGACGAGAACTATTGGAACGGCTATGAGGACGTGGATCTTTGCTTCAAGCTGGGACGTCATGGATGGCAACTGGTCTATCAGCCGCAGAGTGTCGTGATCCACCACGAGTCCAAGAGCGGTCCGGAGCGTTTCTCCCGGGTAGCCGGGAACATCGAACTTCTGCATCGCACATGGCTGGGAAGGATAACGCCGGATATGGTGATCCGGGCCGACGGGAGGGTCGAGCAGACAGGATCGGCCATCGGACCCTATGGAGCGGAAGTGGCGCGGCCGGCACCGCGCGTGTCCATCGTTATCCCCCTGTACAATCAGGCGCAACTGACAAAGGCCTGTGTGGAGGCGGTGCTTGCAACAGCCGGCGATCCGGAATGCTATGAGCTGATCCTGGTGGATAATGGTTCCTGGGACTGGACGAGGGAATATGTGAAAAGCCTTGGTGATTCGGTCACTGCCATCACAAACAGCGACAATCTCGGGTTTGCCAGGGCCTGTAACCAGGGAGCCCAGGTCGCCAGGGGCGAGTACTTGCTGTTTCTCAACAACGATACCATCCCTCGCTCCGGCTGGCTGGAGGCCCTGCTGGCGGGGGTGGATGCGGATGGGGCGGACATCGTCGGCGGGAAACTGCTCTACCCCAACGGCAGGGTTCAGCATGCCGGCGTGGCGTTCAACAAAAACGGCATCGGCTACCATATCTTCAAGAATTTTCCCGCCGATGCCCCGGCCGTCAACAAAAAACGGCTCATGCAGTGCGTCACCGCGGCTTGCCTGCTTGTTTCAAAGCGGCTTTTTGTTGAGCTTGGGGGATTTGACGAGCATTTTCACAACGGTTTCGAGGATGTGGACTTCTGCCTGCGCGCGGGGCAGTCGGGCAGGAGAGTGCTCTACACTCCCCACGCGGTTGTCGTACATCATGAGGAACAGAGCGAAGGACGCAAACGGTTCGACGCCCAGAACATGCAGCGCTATCTGGAGCGGTGGCAGGGAAAGGTGCGTTACGACGACGAAGAGTTTTATCGCGCTGAAGGCTTCAGCGTCCAGTGGCATGCCGATGGCTCCTGCACCATACGGCAAAGGCCAGCCGAAGCGCCGCGCGCTGCCGGAAGGTATCCCCTCGTCCCCCTGGTGGGCTCATACGCGGAGACCCCGTTGGCCCGGCTTTCCGCTTCCCCGCGCATGAAAGCGGTATTGAAGGCCTATTCCGGTGGTTCCGGCACCAAAGATATACCAACTCTTTGAGAGCACTGATAGAGAAAGGAATACTATGAAAACCCACTCTCTGAGCGATTGGATCAAGGCCGCGGATTATTACCGGGGGAAAGGCAGCTTCGAAAAGGCCATTGAGGCCTTCGCCCAGGCGCGCTTGGCGCTGCTTGCCGACATGGGGGAATGCTTTACCCGGCTCGGCAAGCTGGAAGAGGCCCAGGTTTTGTTCGAAGAGATCCTGGAGGCTGACATTCGCAACATTCAGGCCAACGCCGGTTTGGGGATCGTTTCCCTCCTGTCCGGGGCCCCCGAAGCTGCGGCGCTTGCTTTTGGCAACGTTCTGCATGTCGACCCCCGTGAGCCCAAGGCGTTATGCGGCCTGGGGATGGCGCAACTCCAGCTAGGCCGGTATGAAGAGGGGATTGACCTCCTGCAGCAGTCCCTTCGCGAGGCGCCGGACAACCTGGCGGCGTTGGACGAACTGGTCCGATTTGCCTCTGCCCCTGGCGGGGAACCCTATCGCCCGGCGGCCTTGGACCACTGCCGGAAATACCTGGAGCGTAATCCCGATGCCACCGAGGTGCATGACTATCTGAAAACGCTCGAACCCACGCCGTCCATTCGCCAGGCAGAACCCGGCGCGCTGGCCTCTCTCGTTGCCGCATTCCAGGCCAACCCCTTCCACCGCCCGACGGTACTCGCACTTGCGCAACGCCTGGGCGATGCGGGGTTGGTACGTGACGGGAGGGATGTGTGCGCCGTGTATCTGCAACGATATCCGGGAGATGTCGATGTTTTGTCGTTGCAAAGGTCCCTGTGAAGTGATATGAAAATGACTCCAATGGTGGGCTTGCCTGCCACTTGGGGGAAGAGGGTTTAAGGATATGAACGGATTATCAATGAAAGATCAGGTGGCCCAGGCCGCTTACAGCCAGTTGCAGTCGTATCTGGCGGGTGACGTGCCCCTCGCCGTTGAACGGGTCGAGTTTTTTCTCAAGAGCCACCCTGACTTCGCCCAAGCCCATAATGACCTGGGGGTGCTTTATTACCGCGCCGGTGATCTGCTTCGCAGCCTGGCGAACTACGAAAAGGCCAACCGGCTGGATGCCGGCAACCCCACATTTGTCAAAAATCTTGCCGAGTTCTACACCGTTGAACTCGGTTGGTTCGACGATGCCATTGCCCTGCTGACCGGCGTACTCAAAAACAGGCCGGAGGATACGGAAATTCTCGGTTCCCTGGCGGCCATCGGCGTGAAAACCGGAAGGACCAACGAGGCGGAGATCTTCCTCGACAGGATTCTGGCGCTTGAGCCATGGAATCAGGAAGCAAAAAGCCTTCTCGATGATCTCCGCCAGGGCAAGGCCGAAAACGGGCCTTCCGGAGCTTTCGTCCAGGAGGCACCGTCTGCACCGCCGCAAATCGACGCTGTATTGCAGGGTCTTCGCCAGTCCATTTCAGACTTGGCGGGGTCGTCTGAAACGCCGGAGGAGCGTTATCGCGAGGCGGTTCTTCACGCCGAGCGGGGAATGGTCGCGGAAGCGGTGAAGGAGTTGGAGGAGCTTGTGAAGGCCGCGCCGGATCATGCCCTTGCGTTTAATGATCTCGGTGTTCTGTATTACCGTCTCGGTGATCCCGGACGGTCCCTGTCCGCCCATGAACAGGCGGTACGTCTGGAGCCGCATAACCCGACCTTCAGAAAGAATCTGGCCAATCTTTGCTACTCAGCCCTGGGCAGGACCGATGAAGCCATTTGCCATTTCACCGAAGTCCTCCGCGAGTATCCCCAGGATGTGGAAACCCTTCTGGCATTGGGCCAGATCAGTGCCGTCAACAACCTGGGCGAACAGGCCAGGGTCTTCGTGAGCAAAGCCCTTGAGCTGGAACCCTGGAACCAGGAAGCGCGCGAGTTTCTCGAACTCATAACCTGATCAGTTGTGCAGCGACACCCGATACCCATTCATGACTACACCTCTTTCCCATGCCGCCGCGCCTGCCGTCAGTATTGTCATACCGGTCTATAATCAACTGCATTTTACCCGGCAGTGTCTGACATCCCTTGAAAACAACATGGACCTCGGGCAGTTCGAGGTCATTATCATCGACGATGCTTCCCATGACGGGACGGAAGAGGCCTTGCGCGCACTTGCAGGGACCAGGCCTTGGCTGCGCTATTTCCGCAATCCCGCCAACCGTGGTTTTGCCGCATCATGCAACCAGGGGGCCGTTCTCGCCCAAGGCAACTATCTTCTTTTTCTCAACAATGACACCATGGTCACGCCCGGCTGGCTTCCCCCGCTCGTGGAGGTCCTCGAATCGCAACCAGATATCGGGGTGGTGGGGCCCAAACTGGTCTTTCCCGACGGTACGGTGCAGCACTGCGGCAAGGTCTGGGGCGACCATCACACACCCCGCTCGCACCCGGATCATCTCTACTATCGGGAGCCGGGCGACGCGGCACATGTCAACCGGAGCAGAGATTATCAGATCATCACCGGGGCCTGCATGCTGCTCCGCAGGGCTGAGTTCTTCCGTTACGGCCCCTTTGATGAACAGTATGAAAACGGCTGGGAGGACGACGACCTCTGTTATGCCTACCGTGAGCAGGGGATGCGTATCCATTATTGCTCCGCCGCCACGGTGGTCCATTTTCAGAGCATATCCCTGAATGACGGGCTTTCCCAGGATGAACGCCTGTTGAAAGAGCTCTCCGGCCAAGTGGCTACCGGTGCTCCGCCCGACCCGCGGTTGCCCGGGCTATACCAAAAGGTTGAGCAGCGGCTTTTGGGGATCCGATCGCGTTTTGAGCGCAACCGTTCCCGTTTTTTCGGCAAATGGGGCCGGCGGGTATTCCGCGACGATTACCGCTATATTCAGGCGGACGGCCTGGAAGAGCGCTTTTTCGGCGGCCAGCAGATGCCCCAACCGCTGGTATCGATCATCCTCCTCACCTTTAACCAGCTTCCCTATACCATCGAATGTGTTGAAAGCCTCCGGCGCCATACCACGGAACGTTATGAGCTGATTTTTATCGACAACGGCTCCACGGACGGCACGGTCTCCTGGCTTCGGGAGCTGGTCGGCCGGGAACCTGCCACCTGCCGGCTGATCGAAAACAATAAGAACCTCGGGTTTGCCAGAGGGTGCAACCAGGGGCTTGAAGCCGCCAAAGGGGATTACCTGCTCCTGCTCAACAACGATGTGGTGGTAACCGGTGGATGGCTTTCCGGTCTGTTGGCCTGTTTTCGCCACCGTCCCGAAACCGGCATCGTCGGGCCGCTTACCAACAACATCAGTGGTATACAGCGGCTCTCCGGTTCGCCACCGTCGCCGCAGGCCGGCCTCGAAGAGTTCGCCGCTGGAATCCGCACCCGGTTTGGCGGCAGGCGTATCTACAATCGTAGAATCGTCGGTTTTTGCATGCTGTTCAGCAGAGATCTGTTCAACCGTGTCGGCTACCTGGACGAATCCTTCGGCAACGGCAATTTCGAGGACGACGATTATTGTCTCAGGGGAGAGTTGGAAGGGTTCCGCAACCTTATCGCCGGAGATGTGTTCATCCACCACTACGGCAGTGTCAGCTTTCGTGGCAATAATATGGATTACGCCCAAGCCATGGCAGGCAATCGGGGCGTCTTCAACCGCAAGTGGAGCCGGACCATCACCGAACCGCTTCTGGCGCGCAAGGTGGTTACCCTCAAGACTATGGAGGAGGCGGACCGGCTTAGACGCCAGGGCAAGTCGAATGCGGCGGTCGAAGTATTGCTGAAGGAAGGCATCGCGCAGATCCCCGGCGAGATGCGTTTCTACTGCATGATCGCGGACATCCTCCTCGAAGGCGGCATGCCCGCCGAGGCCCTTCAGACACTCCGGGAAGCCCCCCGGCTCTACGAGACCTCCCGAGCACTCTACCTCCTTGTCCAGGCGGCATGCCTCCTTGCCCAGGAGGGAGTGGGGCGCGATGCGGCCACGCGGGCCGACCGGTGTCATCCCGCCTATCCCAACGCCCGGCTCATGAGGGGGGTGTTGGCTCTGTGCAATGGAGATATTGCCTGCGCGACAGAGGAATTCCACGCCGCCGCTGCCATGGATGCCTCTAACCCCGATGTCTGGTGCGGCCTTGCTCAGGTTGCGGAAGCGGCGAGCAATCGCGAGGCAGCGTTCGAGTGGTATCGCCGCGCCAGCATTGTTGCCCCGACATGTCTTGAGGCGGCCCGCGGGCTCCACCGGCTTGCCGCCAGCCCGGACGAACAGGCCCTTGCCCGCAGGCACTTCGAGGAAGCGCTGTACTTCAGGGACGATGACCGCGATATTCGCTATCTGTTGATCGATCTGCTTATTCGAGCCGGCGAACAGTCGGCGGCGCTTGCCCATGCCGAGCGTGCCATGGTGTTGTTCGGAGCCGACAAGGGGTTGGTAGATGCGAGCCTCGCGCTACGGCGTTCGGTCGGTCCCCTGGTTATTCCCCCGGCAACCCGCGCAGCGGGTACATCGGTCTCGCTTTGCATGATTACCAAGAATGAGGCCAAGGACTTGCCTCGTTGCCTGGCCAGCCTGAAACCGATAGTGGATGAGATTGTGGTCTGCGATACCGGATCGAGCGACGGGACGCGGGAGATTGCTGAGGCGTTCGGAGCCCGGGTTATTGATCATGTCTGGACGGGAGACTTCAGTGCGGCCCGCAATTGTTCGCTGGCGGCTGCAACCGGCGCCTGGACACTGGTCATGGATGCCGACGAGACGATCTCGCCATACGATTATGACGCGTTTCGGGAACTTGTCGGCAGGCAACCGAACGCCATGACGGCCTATACCATCACCACCAGAAACTATACCAACAAATTGGTGGAAAAATGGCAGGAGCACGATGGTCGTTATCCGGTGGAAGAGGCGGGCCGCGGATGGATGCCGAGCGACAAGGTGCGCCTGTTCCCGAATCGCCCGGAGATCCGGTTTGAGAATGCGATCCACGAGATGGTCGAACCGGCCTTGGACCGCCTGAAGATTCCCTATCCTGCCGCCCCTCAGGTGGTCGTCCATCACTACGGCTACCTGGACGACAAGCGCCAGGAAGATAAAAAGAGCCTGTATTATGAGATAGGGGTAAAGAAACTTGCCGAGAGCGGCGGCTCACCGAAAGCGATTGTTGAACTCGCCATTCAGGCCGCCGGTATCGAAAGGTATGAAGAGGCCATTGAACTCTGGAAGCGGGCGCTTGAGTATAACCCCGAATCCCCGCTGGCCTATTTTAATCTTGGTTTTGCAAATCTCTGCATCGGACGTTATGATGATGCTTACGACGCAACGAAACGCGCCCTGGAATTGCAAAAAGATTATCGTGAGGCCTGGGCCAACCTGGCCTTGATCGATATCTTCAGGGGGCGGCACCTGGCCGCTCTGAAGCAGCTTGACAAGCAGGTCGTGAGCCGTGGCGACTATGTCATGTTCGACCTGATCCGTGCGGTGGCCTGTTGCTGCAACCATGAATTCGAGCGAGCCGAGGATTGTTTCCGAAGCGTGGTGAGCCGGCAGGTGGAGTTCGACAAATTCGTCGAGACGGCTGCCCGGCATCTGCGGCGATCAGGCAGGTGGTCCGATGCCGATGCCGTTGTCAAAATAGCCCGTAAGGCGGGCTGTCGTCTGCAAGGTGAAATGTAACCGGTTAATTGCCCGCAGGTAGCAACGGTGGTGAGGTGTCGCCGACATGTGCCAGAAGTTGGTTTTCGTATGCCATGAGCGCCTGTGCCGTTTTAAGGGCCTGATAGAATCTTCCTGCTGCTACTTCCCCGCTGATCTCGTCGAAAAACCGTTGGCTGCTCGGTACGGCGGCCGTAATCTCCCGTTCCAATTCGCGGAAAACCTCATGATAGTTTGAGTCATTCGCGCCACTGTCAATATACATGAGCTGAAGCACAAAATAGACCCGTCGGGCCGGCGAAGTCGCCCCGGCCTCGGTCATGATGTCCTTTTGACGGAGTATGGGCACATTGTTTTCGACTGTGAATTCGATGGGGCGGTTCCCACACTGCATGACGGCGCCGCCGATGATGATCTTTTCGTGGGGTTTGAGGTGAAGTTTCAGTGACATGGCATCGTCCCCAGCTTTCCGACAGTACTTGCCTTGATCGTCGTGCGGATTGAGCTTATACCCTGCTGAATGCTCTTATGTTTAACACGCTGTAAAAAATGATAAAAAGGGGGGAAAAGATCGATCGCTCTTTTCCCCCCTTATTTTTGTTACCGTTCAGGCTGACTGCGCTGTGATTAGAACAGTTTCAGGACGGCCTGAGCTGCCTGCGAAGCCAGGCTCAAGGAGGTGATACCCAGGCTCTGGCGGGTCTGCAGCATCAGCAGGTTGGCGCCTTCCTGGTTGGTATCGGCCAGGGTCAGGTTGTCGGCACCGGTCTGGAGTGTGCTGACCATGTTGTCGGTAAAAGTCTGACGGGCGGTGACGACGCTCAGGTTGGCGGACAGCGTTGAAGACTGGCTGCGCAGCGTGTTGAGCGCGCCTTCAAGCTGGGTGGCCGAAGACTGGATGTTGGCGGTACCGGCGGTGGCGTCTGCCCAGCCAGTGCTACCGGTGTTACCGACGTTCGTTGCGGTCGACAGGCCAAGACCTGTGGAGGTTGCGTCGAAACCCTGGATCTGCAGCGTAGCGCCGCCGGTTGCGGGAGCGAATTCAACAGTCTGGTTCTGGCTGTTGAGGAAGTTGGTGCCGCGATAGCCGGAATCGCTGGCCAGTTCGGTGATCTGAGTCATCAGGGTGTTGAAGGTGGTGGCGTAGCTGGCACGGTCGGTGACGCTGGTGGTGGCCAATGCTGCCTGGGCGACACCTTGGGCGGACTGGATCAGGGAGGTGATGCCGGTGATGCCTGCGTTAGCTGCGGAAACCATCTGCACGGCCTCACTCATGCCATCCTTGCGGTTGGACAGGTCGGTGGCGCGAGCTGTTGCGGTCTGGGCGGCAAAAAAGTTGGTCGGGTTGTCGAGAGCGGTGTTGACCGACTTGCCGGTGGACAGACGGGTCTGGGTCCGGTTGATGAGGGTGGTGGTGTTCTGGAGGGACAACAGGTTGTTCCTCATGCCGCTGGTAAGGGAGATGTCGTTGATTGCCATGGGTGCTACTCCTTTCTGGGTTATCGGCGGCATTTCTTGCCGCGCAATGTTCGTTTAGATTACTTATCGGTGGTGCCTTTCGATAACTTTAGCAAAAATTTATGAAGTTGGGCGATCACACCTGTTTTTTGTGGAGCAGGGCGGTGACGTCGGCTATAACTCTACTCCAGGCACCGGGTTGCGCTTGCCTGAAAAGGCGAGCAGTCGGATACCAGGGGGTGTCGTCTCGCCCGAGCATCCAGCGCCAGTCAGGCGCAAAGGGCAGCAGTATCCATGTGGGGGCCGCCAGAGCGCCGGCGAGGTGGGCGACGGCCGAATCTATGGTGATAACCAGGTCGAGGCAGGTGATAAGCGCCGCGGTATCATCAAAATCGTGGATATGGCCGGTCAGGTCGATGAGCGGTAACGCCGCTATCCCCGTGCCGTCCTTTTTGTCCGCTTCATCCACCTGGAGCGAATACCAACTGATATGGCGCAGATCGCTCAGTGGTGCAAGCAGGGAGGGCGGGATGGAACGTCGCTGGTCGGGGAATTTTCGTCCGGCCCAGCATATTCCGACCTTCAGGTTTGCGTCTTTAGCCAGCCGGGCACGCCACATGCCCCTCTTTTCGGCCGAGGGTTCAAGATAGGGGACATGGTTGGGGATACTGTCCAGGGTTGTGGACAGCAACCGGGGAAGGGATAAGAGGGGGACAACGCTATCGCAGGTGGTATCGCCTGCCCCGTCGTTAACTATCCTTTCCGGACCTTTCAGGGAAAGGAGCAGTGTGTTGAGGGGGGTGAGATGGTTCTCCAGTACAACCGCCGCCCCCATCGAAGACAGAAGGGGAATATAGCGGGCAAACTGGAGCGTATCGCCGTAGGCTTGTTCGGTCTGGACCAGAATCCGCTTGCCGCTGGCGGATTCCCCGTTCCAGAACGGTAAACCGGTCCTGCGCAATCGGACCGGCTGAGAGGTTTCAAGGCGGCTGTCAAAATCGCGGAATCCCTCCCGGTATTGCCCCCGCAGCAGGTGTATCTGGCAGATGTTCCACAGAGCTGTTGGGTAGCCTGGGCGTAATGAAAGGGCTTTTTCATAATGCGCGAGCGCATCATCGAGTTTGAGCAGGCGTCGGCAGACCCCGCCAAGGTTCAGATAGACCTTCGGGTTGTCCGGGGCCAGTTCACGTGCATGCACAAGGTGCCGCCAAGCCTCATCCAGACGGTCGAGATGCTCGCACAGGACCCCAAGGCTGATGAGGGCGTTGACATTGTCAGCCTGAAGGTCGAGGACGGCCCGGTAGAGTGTGTATGCCTCCTCAAGCTGTCCCGCACCGTATGATGCATCGGCAAGGCAGAGAGAAAGGTCACTCGATTCAGGATTACGGCGATGTACTTCCCCAAACAGTGCCACCGTCTCAAGAAATCGCCCCTGCTCGTTGAGCAGGGTACCCAAGTGTCGGTATGCTTCTCTATCTGTGGGGTCCACAAGAAGCGCCTTACGAAAGTAGCGCTCGGCATCTTCGGGGTCACCCTGCTCGTAACGGGCCATGCCCAAAGACAGATACGCAGACGTATTGAGCGGATCGATAGCCAGAGCCCGATAGAGCAGTGACTCGGCAACGGAGGGGGCCTGTCGGCGCGAGGCCATCCCGGCGGCTTCCACGAGCAGATCGACCTGCCGGGGGTATCGTTTGAGTAGATGAATGCATAGGGATTCCGCTGCGTCCCACTCTTGGCGGGATTCATACTGACGGAGCAGGTCGAGTTGTTGTTCGGCAGATGTCATGGCTGGCTTGTAATGCCTTGATTCAGAGGAATTATCGTCACGTTTTCTTATCTTCTTGCAGATGTACTTCACTTTTAGGTAAAATTCAATTTAAGATTGACGATATAGTATAAAGAAGGGTAGACGTTTTAAACCGATCCGGAAGGAGGTTGCAATGGCATCCGTAATAGATTCAAGCAGTCTCAGCTCATTGTTTTCGGCCATGTCCGATACGACAGCCCGCGACAATGCTGCCGTAAATGCGTTGAACAGCGGCTTGACCCTTTTTCAAAATAAAAAGTATCAGCAGGCTGCAGCCGCCTTCAGGCAGGCTCTCGCATATAATCCGGGTACCACCGGTAACCTTGATGCGTCCACGTACGATAATATCAAGTCGGCCTACAGTTATCTGGCGCAGTCTTACTTGAAACTGGGCAAGGACAAGGACGCCATTGCCACCTATAAGCAGGCTCTCCGGTTCGATCCCACCCAGGATGATGTCTATGTAAGTCTGGCAAACATCTATATTCAGGATAAACGTCCGGCAGACGCCGAGAAGGCACTGCGGACCGCCACGAGGCTCAACCCGCAAAATGTCGTTGCCCCTTATACCCTTGGGCAGCTTCTTGTCCAACAGAAGAGGCCCCAGGAAGCGGAGTCCTTTTTCAGAAAGGCGGTGAAGCTCGCACCGAAGGACGGGAACGCATACTATGGACTTGGTCTGTCCCTTGAGCAGCAGGGTAAAACCGACGATGCCATCCAGGCATTGCAAAAGGCGACCACCCTCAAGACGGATTTTACGGCGGCCATCTATGAGCTTGGCAATGCCTATGCAAAAAAAGGCCAGACTGACAAAGCCCAAGCCCAGATAGCCGCTCTTACGAAGATCAACACGAGTGAGAGCCTTTCCGATGCGACGACCCTCAAGGCCACGATCAAGCAGCCCAAGATGGTTGTGATCGACACGACCAAAAGCACCTTCAACACGACCCTCGGTGCCGTGCCGCTGCTTGCGCTCGACAGCCAGTTCATTCAACCGGACGCTTCGAAGGAGGTTTCGGTCAGCTTCCTGTTTGATTCGAGCATGGACCCCTCGTCGGTCAATAATATCAGTAACTGGACTATTCGCAAGGCTCAGGGGGCCGTCATCAACGGGCATACAGGCCTGTACGACAACGGAGCCTACCGGTCATCCGATACGGTTGTGCCGCCTATGCCTTCACGAGTGGTGTATGACGCTACGACTCAAGAGGCAACGATCTATTTTTCATTGCGGCAGAATGATTCGGTGTCCGGGACTATCGATACCTCCCGGATCGTCTTTTCTTTCAACGGACAAGATGTCAACGGTAAAAAGATGGATTCCACCGCCGATCAAATCGACGGCTTCTCGGGAAAAGCATTTTAGATCCGGGCGGAAACCTTGCATTTGTGCCATTTGGGAGTATAATAATTAACTTAACGCGAGTGCCGTCAGGTAAAGATGTTTTGAAGAAACAACGGTAAAAGGAGAGCCATTCATCCATGCAATATAGTCTTAATGCATATACCGAAATACAGAAGGAAGGGCTGAGTGGCAGGGAACTGGAGGCTTCCGTCATCTCGCGAGCGGGCCTGATGCTGAAGCAGGTGCAGGAGAACTGGAATACGCCCAATAGAAGCGAAAAACTCTTGGAGGCGGTGAAATTCAATCAGAAGGTGTGGAGCTTTTTTCAGGCAGAGCTTGCCGAACCCTCCAACCCGCTCCCCAAAAAACTCCGCGAAGATATCCTCAATCTGAGCCTTTTCATAGACAAGCGTCTCTTCGAGGTCCTGGCATTCCCGGACCCGGAGAAACTCACTATCGTCATCGACATCAATTTTAATATTGCCGCGGGGTTGCGGACCAAACCGGAACTACCGGCATAGTTTTTCTTTTTACTCAGCCACGCATGCCTTTCCCATGGGGTTACTCACCGGCAGCAGACCAAGTTCTTCGTGATGGCTACAGGGTGGGGCGAGAATGCGTCCCCGAAGGAGCAGGAACTTGAGATGTTGTGACGAGTGCCTTGCTGCCGCCATGAGCCTGCATGATGCCGGTCGTTTCCCTGAAGCGCTCTCCCTGTATGACCAAGCTCGGGCGCTCTGCGCCGACTCTCCTGCCTATTGGAATAATCGGGCCAATACCCTTCTTGAACTCAACCGGCTTGGGGAGGCCGCCGAAAGCTATCGCGCGGCCCTTGCCTTGTGTCCCTCCCTGACGGATACCCGGGTTGCTTTGGCCACCTGCCTTCAGGGGCTGGGGAGGATCGACGAGGCTCTTGTAGAGTGCGACACCGTACTGTCCGTCCATCCCGAGCATGCCGAAGCCCATTGGAACCGTGGTCTGCTCCAGCTTCTCTCCGGTAACTACGAACAGGGGTGGAGAGAGTATGAATGGCGCTGGAAGAAGCGCCGTTTCACGTCGCCCCGGCGGCAGTTCGACGTGCCGCAATGGGGGGGGGAACCCATTGCAGGCAGACGGATTCTGATTCACGCTGAGCAGGGATTTGGCGACACGATCCAATTCTCCCGGTACCTCCCGCAGGTCTCGGCGCGGGGAGCAGAGGTGATCTTCGAATGTCACCCCCAGCTTGTGAACCTGATGAGATCGCTGTCCGGGGGCATTCACGTCGTCCCCTTCGGCCGCGCGCTTCCCCGGTTCGATCTGCAGTGCCCGCTCTTGTCCCTGCCCGGCATCTTCGGGACGACCCTTGCAACTATACCTTCACAGATCCCCTACCTGTCCGAGCCGGTTGGCAGTCGCCAGTTCTGGGGCAGCATCCTTCCCGCCACCCCGGGATTTAAGGTTGGGCTTTGCTGGAAGGGGAAACAGTACCCTGACCCCGGCCGGAGTTGTCCGACAGGCGATCTTGCCGCCTTGGGTGACGGAATCCCTGGCACGGAGTTTTTTTCCCTCCAGATGGACGAAGAACATGCCCGGCTCCCCTTCCCGTGTAACGGTTTTGCCCCCTTACTCCTTGATTTCTGCGATACGGCGGCGCTGATTGGCCGGCTTGATCTGGTGATAAGTATCGACACGGCCGTGGCTCACCTTGCGGGGGCACTCGGCAGCGAGACGTGGGTCATGCTGCCGTATTCGCCGGATTGGCGCTGGGGGAGGCAGGGGGATACCACACCGTGGTATCCGAATATGCGGCTGTTCAGGCAGAAGGAAATAAACGGATGGGTTTCCCTTGTGGAAAAGGTTGCCAGCGAACTGACACGGTGGTGCGCTGCCCGGGGACGCGCGCCCTACTCCGCCATCAAAGCATAGCCGCGCTCGCGGAGGTGGGCGATTACCTCGGCACGATGCTCGCGGCCGCGGGTTTCCAGCTCAAGCGCCACGGAAGTTTTGCCCAAGGCGATCGTCTCCGAGCGTCGTTCGTGATTGATGAGAGAGATATTGGCCCGTGTTGCGGCGATGTCTGCCGTAAGTGTGGCCAATGCGCCCGGAAGGTCATCCAACTCGATCCGGAGTTTCAGGTAGCGCCCCGCAGCTAAAAGCCCCCGTTCCACAACCAGCGCGATGGTCTTGACATCGATATTCCCTCCTGACAGCAGGCAGAGGGTTTTGCCCCTCAAGTCCCGTACCTTGCCGTGCAGCACCGCCGCCAGGGGGACGGCCCCGGCCCCTTCTACCAACAGTTTCGTTCGTTCCAGGAGTGATACGATGGACTGGGCGATCTCCTCTTCTTCCACCAGAACGATCTCATCGACACAGGTCCTGATGATGGGTACGGTCAACTGCCCCGGCCGCTTTACGGCAATGCCGTCGGCGAGCGTTACCTTGACCGGCACCTCACAAGGGGTACCCGCCGCGAACGAGGCTGACATGGACTGAGCGGCCGTCGATTCAACGCCGATGATACGGACATGGGGCGCGCACTCCCGTACTGCTGCCGCCATGCCGGCTATCAAGCCACCGCCTCCCACCGGGATCAGCAGATTTTGCACGTCCGGCAACTCTTCCAGGATCTCCAATGCGATGGTGCCCTGGCCGGCCATGACCAATTCATCATCAAAAGGATGCACGAAGAGCGCTCCGGTGGAGCGCTGTGCCTCTTGCGCCGCCTCGCAGGCCTCATCAAAGTTCTTGCCGACCAGCACGATATCGGCGCCGTAATCGCGGGTAGCCTGAACTTTTTGAGGCGGGGTGATCTCCGGCATGTAGATGGTCGCCTTGACGCCCAGTAGGTCCGCCGAGAAGGCCACCCCTTGGGCGTGGTTTCCTGCGGATGCGGTAATGACACCATTTTTCAGAGCTTCCCGCGTCTGGGCGGTCATGAAGTTGAGGGCTCCCCTGATCTTGAAGGAGCCGGTCCGTTGGAGGTTTTCGCACTTGAAGAACAGTGGAACCCCTAAACGCTCCGCATAGTGATGTGAATAGATCAGCTCAGTGCGGCGGACGCGCTTCCTGAGTCGGTCATAGGCTTCCTGTATGAGCTCGTAGAGGGGCATGGAACGTCGGTACTCCAAGGGTTATTTTGGTGTATAGTACCAGAGTGGCCGGGTACGGTCAAACAGGCAATGAAAAGCCCACGTTCCGTGGGCCCGGTAGCTGGCCTGCGTTCCAGCGATGGGTAAATATGAAGAACCGCTGCTTTGAGCCCTTGGCAAGTTTTCGGTTTGCTGGTACATTAGACGAACAATATGTTACAGGAGGCGTCATGGAGGCAGTGCACCATCAATTGATCATTCTCGGCGCAGGACCTGCCGGTTACACTGCGGCCATTTATGCTGCGCGGGCTAACCTGAACCCGGTTCTCATAACCGGCATACAGCCGGGCGGACAGTTGACGACGACAACAGAGGTGGACAACTGGCCGGGAGAACACGGGGGCATCCTGGGGCCCGACCTGATGGAGCGCATGAGGCAGCACGCCGAACGGTTCAACACGCAGATAGTGGTGGATCACATCAAGCGGGCCGACCTTCTCCAGAGGCCATTCGTGCTCGAAGGTGACAGCGGCTTCTACACCTGTGATGCCCTGATCATTGCCACCGGCGCCTCGGCCAAGTACCTGGGGCTCCCGTCCGAGAAGGCATTTAAAGGGAAAGGCGTTTCCGCCTGCGCTACCTGTGACGGTTTTTTCTATCGTGGACAGGATGTGGCGGTAATCGGCGGTGGCAGCACGGCGGTGGAGGAGGCGCTCTATCTCTCCAATATCGCTCGGCACGTTACGGTGGTTCATCGGCGCGAACAGTTCCGTGCCGAAAAGATCTTGGCAGACCGGCTGATTGAAAAAACCAAGAGCGGCAATGTAACGATCGAGTGGCATCATGTCCTGGACGAGGTGCTGGGCGATGCCAGCGGCGTGACCGGCATCCGCATCCGTCATCGGAGCGGCTCAACCAAGGAGGTGCCGGTCCACGGGGTATTCATTGCCATCGGTCACACGCCGAATACCACCCTGTTCGAGGGACAGTTGGATATGGACAATGGTTATATTCGTACCAAGTGCAGCCTTGAGGGAAACCTCACGGCCACTAACATCCAGGGCGTCTTTGCTGCCGGTGACGTTCAGGATTATTATTACCGCCAGGCGATCACGTCGGCCGGAAGCGGATGCATGGCTGCCCTAGATGCGGAACGCTATCTCGAAATGCTCAAATAGTTTTCGAAACCTAAATCATCAGGGGGCTGGATATGCCGGAGGGACCGGACGACTTGGAAAAACTCCTCATGGATGTGCAGAAAGCCATACGCGATAACGAACAGTTTCTCAAGAATCTTGGGGATGATGCCCTGGAGTCGGACGATACCGAGGAGTTGCCCGATGATGTCGAAGGTGGCGACGAGGACAGCTTCGAGGAACTATAGGCTCTCGTCATCTCGGTGGAGACATACACGCACATGAAAAACGCCCCCCGGAACATTGTTCTCCGGGGGGCGTTTTCATGCCGGCGGGTCGCCGGGTCAGTGAAGTCCTTTGAGTTCCTCCTGGCCCTCGCCGGGGATATCGTGGCCTCCCGCGGAATGGCATTCGCTGCAGTTAGTTTTGTAAAGCTCGTCACCGATGTCCACGGGATGGACGAACTGGGTTACCTGCTTGCCGGCCGGGATATTTTCCTGGACCTGACTGAGAACGTCATGACAAAGCGCGCAGTCCTTGGAAATGATCTTGCCCTCGGTTGATTTGTGTTTGCCGTCATGGCATCTGAAGCATCCCGCTGTATAAAAGTGTCCGATATTGTTCGGGTAGGTGTTCCACTTCACCTTCATGGCCGGGAAGAAGTTGCGTTCATAGATGTCTTTTACCTGTTCCACTGCCTGGTTGACGGCAGCCGCCTTCTGTTGGGCAATGGCCGGATAGTTTTTGGCATAATAGGCCGGAATATCCTGGGTAATGGCGGCGAAGCCCTCTTCCTTGGTCTTGTACGGCCTGTTCAGGATCTCCACGGCGACCTTTTTGATGTAGGGCAGCCCGCGGTCGATGCGGCCGGATACGAAGTTAAGGTCCATCTCCTCATTGGGCGAATGGTAGATGTGGGTCGGCCTGTTGTGGCAGTCGGTGCAGTCCATCAGGCGCCTCTTTGCCTTGGCGAGTTCATCCTTTGTGAGTGGTTTTTCCATGTTCATATATTCGGTCATCTTGCCGTCCTTGCCCTTGACGGCTATGTACGGAATATCGAACCTCTTCTGGTCGCGGGCGACGAAATAAACCTCCTGGCCGATGTGCCAGTGGATGCCGTTGGCGTTGGGCACCTTGGGATTGCCGCCGATATGGATCAGCATGTCGATCTTGCGGGGGGTATTATCCTCGTTCGGGGCATAGTGATAGAAGATTTTCTGGCGGCCAACGTAGAATTTTGCGGGCCAATGGCAATGTTCGCAGGTTTCTCTGGCTGGGCGCAGATTTTCAATGGGGGTCTCGATAGTTTCCGGATAGGTATGGAACAGAACTGCATAGAGCTGCTTCATGCCGGATATTTTGGCTTTCACATACCATGCGGCTCCTGGGCCCACGTGACATTCAACGCATCTGACCTTGGCGTGAGGTGAGTTTTTCCATGCGGTGTACTCGGGGGTCATGACCGGATGGCAGAGCTCGCCGCAGAAGGTGGTCGATTCCGTGAATTCATAGCCTTTGATAGAGGCAAGGGAAACAATCACAACAAAGACCGCCGTGGCAACGATGAAAAAGATGACAAGTCGGCGTTTGTGGACATCGTTCAGGTCGAGGCAGGGGAATTTGGGAATTTCCTCTTCAAGGGAGGCCATCCCTTCGAGCGCCCCCTTGCGGCGCTGTTCCCTGACGCGCCATGCGCCGAACGGTACGAGAATCAGACCGAAGATCAGCATGCCCGGGAAGAGGAAATAGGTCATCAAGCCAATATATGGGTGCTCGATGCCGGTAATCATCTCAAAGGCGCTGAAGGCGATAATGAGACCTGTGGCTGTCATTGCCAGGATGATCCCGATCATGCTGATAATATTCCAGGCGTACCCGGCGGTTTTGCGAATGGCCATGGGCGTGTGCTCCTTGTTTCTTGGCGATTGTTGACAAAAATGCGTTAAGTTCAACAAATTACAATGTTTGTGTATACTTTGTCAAAACTTTTTTAAAATGCTGTTGCGATAGCGGGTGGATTGCCCTGCGGGCGGCGTTTTGTGAAACTTATGTTGACAAGCAATCTGTCTATGAATAAATTAAACAATGTTATATAACTCAATTATGACGGATTCCCGTGGCCCATAAGACATAACTTTCTGAAAAGGCGAAGCTGCGGAGGTGAAGAATTGAAAAATCACGTTTGGCGGCCTTTGTTTGTTGCCCTAGTTGTTGTAGGGTTAATTCTTATTGTTAGAACATTGTTAGTTCCAAATGATTTTGGTGTCTATGAACGCGGCTATATGTATGGTTGGCACCGCAAATCCAACGAAGCGGAATGGAAGGCTGTCCGCGTGAAATACAAGACCGCCAAGGCATGTTGGGCGTGTCACAAGGACAAGTACGGCGTTATCAGAAATTCACCGCACAGCTCTATCAGCTGCGAAAACTGCCACGGCCCCAATTACGACCACCCCAGGGACCCCCTCGGCCTGACCATCGACCGTACCCGGTCCCTGTGCATCCGCTGTCACTCGTTTCTCCCTTATAAAACAAGCGACCGCGGCGGCATACGCGGTATCAATCCTGAAACCCATTATCCCCAGGCCGAATGTGTGCTCTGCCATATCCCCCACAACCCGAAGCCGATGAACCAGAAGCAGGAGGCAAGGTCATGATGAACCGCCGCGAATTTTGCAAAAAGGCCATGATCGTTGTTGGCGGCATTGCCTTGCCGCTTGCCGCCCTGGAGGTCTTCAACCCCAAGAGACTGCGGGCTGAGAAAGAGGGTGCAGGCAAGGTGCGCTGGGTGTTCCTCGTTGATACCCACAAATGCGTGGGGTGCGGATTCTGTGTCAAGGCCTGCAAGATCGAGAACGAAATCCCCTATGATGCGAACGTAACACGAACCTGGGTCGAGCGTTATGTGATAACCAGAGACGGTAAAGCGCACATCGATTCACCCAAGGGGGCTCGGGACGGTTTCACGACCACAAAGATTGACCAGAATAAGGAAGGTATGCTGGACATACCGTCAGCGGATATAGTGAAGGCTTTTTTCGTCCCCAAGCTCTGCAACCAGTGTGATAACCCACCGTGCGTCCAGGTTTGTCCGGTCGGCGCAACTTACCAAACCGAGGACGGGGTGGTGCTGGTTGACCGCAGTTGGTGCATCGGCTGCGGCTATTGCATCATGGGGTGCCCGTACAGTGTCCGATTCTTTCATCCTGTGTACCATGTAGCAGAAAAGTGCAACTTCTGTTATCACCGCATTTCCCAAGGGATGAAAACTGCCTGCGTGGAAGCCTGTCCGTTCGGTGCGCGCAGGATCGGCAACCTGCGCGACCCGGATGACCCGGTAACAAAGATTATCATGACGGAACGGGTGAACGTTTTGAAGGAAGAGTACGGCACCAAGCCGCAGGTGTTCTACCTCGGGTTTTCGAAGGAGGTAAAATAGCCATGGTACACGGTGAAGCCTGGACTATAAAAGAGTTCTTCGTCTATCCCAACGAATATATTTACTGGTCCATCCAGATCGTCATGTATCCCTACATGACCGGTCTTGTGGCGGGCGCCTTTGTTCTTTCATCCCTGTACCATGTTTTCGGGGTCAAACAGTTGAAGGAGATCGCACGTTTTTCCCTGGTATTTTCACTGGCCCTGCTTCCTGTGGCCATGATGCCTCTGTTACTCCATCTGCAGCAACCGTTCAGGGGGATCAACGTCTTGATGACGCCTCACTTCACTTCAGCAATTGCAGCCTTCGGCATCGTCTTTACCACGTATGGCATGATTGTGGCTTCTGAAATATGGTTCGTCTACCGCCAATTCATCGTCGAAAACGTTCTGGCTTTACGCGGGAAACAGGAACGAAGCATGGTGGAGGCACTCCGGTTGGCCATCTATACGGTGCTCGCCATGGGTGCCATGGATCTCAGTGTCGAGGCCTTGCACAGAGACGAGCGGGCCGTGGGACGCCTTGCGGCGATCGGTATCCCGGTGGCATGTTTTCTTCATGGATACGCGGGCTTCATTTTTGGCTCCGTCAAGGCCAATGCCCTCTGGATGACCCCGCTCATGCCGGTTATCTTCATCTGTTCCGCCATCGTGTCGGGTATTGCCCTGTGCATGATCACCTATATCGTTACCGTAGAGGTCCGGAAGCTGGTTCTGACAAAGAAGTCGAAGAACAATCCGTGGCTACCCTCCACGGAGGACCTCAAAAGCGCTGAGATTCAGGTCGTCACCATGACGGCCAAGTACCTGATCATGTTCATGGTCCTGGCGATTACCCTGGAACTACTGGACCTGATCTTCCGCGGTTATACGGCGGTCAGGTCGTGGGACATTCTGCGCAGCGTCATCTACGAAAAAGACTTCACCAAGATCTTCATCCTCCAGTACGGGTTGGGCAACCTGGTCCCCTTTATCCTGCTCCTCATGCCGCGCTTGACGGTCCGCAGGGCAGCAATCGGCTCCCTTCTGGTGCTGCTGGGGGTTTTCATGATGCGCTGGAACGTTGTCATCGGAGGCCAGGCCTTTTCGGCCTCGTTTGCCGGTTTCATGGAGTACCGCCTCCCCATATTGCCCGATAGTCTGGAAACCTTCAAAGAGGGCTTATTCGGCGCCTTGGCGGTCATTGTCACCCCTTTCATACTTTTCTATCTGGTGACGAGGGTCCTGCCGGTTTTCGGGGTAAGGGATACGCACTGATCGCAGGCAATGAAAGCATGCTCGCGTTCAGGTTGGCGGCAGTCGTCGAGCAGGTTGACCTGGTGAAATACGAAAACATCGAGATGGGTAGATCGTAGTATTGTAACGCTAACGTCATGCAGAACAACTAAACCCCGCCTTTTCAAGCGGGGTTTAGTTGTTCCAAGGGGGGCACAAGAGCCCCCCTTGCGATCTTGCGGTGAAAGGGGCGATTACTCCGCGCCGCTTATAAAAGCCAGGATCATGAGCAGCAGCAGTGAAATGCCGGTGAAAAGGGCGGTGAAACCAAACCCCTTGACCAGGAAATCATAGGCTACGCCGCTGGTCCTTTTGCAGGCGTATTGCTCGGTTACACCCAACTCCTCGTAGCGCTTCCACTGATCGCCACGTTCTTCAAGCATCTCTTCCTTGCCGATCTGGCCATTGAAGATGACGAAGTCCATGGGGAACTTCTCCGGTCGTCCGTGGGTATTGAAGAAGTGGACCGAGAAGATGAAGCCGGTTGCCAAAAGGGCCTCATCCGAGTGAACGATGGTCGCAACGTTGAATGCCCAACCGGGCAGGAACATACCGAAGAACTCCGGGAACCAGAGCATCAATCCTGAGCCGCCGATGGCGAACATACCCCAGAAGACGGCAACAAAGTCGAATTTTTCCCAGTAAGTCCAGCGCTCGAAGGTCGGCTTCGGCCCCCGGAAGAAGAACCACCTGACCATGCGGGTAACGTCCATGATGTCCCGCAGATTGAAGCAGAGTGAATCAGGGCCGAACAGACGCTGGATCGGATTTCCCGGAAGGTCCTTCCTGATGAAGAGGAAGTTGATGCTCATGAACAGCGCCATGCCGAAATAGACGAAAGTGATGCCCGCGCAGATCCGGTGGATGAAACCAGCGTTGGCCGAACCGCCGTAGAGGTTCATCAGGGAGATCGCCCAGTGCTGGGTGCTGAATTTGAGCGGCAGGCCGGTCAGAGAGAGCCCCAGGAAGCTGGTGATAACCAGGATGTGCATGAAGATGTGGACGCGGTTGAAACGACGGTACTGTTTGTGGGCATCCGGCATGACATGGTGATGTTCACCGTTGGCAAGTTTGGCTGCTTTTTCCCGGTTTTCCACAAAACCGCGGAACATCCAGAGCAGGGTGTGAATCCAGAAGATGGTAAAGGTACTGAGCAACAGCCCGGTCATGGCAAGGAAGGTGTAGTACAGGATCGGATATTTCTCCCGGTCGCTGTGCTCGCCGTGGGCGTAGAACTTGGTAAAGAGCACGGTCGCCTTGCTGTGGCACTTGGCGCAGGTGTTCACAAGGTTGGCCGGATTGACGCTTGAATTTGGATCGTCCTTGGGGAGCACCGAGTGAGCCGTATGGCAGTCGGCACAGCCTGCGACCTTTTCCGGGAAACCGAGGCGGTAGTTTTTACCGTGGTAGCTCTCCATGTAGGTCTTGACGGCGACGTTAAAGACGTTGTTGCGCTTCATCATCGCTTCATCGCTGTGGCATTTCAGGCAGACTTTGGTGTGGAACTCCCGGTTGGCACGACTTTTGGGGTCGCCCAAGGGTTTTATCTCGTGCAGGCCGTGACAGTCGTTACAAGCGGCCGAGTCCATGTTGCCGGCAGCTACAGCCTTGCCGTGGACCGACTTCTGGTAGACCGACTCCTTGTCGTGGCACTGGATGCACTTGGCGACGACGATGCGCTTGTCGCCTTTCCAGTATTTGTGCACATGAATATCGGTGTGGCAGTCGGCGCACATAACACCCTTGGTAATGTGGACGCTGGCATAATGCTCGGCGTTCTGCTTTTTATGGCAGCGCTCGCACTGAACCTTCTGGACCTTGATCTCTTTCCTCATGTGCTTGGCGAGATCGGTGATGTCCACATGGCAACTGGTACAGGCATTTTTGCCATGGACCGACTCGGCAAACGCCCGCACGGGAATCTTGTCACCGTGGCAGCCCAGACAGGTGGCCGGGTCGATCGCCATTCCCTGCTCGGCCAGCGACGGACTGGCCCAGGCTATTAGCAGCATCAGAAACGGCAGCAAACGACAGAAAACAAACTGCATGACAGTGCTCCTCCATACCATAGAGTTGTAATGAAGACGGGGTGTATAAATTTGATATACACTACACAACAGATGATTCTAAATCAACGAAAATTGCATACTGCATACATACTTTCTGGATGAAGTCGGTATCGGAAGGAGTTGAAACAATAAATAGGACAAAAAGGATCTTTAATAGATTGTTTGGGAATTTGCTACTTGGGCGGGATAAGTAGCTTCTTTGGCTCGGAGATGCCGTTGCCAGGCCCCCTACAGGCTGTATCCGCACGAATTCGTGACGTACCAGGTTCACCTTTTCCATACCAGACACCATAACCTCCCGAATTCACGGCTCTTGGAAGTGCTGTATCCTTGACTTTGCCATGGGCTTTTGTTAGCTTGCCAGAGTGTCGGCAAAGTATTAATATCCTAAAATTAACCGCACGAAGGCGCTAGTTGTCAAAACGTTGCCGCTGAGCATGCCTCACGGTAGATTCGGGAGCACATAAAATTATGTACAAAAGACTGTTTATCCCCGGCCCCGTACCGGTCCACCCTGAAATCCTCGCCGCCATGGCAACCCCTCTGATCGGCCACCGCATGAAGGAATATGCCGAGCTGCATGAGCGTGTGACCTCCGGCCTGCAGAAGATTCTGCTCACGGAGGGCAAGGTCTTTCTTGCCACCTCCAGCGCGTTCGGCGTCATGGAAGGAGCAATCCGCAATCTGGTGGGAGGGCGGTGCGCCAACTTCTGCAATGGGGCTTTCTCGGACAAATGGCATGATGTCACGCGCCGTTGCGGAAAGCAGGCCGATGCCATCAGGTTCGACTGGGGCAAGCCGGTCACGCCCGAAGTGGTTGAACAGACCTTATCCACCGGCCGGTATGACAGCATGACCATGATCCATAATGAAAGCTCCACCGGGGTGATGTCGCCCCTGCCCGAGATTGCCGAGGTGATGCGCAAATTCCCGGATGTCATGTTCATCGTCGATACGGTCTCCTCCATGAGCGCCGTGAAGATCCCGGTGGATGAACTGGGCATCGATAGCTGTATCTTCGGGGTGCAGAAGGCCTTCGCTCTGCCGCCGGGCCTCGCGGTATTCACCGCCAGCGACAAGGCGCTCCAGCGGGCGGCGGCCATGGAAGGGCGCGGCTACTACTTCGATTTCCTGGAGTTCGCCGCCAACGACGCCAAGCACAACACCCCTTCCACCCCTTGCATCTCCCAGATTTTCGCCATGGATCGCCAATTGGAGCGAATCTTTGCCGAAGGGTTGGAGGCGCGCTGGGCACGTCACCGCAATATGGCCGAGTATGTCCGCCAATGGGTGACCGACCGTGGTTTCGGGCTTTTCCCCGAGCGGGACTATTGTTCGTTTACCCTGACCTGCGCTCGCAACGACCGCGGGATCGACTTGGCCGGTCTGAAAAAAGAGCTGGCTGAAAAGGGCTTTGCCTTTGACGACGGCTATGGCAAAATTAAAGGGAAGACTTTTCGCATCGCTCATATGGGTGACATGACCCTTAATGATCTGGAAGAACTTTTTGCCGCCATTATAAGTGTTATGCCTGACCTGGCCTGAAGTCCGCCAATTGAAACGGCCCGGCGGCGCGCACAGAAATACCAGGAGGAACAGACCATGAAGTGCCCCAATTGCGGTAACAGGACATCGTTGAATCTTGACATGCATTCAGGTGGGTTTTCTTCAGACGAATCACCGCTCAAAGAGTGCGGCGCGTGCGGGCTTGTCTGGCGGGTCAAGACTGAGGGGGGCGAAACGAAGATCGACATCATCAAGCCTGCCGACAAGAAAAAATAGTAAGACCCTCTCAGGAGAGGGTCTTGTGTTGAAACGTTTCTTTCAGGGATTATCCCCGTGCGGCTGAATACTCCGGCAGCCCGGATGGGCTGCTTGATGCCGATCCCGTACTATTCTTTTTCGAATGCGTCCTTGCCCGCGCCGCACAGGGGGCATGTCCAGTCGTCGGGCAATGATTCGAAGGCTGTTCCGGCGGGGATTCCACGGTCAGGATCTCCGGTAGCGGGGTCGTAGACATACTGGCAGATGGTGCAAATCCAGCGTTCCATAGCAATGCTCCTTTGTGAGTGAGTTTATTCCCAGCTGATGCACTGGACGGGACAACCGTCAACAGCCTGTTGAATATCCTTTTCAGGCGCGCCGGCCGGGTCGAAGCACTCGGCCTTTCCGGCACTGTTGAAACGAAAGACCCCGGGACAGGTCGAAATGCAGAGACCGCAACTGATGCAGCTTTCCTGGTCCACAATCGGCCGTTCCATGGCATCTTCCTCCTGAAATAACTGAGGAGGTATTGTAGCAGCTTCATGTTGGATGTCAATCAAATGGGAGAGAATGAATGGTATTCGAAACGGTCGTGGTCGGGCCTCTGTCGGTCAATTGCTTTATCCTGGGATGCGAAGGAACCCGCGCCGGTGTGGTGATCGATCCGGGCGGCGACGCGGAACAGATTATTCAGGTGGTTCGACGCCATGGGCTGACCATACATTATATCATCAACACCCACGGACATTTTGATCATATCGGCGGTAATCGCCAAGTGGTAGCGGCGTTCGGAGCCCCACTGTTGATCCACCAGGCGGACGTCCCCATGCTGGACCGTGTTGCCGACGTGGGTCGCATGTACGGCATCCAGGGCGAGAATTCCCCTGCAGCTGACGGCTTCCTTGTTGACGGAATGGAGATTGAGTTCGGGGCGTGCCACATGAAGGTGCTTCATACGCCGGGACATACCCCGGGAGGTTGTTGTCTCTATCTGGCTGAAGAGGGCAGGATCATTACCGGAGATACCTTGTTTGCCGACTCCATCGGCCGTACCGATCTCCCTGGCGGCTCCCACGATCAACTTCTGGAATCCATCCGCAGCAAGCTCTTTGTCCTGCCGGACGATGTGATTGCCTACCCCGGACATGGGATCGAAACATCCATTGGCCATGAAAAACGCCATAATCCCTACTTCTGAGGGCGATGATACCATGCTGAAGGATACACGGATCGTACTGGGCGTCACCGGCGGCATAGCCGTATATAAAGCGGTGGAGTTGCTGCGCCTTTTAACCAAAGCCGGCGCGTGTGTGCATGTTATCATGACGCGTGCGGCCCAGGAGTTCGTTACCCCCCTGACCTTCCAAACCCTTTCGTCCCATCCAGTACACAGCGAACTGTTCAACCTGATCGCCGAGCAGGAGATCGGGCACATCTCCCTGGCCGACAGGGCCAACCTGTTTGTCATTGCCCCGGCCACGGCCAATGTGATCGGCAAGATAGCCAACGGTATCGCCGACGACCTGCTTACCACAACCGCTATGGCCACCAAGGCCCCTGTTTTGATCGCCCCGGCCATGAACGTCAACATGTACACCAATCCGATCTACCGCGAAAACGAGGAAAAGCTGCGGCGACTCGGGTATCTCTTCGTTCCGCCCGAAAAGGGTGCCTTGGCGTGCGGTTGGGAAGGGGAGGGGAAACTTGCCGCGCCTGAGACGATCTTTGAAGCGATTGCGGCGGCTCTCAGGCCCAGGGATCTGGCCGGACAGACCGTTATGGTTACTGCCGGCCCAACCCGCGAGGAGATCGATCCGGTTCGCTTCATCAGTAATCACTCGTCGGGGAGGATGGGCTATGCCATTGCCGGGGCCGCTCGGCAGCGGGGCGCGAGGGTGATCCTGGTCAGCGGGCCAACCGGTCTTGCCGTTCCGGCAGGGGTCGAACGGGTGTGCGTGGAAAGTGCCCGCGACATGCAGGCAGCAGTGATGAGGCATGTCAAGGAATGCTCAGTAGTCATCAAGGCTGCGGCGGTGGCCGACTACCGGCCGGCCGAGCGCAAGGGGGACAAGATCAAGAAGCAGGCTGCCGAGATGACGCTGACGCTGGTCAAAAACCCGGACATCCTGGCGGAACTGGGACATCTGAAAAAACATCCGTTCCTGGTGGGTTTTGCTGCGGAAACCTCCTGCCTGGAGGAGTATGCCGCCCGGAAGCTTGCCGAAAAAAAACTGGATATGATCGTGGCCAACGATGTGAGTTCGTGCGATGCGGGCTTCAACGTGGACACCAATCGGGCGCTGCTGCTCTTCAAGGATGGTTCCCGGCAGGACTGCCCCTTGATGTCCAAGGATGAATTGGCCAATCGCATCCTTGACGAGGTCGTTTCACGCCTTCCCGCACGACGGAATCATTAAGCGGTTTTCAACGACCTTTAGAAGCCATTTTTACTTGCTGTGCAATCCCTTCAGCAACTCCGGCTTGCGCAGCGCCTGCCGCAGCTTGCTCTTCAGCAACTCCACCTGTTCCATTCCCTCGGCCCTGGATATCCGCCCATTTTTGTATAGCAGTCGCAGGTTCTTCCGCAGAGCATCCGCGGCAGCCAAGGCCTTTTCTCCGGTTGGGTCCGTCAGCAGGCATTCCGAGTCTTCGGAGTGGCGCAGAAAATCAAAAACCGCCTCCTCGGTCAGTGTCATGTATTCGTCACGGTCGCTCTGTGCCAGGGTGTATCGCGAATTGTCCGACAGCGTCTGCATGACCTTTTGCCATTTTTCCAGCCGTGAGAGGAGCATGATGGAGTTGAAGATGCGCTTGTTGGTGCCGAAGGAGAAGATAGTGTTGGTCAGAACGCTGCGCAGCATGGCGTCATTGGCGCGCTGGTCGGAACGGCAGATCTCCCGCGCCTGTTCCCAGACCACCTTG
The DNA here is from genome assembly GCF_019972295.1 of Geobacter sp. AOG2. Taxonomy (NCBI): domain Bacteria; kingdom Pseudomonadati; phylum Thermodesulfobacteriota; class Desulfuromonadia; order Geobacterales; family Geobacteraceae; genus Geobacter; species Geobacter sp. AOG2. The sequence continues at coordinate 321,064 of NZ_BLJA01000001.1, forward strand.
TCCGCAAAGGTCTCAAAACGCATCTCCCAGTAGGTATGCTTCATGGTCACCGAGGCGAACGAACGCATGATCTTGTAGGGGACGAAATAATTGTGGGCAATGCCGTCCGCGGCCAGATGGGAGAGGTAGCCATAGGCGCAGGCCTTCTCACCGTCGCTACGGGCCGCTTGCAGAACCTTTTGGCCGATGCGCCAGCGGTGGCAGTTGAGGAGGTAGTGGGTGTATTTTTTCCCCACGATGATGTCGGCCGCGATGCAGCCGTAGAGATAATCACGGGGATATGCCGCCAGGATCGCCGCAATGTTGGCTGGCAGGGTGTCCAGTGCTGACAGCACGCTCAGCCCCGCCTGGAGGTGGATGCCGCCGCCCCAGGCATGGGCCGCATCGGGGACGAACACACCGCATATGAGTATGAACAACACTAAGAGGAGCATGGTGTCTTTCGCTTTGACATGGCTTTAAGGGAACTGGTACAGTTCAGAAGGTACGAATGTTACCCCAGAATGAGAAATGATACAATAAGAGGTATGGGGATGACTCAATCGTTTAAGGCTGTGGCGGTATCGTCCGTGGAGGAATACCTGCGAGCCCTCCAGGAAAGCGGCCTGGACGGCCTGCCGGAGGCCGTGGCTTTACCAAGGGTGGCTTTTGCCGCGCCACAGGCAGTGGCGATCCCGTTGGACGGGGCGGTTGCCGGAGAGGCGCACCACGACCATAAACATGAATCACTGGAGAAGATCAGGAAAAGCCTGGGTGACTGTCAACGCTGCAAATTGTCGAAAGGGAGACAGAACCTGGTGTTTGGCGCGGGCAACCCCCAGGCTCGGCTGGTGTTCGTGGGCGAGGGTCCGGGGGCCGACGAGGACCGGCAGGGTGAACCGTTCGTGGGAGAGGCCGGGCAGGTGCTTAACCGCATCATCACCGCAATGGGACTCAAACGTGAAGAGGTGTACATCTGCAACGTGGTCAAATGCCGTCCGCCGGGCAACCGGGATCCGGAAGCGGATGAGATTGCCGCCTGCACTCCGTTTCTTCTGCGGCAATTGCAGTCCATCCATCCTGAGGCCATCGTGGCGCTGGGCAGGTTTGCCGCCCAGACCCTGCTGGGCACCAAGGAGCCGATTTCCCGGCTGCGCGGCAAGTTCCACGATTACCACGGCGTGCCGGTCATGCCCACCTATCACCCCTCCTACTTGCTGCGCAACCGAGCGGATTCGGGGCCCTTTTGGGAGGTATGGGAGGACATGACCCAGATCCTGCGGTTCCTGAAACTGCCGGTGCCGGAAAAAACGCGGAAGAAGTAGCCCGGTCGGGTTTTGGGCGCGGCTAAAAGGAATCCTTGGAAGGAGTCTGACATGACGGTTCAGCAGCAGATAGACCAATTTCTTTCCTCTCCGGCCTTCGGAGTCATCGGGGCATCGAAAAACCGTTCCAAATACGGCAATAAGATATTGCGTTGCTACCAGCAGCACGGTTACAAAGCCATACCGGTCAATCCCAATGAAACGGAGATTGAGGGGGTTGCCAGCGTTTCCGCCATCAACGACCTTCCCCCGGAGGTCAAGAGTATCTCCATGATCACTCCCCCTGCGGTGACCGCGCAACTCGTGCCGCTGGCGCTCGAAAAGGGCATCGAGAACATTTGGATGCAGCCGGGAGCGGAACACCCCGAGGCGGTGGCTCTCTGCCGACAGCGCAATATCAATGTCATTGCCGACGGGAGTTGCCTGCTGGTCGTGGTGGGGTATCACGACCACTAGCAGGTTGTTGAAAAACAGCCATCAGGCCTTCGTCCTCGAAAGCCGCCTTGTGCGGCGTAGAGCTGCTACGCCTCCGCAGGGCCTGTCTGGCGGGTGCGACGATCTGGCTATTTTTAAACAACCTGAGTTTTTTTAACAGCCTGTTAACGGTTGTTACACGATATTTACTTGCCAGCCGCCTGAAAAGCTGACATAGTAATAAGTAATCTGGACGGGCGCCTGCCCGTCCTTTTATTTTGAGTTGTTTACGTTAGGAGCTTTACCATGCAGGAACGTATCAGAAACATCGCTATCATCGCACACGTCGACCATGGCAAGACCACGCTGGTTGATGCCATGCTGCGCCACTCCGGCGTTTTCCGGGAAAACGAGGCCATCACCGAGCGCGTCATGGACTCAAATGACCTGGAGAAGGAGCGTGGCATAACTATCCTGGCCAAAAACCTCTCCATCCATCATGGCCGCTATAAGATCAATATTGTGGACACCCCGGGACACGCCGACTTTGGCGGCGAGGTGGAGCGGGTTCTCAAGATGGTCGACTCGGTGCTCCTTTTGGTTGACGCCTTGGACGGCCCCATGCCCCAGACCCGTTTCGTGCTCAAGAAATCCCTTGACCTGGGCCTGAAGCCGATCGTAGTCATCAACAAGATCGACCGTCCGGGCAGCCGGCCGGATGAGGTGCTGAACATGGTCTTCGACCTGTTCTGCGAACTGAACGCCAGCGACGATCAACTGGATTTCCCGGTGGTCTACACCAGTGCCAAGCTCGGCTTCGCCAAGCTGGACGTCAGTGTCGAATCCAGCAGCATGGAGCCGCTCTTCGCCGTGATCGAGAGCAATGTCCGCCCCCCTCAGGGAGACGCCAAGGCCCCCTTTCAGATGCTGGTGGCCAACATTGACTACAATGACTACATCGGCCGCATCGCCACGGGCCGCATCTTCAACGGCAGCGTCGCCTCCGGTGAAACAGTGGCCATGATCAAGCAGAACGGCACGATCCAGCGGGGTCGCATCACCAAGTTGTTTGGCTACGAAGGCCTGAAACAGGTGGAGATCAGCGAGGCGGGCACCGGCGATATCGTGACCGTGGCCGGTTTTGACGAGATCAGCATCGGTGAAACCCTGGCCTCGGCCGAGACCCCCGTCGCCGTGCCCTACGTTTCCATTGACGAACCGACCCTGGCCATGAACTTCATGGTTAACGCCTCGCCTTTTGCCGGCAGAGAAGGGAAATGGGTTACCTCGCGCAACATCCGGGAGCGCCTCACCAAGGAGTTACGCACCAACGTATCACTGCGGGTCGATGATACCGACTCTCCAGACACCCTGAAGGTTTCAGGTCGCGGCGAACTGCATCTGTCGATCCTGATCGAAAACATGCGCCGCGAAGGCTTTGAACTGGCCGTATCGAAACCGGAGGTAATCATCCGCGAGAAGGACGGCCAAAAGATGGAGCCGATGGAATACCTGGTGGTGGATGTTGCCTCCGAGTTCCAAGGCGCCATCATCGAGAAGATGGGCCCGCGCAAGGGAGAGATGGCAGCCATGAGCCCCATGGGCGAGATGGTACGCCTGGAGTTCATCATTCCGGCCCGCGGCCTGATCGGCCTGCGGGGTGAGGTGCTGACCGACACCCGCGGTACGGCGGTCATGACCCACACCTTCCACGAATACGCACCCTACAAGGGGGACATCCCCGGCCGTAAGAACGGCGTGCTGATTGCCATGGAACACGGCGAGACTACCGCCTATTCGCTGGACGCCCTCCAACCTCGTGGGACCCTCTTCATCGGAGCCGGGGTCGAGGTTTACGGTGGTATGATTATCGGCCAGCACGCCAAGGACAACGACCTGGACGTCAATCCCTGCAAGGGCAAAAAGCTGACCAACGTGCGCGCCTCCGGTTCGGACGACGCCATAAAACTGACGCCGCCGCGCCTCCTGACCCTGGAGCAGGCACTGGAATTCATCGACGATGATGAGTTGGTGGAGATCACCCCCCTCTCGATTCGCCTGCGCAAAAAAGAGCTAGACCCCACCAAGCGCAAGCGGGCCTCAAAAAACTAACAGTCATTCTCATTCGGATATGCAAAAGAAAAGGGATGGAATCGTGTTTGATTCCATCCCTTTTTCCATATTGGGCGCCGATATAAAAACGCATGTCGGCCTGGATGCTGATGCCTATAATTTGATCACAAACAAAATCCCCGCATGCCCCTTACATAGCACATGAATGCATAAAAAAGCAGCAATCCAGCCTCGCTAAGGCTGGCAACATGTCTATTGTCGAGTGTAAATATATTAAATTACTATGTTAATTACTTTGGCATATAGCATGCAAAGTGGATGCATACACTGACGAGACCAGCAAGTGCGACCGAAACAGGAAAGATACTTGGCAAAGGCGCCACCATTCTTCGGGGTGGAGCGCCTTTTGTATTGGGGGACCTCCGCAGGCTCATCCATAGGAAGGCGAGGAACATTATGGCAAAGCCCGATTGGTACGATACAACCGACTGTGAAACTAACGACAAGGGTGCGCCGAAGTTCTGCAAGAAATCCGAACCCGGCGAAGGCACCGAACGATCCTGCGCCTATGACGGCGCTCGCGTCGTATTGATGCCGATCACTGACGTGATCCATCTTGTGCACGGCCCCATCGCCTGCGCCGGCAACTCCTGGGACAACCGCGGCGCCCGCTCCTCCGGAGCGCAACTCTATCGGCGCGGCTTTACGACCGAGATGCTGGAGAATGACGTTATCTTCGGCGGCGAAAAGAAGCTTTACAAGGCCATTCTGGACTTGGCTGAACGTTACAAAGGACAGGCCAACGCCATGTTCGTCTACGCGACCTGCGTGACAGCCATGACCGGCGACGACGTGGAGGCGGTCTGCAAGGCCGCCTCAGAAAAGATTTCACTTCCGATCATCCCAGTCAATACCCCAGGCTTTATCGGCGACAAGAATATCGGCAACCGCTTGGCCGGCGAGATCCTGTTCAAGCACGTGATCGGCACGGCCGAACCGCCGGTTCTGGGAGACTACCCAATCAACCTGATCGGCGAGTACAACATTGCCGGCGACCTGTGGGGCATGCTGCCACTCTTCAACCGCCTGGGCATCCAGATCCTCTCCTGCATCAGCGGAGATGCCAAATTCGAGGAGTTGCGATACGCCCACCGGGCTAAGCTCAATATCATTATCTGCTCCAAATCGCTGACCAACTTGGCCAAGAAGATGCAAAAAAACTACGGTATGCCCTACCTGGAAGAGTCGTTTTACGGTATGACCGATACAGCCAAGGCGCTCAGGGACATTGCACGCGAGTTGGACAATATCGTCAACGGACTGGAGAAGCGGACCATGCAGGACCGGGTGGAACAGCTTCTGGCCGAAGAAGAGGAGGCGTGCCGCAAGCGGATCGCCCCCTTTCGCGCCCGGTTGGAAGGGAAGCGGGCCGTGTTGTTCACCGGCGGCGTCAAGACCTGGTCCATGGTCAACTCCATGCGGGAGTTGGGCGTTGAGATTCTGGCGGCAGGCACCCAGAACTCGACCCTGGAAGACTTCTATCGCATGAAGGGGCTGATGCACAAGGACGCCAAAATCATTGAGGACACCTCCACTGCCGGACTCCTGGCGGTTATGGCCGAGAAGATGCCGGACCTGATCGTGGCGGGGGGCAAGACCAAGTATCTGGCGCTCAAAACCAAAACCCCGTTTTTGGACATCAACCATGGGCGATCCCATCCCTATGCCGGTTACGAGGGTATGGTGACCTTTGCCCGTCAGCTCGACCTGACGGTCAACAACCCTATCTGGCCAGTGATCAACCAGCCGGCGCCGTGGGAGAAGAGCGACGAGCAGCTTGCCTTCGATGTCGCTGCGGCAGCGGGCCACGCCGCTACGTTTCTGGCCGAGGATATGTCGGCCTCACGGGTCAAGGTGCCCACCAAGTGCGCCACGGTCAACCCGCAGAAGAATTCCCCGGCCCTGGGTGCAACCATGGCCTACCTGGGGATCGACAACATGCTGGGGCTGCTGCACGGCGCCCAGGGGTGCTCCACCTTTATACGTCTGCAACTATCGCGGCATTACAAAGAATCGATTGCCCTCAACTGCACCGCCATGAGCGAGGATACCGCCATCTTCGGCGGTTGGGAAAATCTCAAGAAGGGCATCAAGCGGGTTATCGACAAATTCAGCCCCGAAGTGGTCGGCATTATGACCTCCGGTCTGACCGAGACCATGGGCGACGATGTGCAGAGTGCCATCGTCCACTTCCGCCAGGAAAACCCCGACTATGCCGGTGTACCCATTGTGTGGGCATCCACACCGGATTACTGCGGTTCACTGCAGGAGGGATATGCGGCCACCGTCGAAGCGATTGTCGCCACCCTGCCGGAGGGGGGGACGGCTATCGAGAGGCAGGTCAACCTGCTGCCGGGCGCGCACCTCACGCCCGCTGATGTGGAAGAGATCAAGGAACTGGTCGAATCCTTCGGCCTCACCGTGCTGACTATCCCGGACATCGCCAATGCCATGGACGGACACGTTGATGATGTGGTCTCACCGCTTTCCACCGGCGGCATTGCGGTAGATGATATCCGCAAGGCAGGGCGGAGCGTGGCAACACTGTATATCGGCGATTCCCTGGCCAAGGCGGGAATGAAGCTGAAGGAAAAATTCGATATCCCGGCCTACGGCTTTAACTCTCTGACCGGCTTGGCCGAGACCGACCGCTTCATGGAAACGCTCAGTGCCATCGCCGGACTCCCCATACCGGAGAAACACCGCCGCTGGCGGAGCCGCCTGATGGACGCCATGCTGGACAGCCACTACCAGTTCGGCACCAAGAAGGTGGCCCTTGCGCTGGAGTCGGACAACCTTAAGGCGTTGACCACCTTCCTGAGCGGCATGGGATGCGAGATCCAGGCAGCCCTCAGTGCCACTCGTACCCGGGGGTTGGACGCCCTGCCGAGCGATAATGTCTTTGTCGGCGATCTGGAGGATTTGGAAGAGGCCGCGCGGGACGTCGATCTGCTGGTGGCCAATTCCAACGGCCGTCAGGCTGCCGGTAAGCTCAAGATTGGGGCGCACCTGCGGGCAGGCGTGCCGGTCTTTGATCGTCTGGGAGCCCACCAGAAGGTCTGGGTCGGCTACCGGGGGACCATGAACCTGGTATTTGAGGTGGCCAACCTGTTCCAGGCCAATGCCAAGGAAGCGCAGAAGTTTGCGCATAACTGAAAAGGGTTATTTCACCATAGGGCAGACAGGGACAACTGGAGTCGGGCGGATGCAGATACACCCGGTTTCGCTGAGTCCCCTGGTTTGTGGGGCAAAAAAAGGAGTTGACCATGAAAATAGCGTTTACCACCTCAACCGGCGAGATGATCGACCAGCATTTTGGGCAGTGTCAGGATTTTCACATCTGGGAGGTAGGCCCGGACGAAGCGGCATTCCTCACCACCATTAGCGCCATCACCACGGCCGATGACGAGGAAGACCGCATTATGGCCAGGGCCTCGGCAATTGCCGACTGCGCCATCGTTTATACGATGCAGATCGGCGGCCCGGCGGCGGCCAAATTGGTCGCCCAGAAGATCCACCCGATGAAAACCGGCTCAGAAGTGAGCCTGAAGGAGACTGTCGAGCGCCTTCAAGAGGTACTGCGCGGCAACCCGCCGCCATGGCTCAGAAAAGCAATGAACAAGGAACAGGCCACATCGTTTTTAGAGGACTGACGCGCCCCCGCGCGGCACCACACAACCATAATGGAGGAAAGAATCATGGCTTACATCACTGCGCTCACAAAAGACAAACAAGAGTGGACCCCTCAATTCATCAAATCCATCGACGAAGAGCTCTGTATCGGTTGCGGCCGCTGTTTCAAAGTCTGCGCCCACGATGTTTTGGCGTTCGAGGAGTTGGACGAGGACGATTCGGCCAAAATGTTCATGAAGATCGAGAACGACGGCAACTGCATCGGTTGCCAGGCGTGCGGCCGCACCTGCTCGAAAAAATGTTTCACGTTTGAACCGGTTTCGCTGTAGAAGGCCGACCATAATCCGGCAGTTTTGAGACTGCCGGATTATGGCAAGGGAGGTGTTATGCTCATAGCAGTCGCATCCAAGGACGGTAAGGAGATCAACCAGCACTTCGGACATGCCGAGCGGTTTCTTATTTACGATGTTGAGGAAAGCGAAGCCAAGCTGGTGGATGAGAAAAAAGTTGAGCGTTATTGCAGCTTTAACCCGGATAATCCGTTGCGCGGACATGCCCTGAGAGAGATTGCCGATGCCTTGCAGGGGTGCCGGGCGGTGGTGACTGCCCAGATGGGAGAGCACCCTCAAGGAGAGCTGGAGAAGCTTGGGATTACCCCCTTCGCGGTATCCGGTCCCATTAAGGCAACACTGGTGGAACTGGCAAAGATTCTGTAAAATATCGCCCGGATTGCTCCGGCTTGATTGCACACCCTTCACAATGAGGTGATAACCTGTGGAACATGGTTCCTTCAACTATTGCAACCTGCCCCCTTGGGTTATCGCCTCGCGTCATTTCAACGAGAATCCCCAACCGCTGGAGATTCAGGGCGTCAAGGAGGCCAACCGCTTCCTGTTCGAGAAACTGGCCACCATCGCCTCCCAAGAAGAGCGCGCCCTGATCTTCAATGACTTCATGTCGGTCAAGTTCCAACTCCATAACTGGCAGGACCAAGCGACCGACACCGCCCGCAAAAGCATCAAGAACAGCTACCTGCGCTTTCTGCGCGGCTGGATGATGGATTCCAACTCCATAGAAGGGGCGGTACTCAAGCGCTGGGTCGAAAGCCGCATGGGCATCACCCCAACCTTTCACCGCGCCAGGATTTCCAACATCCACAGCGAGGCCTATTTCGATTACTCGGTGGATGTCATGAAAGGGAGCGCCCGAACCAACGCCATCCAATCGCAGCTCGATCTGCTCTACGAGTACTGCCAGTACGAGTTAGTCCGCAAGTATCCGGCAACACGGACCATATCCCTCTATCGAGGCACCTACGACGCCAGCGAACACAGTGTGTTGGAACAGATCGGCAAGCGCGAACAGATCGTCCGTCTGAACAACCTGATTTCGTTTACCTCGGACGAAGAGCGAGCCTGGGAGTTTGGCTCCACGGTGTGGCAGGTTAACGTGCCGCTCAGCAAGGTTTTCTTCTACAACGACCTGCTTCCCGGCAGTATCATGAAAGGAGAGGGAGAGTACCTCATCATCGGTGGTGAATACCGGGTCCGCCAAGTGATGTGCACACTGTAGCAGTCTGTTGGAAAACCCAGGTTGTTCAAAAATAGTCAGATCGTCGCACCCGCAAAAAAACCTGCGGAGGCGTAGCAGCGCTACGCCGCACAAAAGGGTTTTTGAGGACGAAGGCCTGATGGCTGTTTTTCAACAACCTCCTAGTCCCGCGTCGGGCAACACCCTTTGGGAAATCGCGGCACCCCCAGCTTTTCCAGGATGGTGAACATCGGGCAGAACTGGGTGAAGCCGGACTGGAACAGGTTAAGGCCGACAAAACCGGTGAACCAGAGCCAGTAGGGGGAATGAAAATGAGCCAAAAGCAGCGAGATGATGATGAATGACCCGGCGACGATGCGGACCACCCGTTCGACGTAATATTCTTCTTTCATGTGAGTTTCTCCTTTGTTTCCTCCCGTTATCGACGAGCGGGCAACATCTTAGTGTTTCGATAACAGCTCCGCTATCTTGCCTGCCACCTCCCCCGTCAGCACGGGGCAGATTCCCTTGTCATTGGTGGCACGGATGGTCTTGCAGCAGGTTGCGCCGTATTTTCCCTTGAACCAGCTATGTAGTTCGCGCGTAAGGTGGGTGATCTGCTTCTTGTTCTCCTTCAGCGTCAGACCCAGGGCAACAGTACCGCCTGATACGGCTCCACAGATACAACCGGAGCCGGAACCTCCGCCGAAGCCGCTGGCCATCTGCACCACCTCCTCCGGAAGGTCGGGGCGGAAATGGTTCCTGATCACCGCCAGCACCGCCTCGGCGCAGTGATATCTTCCCGAGCGGTAAAGCGCTTCGGCCTCGGCGCGGCACTGCTGGGCCAACTCCACCTCTTCCGAAGACGGCTGTACATTTTGCGACCAGAACATGTAATCCTCTTTCGTGTGTTGATATGCGGGACGAACCGGTGTGCAACCTTGGCTCGGCCATCCCGGCTTCATCATGCTTCCTGCTTATTATTATGCCGTTCTTTCCAGCTTTGCACCAGATAATACAGGATCGGTATGGTCACCCGGGACAGGGTTGTTGAGGCGATCTCGCCGCACATCATGGCGATGGCCAGTCCCTGGAAGATCGGATCGAAGACGATCACGAAACTTCCCACCACCACGGCCGCGGCGGTCAGCAACATGGGGCGGAAACGCACCGCGCCAGCCTCGATGATGGCCTCGTCCAACGCCATCCCCTCACGGCGCTTCATCTCGGCAAAATCGATCAGGATGATGGAGTTACGTACGATAATGCCGGCCAGGGCGATGAAGCCGATCATGGAGGTGGCGGTAAAGAAGGCGCCGAACAAGGCATGCCCCGGGAGGATGCCGATCAGGGTTAGTGGGATGGGGGCCATGATTACCAGAGGGGTGGTAAAGTCCTTGAACCAGGCAACCACCAGGATGTAGATCAGCACCATAACCGCGCCGAATGCCAAGCCCAGGTCACGGAATACCTCGTAGGTGATGTGCCACTCCCCGTCCCATTTCATGCCCATGTGCGCTTCGCTCCACGGTTGACGGGACGCCAGCACCTCCAACTTCACACCATCGGGCGTCGGCAGGGCGGCAATCTCTTTTCCTACCTTGAGTATGGCATAGACCGGGGCCTCGATCTGGCCGGCCACGTCACCGATGACGTAGATGACATTTTTCAGGTTTTTTCGATACAGGGTCTTTTCCTCATCCCCTGTGGTGGCTCGCACCAATTGGGAGAGCGGTACGTTACCCCCGGGGCCGGAGACGTAGATCGACGAAAGATCGGTTACGGAACTTCTCTGGGCAACGGGCATCCGCAGGTTGATGGTAACCGCCTCCTTTTCCCGAGGCAGATGCAGAAGCCCAACGTCCTGGCCGCCCAGAGCGATTTTCAGGGTCCGCGCCACATCCGCCACCGCGATGCCGGCCAGGGCCGCCTTTTCCCGGTCAACGGTAAAGGTCACCTTTTTCTGGTCGTCCTCCCGGTACCAGTCCACATCAACCACCCCGGCGGTCCGGGCCAGGATCGCCTTGATCTTGGCGGCGACCCCCGCGCGGCTGGCGTCATCAGGGCCATAGACCTCGGCCACCAGGGTCGAGAGGACCGGCGGCCCAGGGGGTATCTCGGCTACCTTGACCCGTGCCCCGTACTTGTCGGCAACCGCCTTCAACAGGGGGCGAATACGTTTGGCAATGGTATGGGACTGGTCTTTGCGCTCGTCCTTGCGCAACAGGTTGACCTGGATGTCGGCCTGATTCGGTCCTTTACGCAGGTAGTAATGACGCACCAGACCGTTGAAGTTGAAGGGTGCACTGGTGCCGATGTAGAGTTGGAAATCGCTGACCTCGGGCACGCTCCGCAGGGCGTCCCCCATCTCACGGGTAATGCGGGCGGTCTGCTCCAGAGGCGTTCCATCCGGTGCGTCGATGATAACCTGCAACTCGTTCTTGTTGTCGAAGGGGAGCATCTTGACCGTAACGGCCTTGAACCAGATCAACGAACAGGAAAGGAGCAGAAGGATCACCACGCCAGCGAGAAAGCTGTAACGCAACGCGACATTATGGATCAAGGCTCCCATGACCTTGCGGTAAAAGACGGTCAGTTTTGAGTCTTCAGGCGCCTCGCTGGAGCCGTAATGGGATTCCCCTTTCATAAAGCGATAGGCAAAATAGGGCGTTACGATAAAGGCGATCAGCATGGAGAAGAGCATGGCCATGCTGGCGCCCACCGGGATGGGGCGCATGTACGGCCCCATCAGCCCGCCGACGAAGCCCATGGGCAGGATCGAGGCAATTACCGCAAAGGTGGCCAGTACGGTGGGATTTCCGATCTCATCCACCGCCCGGACGGCGGCCTCCAGGGGTTTGAGTATGGTGGTGGTGAAGTAGCGGTGGATATTCTCCACGACCACGATGGCATCGTCCACCAGGATGCCGATGGAAAAGATCAGGGCGAATAAGGTGATGCGGTTCAAGGTATAACCGATCAGGTAGAAGATCAACATGGTCAGGGCCAGGGTGACCGGTATGGCGATGGCGGCCACCGCTCCGGCCCGCCACCCCATAAACAGCGCGATCAGGATCGTGACCGAAAGCGCCGCCAGGAACATGTGGAACAGGAGTTCGTTATTCTTTTCCTTGGCGGTTTCGCCATAGTTACGGGTTACGGTAACCTGCACATCGGAGGGGATCAACGTGCCTTTGAGGGCTTCGACCTTTTTCAGCAGGTCCTCGGCCACCCAGGTTGCGTTGGCGCCTTTGCGCTTGGCAATTGAGATGGTGACGGCGGCATAATCCTGCTTCGGGTCGCCGGTCAGGCCTTTGGCGTGGGCTCCAGGCCCAAGCCCCATGAATACATAGGTGTCCGGCACCTTGGTCCCGTCGGTGACCTGGGCCACATCGGCCAGATAGACCGGCTTGCTGTTGTATACCCCTACCACCAGGCGTTTGACCGCTTCTTCGTCCCCCAGGAAGTTGCCGGTTTCCACCAGCATCTCCCGATTGCCGCTGGTGAAGGAGCCCGAGGAAAGTTCGGCATTGCCTTTTTGGAGGGCTGCCGCCACCTGGAGGGGAGAAAGGCCATAACCGGCCAATCGCGGGGCGTCCAGGGACACCCGCATCTGACGTGTCAACCCCCCCTTGATCTCCGTTTCGGCGGCATTTTCACTTTTTCTCAGGTCGTCACAGATCTCGCGGGCCAGTGTACGAAGGGTGGCGTGGTCATAGCGCTGGGACCAGAGGGTCAGAGCCATGATGGGGACATCGTCGATGGATTTCGGTACCACCAGCGGCTCACCCGCTCCGGGCGGAAGGATGCCGTGGTTGCTCATGACCTTGTTGTAGAGCTTGACCAGTGAATCTTCCATGGGCTGCCCCACCAGGAAGCGCACCGTGATGATCCCCATGCCGGGCCGGCTCATGGAGTAAAGGTATTCGACGCCTTTGATCTCCCAGAGCTTGCCTTCAAAGGGCTTCACCACCCGCTCCTGTACCTCCTGAGGGGAGGAGCCGGGGAGGGGGAGGTAGATGTCCACCATCGGCACAACGATCTGGGGCTCTTCCTCCCGTGGGGTCATCTTGACCGCAAATACACCCAGGAGCAGCGAGGCGACAACAATCAGCGGCGTCAGCTTGGAGTCGATAAAGGCGTGGGCTATCTTTCCGGCAAAGCCAAGACGTTTCATGGTCTATTCCACCTTTGCGCCTTCGCTGACTTTTTCTGCTCCAGATACCGCCACCCGCTCACCGTCCGAAAGGCCGGAGAGGATCTCAACCTTATCGCCAAAGGTCTTTCCGGTCTTAACCAGCCGCATGCGGGCCACATTACCTTGATCCACCACCCAGACCGACGTCAGAGCTCCGCGTTCCACAATAGCCCGGCCCGGGACCAGAATGCCGCTGGAATTACTACCCAGGCTAACGGTACCGCGCCCAAACATGCCCGATGTCACCCCTTTCCGGGTAAGCGGCACTTTGGCGATGAACGTGCGGCTCCGGGGATCGGCCGACGGGACGATCTCGGCAATCCTGGCATTGAAGGTCACGTTCAAGGCATCCAGGGTGACCTGCACCGGCGTCTGGGCCTTAACCTTGGTTACCAAGGATTCCGGCAGAGCCAGCTCAAGCAGGTAACTCCCCTCGTCATCAATGGTCATCAACGGCTGGGCCGGGAAAACCGTAGAACCCAAGTCAACCTGTCTAGTAGTTACGACCCCGGAGATCGGCGCAACTATCGTCATGTAATCAGCCATGCGGGAAGCCGCCCGTGCTCCTTCCCCGGCTTGCTTGTAGCGGGCCTCGGCCCGGGCAACCCCTTGGGCCGCCACCTCCTTTTCAGTCCGCTTGATGTCGAACTCCTGACGGGTAACGGCCTGTTCATCATACAGGCGCTGATAGCGCCCGAACGTCACGTCGGCCAGTCGCTTGCGGGCCAACGCCTCATCCAGGGCACGCTGCGCCTCGTCGGCTCCTGCCACGGCAGCGGCGGCGGTAGCCCCGCTCTCCCGGGCATCCAAACGGGCCAGGATCTGTCCCTTCCTTACCCGCTCTCCTTCGCGTACTTTCAGCATGCTGACGGCGCCGGGGATACGGGCCGAAACGACGGCGCTGGTACGTGCTTTTACGGTGCCGACCACCTCCAGTATGTCCGGGATCGCAGAGGCTTTCACCGTTTCCACCTGGATGCCCTTCACTATGATTGCCGGAGAGTTTCCCTCTTGCCGGGCATCATGTCCTCTTCCGTCGCAACCGTTCAGGCTAGCCGCCGACAAGGCTAAGGCGAACAGACAAAAGAAACGCGTCATTTCATAATCTCCTTCAGGAATGTTCCGGCGGCATAATAGACCCGCCCACCGGCCAGAACGTAGTTGGCCTCGCTTTCCGCCAAATCCGAGCGTACCTGGTTGAGCGCGTTCTGGGCATCCAGCAGTTCAACCATGGTGGCCAGGGAGTTTTCGAAACGCCGTGTCAGGAGGCGCACCGTCTCCTCGGCATCCCGCAGGGCGTTGCGGGCGACCTCAAGCCGCTTGCCCATCTCTTCCCTTCGCAGTCGGCTCTCCTGTACCTGGAGGGCGATGTCCCTGCTCGACTGTTCCAGAGACTCGGCGGCGGCCGCCCGCTCGGCGGTTGCACGATCCCGATCATGGGAGCGGCGAAACCCGTCAAATATCTGCCATTTGAGGCTTACTCCCGCCATCCAGGCATCGTTGTCGGCCCCCAAGGGGGCGTCCTTGGCGTTCATCTGGTAGGAGGCAAAGGCGCCTACCTCAGGCAGGTAGGCGCTACGGGCCAGCTTGAGAGCCGCCTCGGATTTTGCCAGGTCGGCACGGTTTTGCTGCAACTCTTTCCTGTTTTCCAGGGCCGTTGCGACAAGGTCTTCGGAGGAGATGGCCGGACTAAGGGCTGCCGCCGGTTCTGCGATATCAAACTCCTGGCCGTTATTGAGGCCAATGACGTTGGCAAGGCGCATTTTTGCCAGCTCCAGATCGTTACGAGCGCTGATAAGTCGCTGCTCGACGGAAGAAAGGTGTGTTCGGGCGCGGAGCTCGTCCGAGAGCAGCCCGACCCCCGCGTCACGACGCACCGTTGCCAGCCGCATGTTTTCACGGGCGTCTTTGATCGCCTGGTCGGCTGCCTGTAGTTGGGCCGCGGCCTTCTGTACCTCCAGGTAGCGCCTGAAGACCTGGAAGGCGGTGTCCTGTCTGGCAGCCTCCAGCGCCAAATCCTGCTTTTCGGACTCCTTGGCGGCCAGTTCCCTGACCGGAGCCGTCGAGGGGCGGTACAGAGGCTGGTTGACGGTAAGGGCGGTCCTGAAATCGTGATAGGCGGAAGGGTGATTGAGGTTGTTGGGCAAAAAATCGTTCTGGGTAAAGCGAGCTTCGTCAAGTTTCATCATAAAGGCCTGGGTGGGCGCATTGGAAGCGGCAAGGGTCTCCTCGAAGGAGATGGAAGGGTAATAGTAGGATTCGGCCATGGCTACACCCTGGCGCGCAGCCTCGGCGTGATGACCGGCGGCCTTGACGAGATGGTTCTTTTCCAAGGCGATGCCGATGGCTTCCTTCAGGGTCAGGTGCTGAGCCGCAAATGCGGTGGTGGCCTGTCCTGCCGTCATCACAGCCAGCGTAATAATCGCGAATGCCTGTTTCACCGGATACTCCCTGAAATAAAATAATATATGAAAAGCTATATATATTATCTTTTAAAAAGTCAAGGTAAAGCTATTGAAGAAGCTAATGTTTCCCCAATGTGTGAGGATCCTGCAAAATTAAATACGCCGGGATGCGATCAGCATTCCGGCGTATTTTTCATAAGGCATGACTATGGAACGAATGTGCTGGTGTTAGTGCATGATAACGAATTCGTCTCGCCTGTTTTTTGCCCAGGCGGCCTCGTCGTGGCCTTCAACAGCCGGTTTCTCCTTGCCGTAGCTGATGGTGGAGAGACGATCGGCGGGCACCCCAAGGGTGATCAGATATTGCTGGGCCGATTTTGCACGCCGCTCACCCAGTGCCAGGTTGTATTCGGCCGAACCGCGTTCGTCGCAATTCCCGGCAATCTGGATTTTGATGGAAGGTTTGTTTTTCAGCAGGATTTCGGCATTTTTGGTGAGCACATCACGGGCATCCTTGCCCAAATCGGATTTGTCGAAATCAAAATAGATGTTTTCAAAAGCGGTCTCCTCTGCCGGCGCTGCGACAGCCTGGGGTTCCGCCTGTTTGATCGGCTCGGCAGCTGGGGTTGCCTGCTCAACCGGCATCTGTTTGGCCGGCTGGGGAGCTTCCGCCTTGGCCGCCTCCGGCGCTTTTGCCGGCTCGGCTTTTACCACCGGTTCCTCACTCTTCACCACTTCTTTGTTTGCGCAACCACCAGCCAGAAAAGCCGCCAGGCCGAGTGCTGCCAGCACTGCCATCGTCCCTTGTCTCATAACAATTCTCCTTGGTCTTTGAATTTATTGTGCAATTGTTTCAACACGAATAAATTATACAACAGAGGAAAAGATTTGCAATTGCAAACCGGGAATAATTTCAGGCTGATCGGAGGGCGTGCTCTCTGTTATGTTTAACGGGATGACCACGCCGGCTGGGTCGCGTTTCCCTTTCCCTGGCTGACCCTGACCTGGGAGCCACCATCGGCTCGCATGACATAGATCATGTTCGGGCCACCCCTTTTCGAGCTGAAGGCTATGAACCGTCCGTCAGGCGACCAAGCGGGATTTTCGTTGCTTCCCGCGGTCGTCAGTTGTGTGTCGCCGCTGCCGTCGGCATTGATGACGTAGATCTGGAATCCCCCTCCCTGCATGCGGGCATAGGCGATTTTGTCCCCCTTGGGAGACCAGCGGGGGTTGACGTTGTACGCTCCAGTCGTGGTCAGGCGCCGAACATTACCGCCCTTGGCGTCCATCACGAATATCTGCGGTTTACCCAACCGGTCGGAAACAAAGGCGATATGGCTGCCGTCCGGCGACCAGACCGGGGAAACCTCTATGGATGGGCTGACGGTCAGACGTTGGGGATTGCTCCCATCCTTGGAGATGGTATAGATCTCCGCATTACCGTCCTTGCTGAGGGATAAGGCTATCTTTGTGCCGTCCGGCGACCAGGTGCCGGTGATGTTGAGCCCTCTGTGCCGGGACAGGGGGATCTCGATCGTGTTGGAAAGTGCACGCTTGTATAGGTCGGGGTTGCCGCGCTTGTACGAGGTGAAGATGATCTCCCGGCCATCGGGCGAAAAGTCGGGATTGAGGTTGATGGAACCGTTTCTGGTCAGCGGCAGCAGGTTGTGGCCGTCCCAATCCATGATGGCGACCTCCTTGTTGCCGTACTGGGTCGAGATGAAAGCGATATGGGTTGTAAAGGGTCCTCGTTCGCCGGTCATCTGCAACAGGATTTCATCGCCGAATGAATGGGCGAACCGGCGAAGGTCCTTGTTCTTCCCCAGGTAGCGCTTGGCGGTCATCATCTTGTTGTTGAGGATATCGTAGAGGCGAAACTCCACCGTAAGGTTGTCCCCGGCAAGACTGCACTCGCCGCGCACCAGCAGATCGTACCCTGCCGCACGCCACTGGGCAAAATCGGTCGCGCCGAACATGAGGCCGCCAGCAAGCGGCCCCGGTTCCTTTATGTCGGTGTTGACAATACCGGACATATTCATGTCGAAGGCAATAACGTCAGCCATCTCCTTGGCGGCGGCCGTAGCTGCCGCTGTGTCGTTTTGCGTGTGGGGGATCTCGACCGCAAGCTTGAGCTGGCGGTTGCCCGGTGCGGTTACCTCGATATAACCGGATTGGGCGCAGAGAGCGGCGGTCGGAAGGACAACTATCAGCATCAGGGTGAGAAACAGTTTCATGGAGGCCTCGCTACGGCTTGTTACGGGAAATGCCCTGGGGTTTGAAGAGGAACGACCCCTCGAAGACCCTGTGGTTTGGCGGCGGAACGAGCTTATCCCCGGCCTTTTCGATCGCCCTCAGCACCGCAAGCTCGAAGGTCCGGTCGCCGCTGCTTTTTTCAATCTTCTGGCGGACCACCTTACCATCGGTATCGATATACAGGTGGACTGCCACCTCAGGGTTTTTGCTGGTATAGGTAATGGTCTGATAGAAGGCATCTTTCAGGCGCGACTGGACGTAGGCAGTGTAGTCGCTGCCTGCCTCGCTGCCGCTGCCGGCCGGCATCCCGGCCCTCCCGCTGCCGGTCGTCCTGAGTTTCTTGCGCAACCGCTCCAGGGTCGCCTCCTCTTGTTGGGACGCGGCCTTGTTCTCAAGCTTTGCCATTCTCTCGGCAAAGGCCGCATCGTTGGAGGTCTCATGTTTATCATTTTTTTCGGTTTTTCCGCTTGTTGCGGTGCGCCCCTTGAGGTTTGGCTGCGGTGGCGACGGCATGCTTAGAGGGGTTTCGGGCGCTGGCGGAGGAGGTGGCGCTTCGGCATCATTCCCTTTTTGGGTCGGGCTGCCGGCTCGCGGATTGGCTACGGGCAGGTTGACCACATCGACGTAATAGGTCTCTTCAACGGCCATGGTTGGCGGAAAAATCCGCCCCCACCACAACAGCAACAAAAAAACCGCCAGATGAATGACGGTGGAGATAAGAAAGCTGACACCCATACCGGTGTCATGTGTTTCCTGCCTTGCAATCATCTTATTTCGGAGCCGGCTCCGTCACCATGCCGAGCCGCTCGATCCCGGCCCCCTTGATGTCGGCCATGATCCTTACGACCTCGCCATAAGGGACGCCGGCATCCGCCTTGAGGAAAACCTCTTTCTTGGCCCGCGTAGCGAACATTTCAGTCAACTTGGAGCGCAGATCTCCGGCCGGTGTTTCCTCTTTGTTGATGAAGACCTTGTTGTTCTTGTCTACGGTGACCACTACCGTTTCCTCTGCCGGATTCATGGCCTTGGTGTCGGCTTTGGGGAGGTTTACCTGGACCCCCTGCTGCATCATCGGCGCGGTCACCATGAAGATGACCAGGAGCACCAGCATGACGTCAACCAGCGGGGTGACATTTATCTCCGCCATCGTGCCCCTGTTGTCATTACGTCCGCCCATTGCCATCGGTTATTTCCCCGCAACGTTTCGTTGCACAATATTCAGGAACTCGGTGGAGAAGCTGTCCATCTCATTAATAATCACGCGGATTTTGTGTTGGAAGTGATTGTAGGCCATGACGGCCGGGATGGCGGCCACCAGGCCGATGGCGGTGGCGATCAGCGCCTCCGCAATGCCGGGAGCCACCACGGCCAGCGACGCGGAGCCGGTTTTGCCAATCCCTTCAAAGGCGGTCATGATGCCCCAGACCGTCCCGAACAGCCCGATGAACGGCGATGTGGAGCCGGTAGTGGCCAGGAAGGTGGTGTATTTCTCCAGGCGGGTGATCTCCGAGTTGGTTGCGCGGCGCAGGGCGCGAGACACGTTTTCGATCCCGCCCAGATCGGTGCTGAGGATGCTGGCGTCGGTCTTGCCGCTACCTTCCACGAACTTGGTCAACTCTCCGTAGCCCTCGTTGAACAGCATCGTCAACGGCGAACCGGTGAAGCGGTCCACCTGGGAGGCAATGGCGTCAAACCGCTTGGATTTCCAGAAAAAATCCATAAAGCGTTCCGAGTCGCTGTTGGCCTTGTAGATCTGGAAAAACTTGAACATGATGATGGTCCACGACAGAACCGAAAAACCAATGAGAATGAGCAGGACAATCCTGACAACGATACCGGTACCGATCAAAAGGCCCACAGGGAGCACCTCCGAGTAAATATGTTCGTTTAAAAACTAGCCCGTTCAATGGGTCAAGTCAAGCCCAAATCATCAAAACACTCAACAACTCAGGGTAATGCGCTCTATGCTGAGCGCCTTGCCGTTCTGGGCGTCAACACCGATCAATACCCCGTTCAGTCGGATATCCTTTTTAGGGATCTCGAACTTTGCCGGCAGTTGTGTGAGAAACTTGCGGATAGCCTCTTCCTTGCCGATGCCGATCACGGAATCAAAGCTCCCGGTCATGCCGGCATCGGTCAGGTAGGCTGTCCCCTGGGGCAGGATACGTTCGTCAGCAGTCTGCACATGTGTATGGGTGCCGACAACGGCACTGACCCGGCCATCGAGATACCACCCAAGGGCTGATTTCTCCGAGGTGGCTTCGGCATGAAAATCCACGAAGATAAGTGGTGTTTCTTTACGGAGCCGTTCGATCTCACGGTCAGCGGTGCGGAAGGGGCACTCCAGGTTTTTCATGTAGACTCGCCCCTCCAGATTGAGTATTCCGACCTTGACACCGCCCGGCGTGGTGACAACGACGCTGCCGGCACCGGGGACGCCCTCGGCATAGTTGGCGGGACGGAGGATACGCTGGTCGGCCAGCACAAGGGGGACCTGCTCCTTCTTGTCCCAGATGTGGTTACCGCTGGTAAGGCAATGTACACCTGTGTCGAACAGTTCTTTTGCCGTGTCGGTGGTCAGGCCGAAACCGCCGGCCGCATTTTCGCCGTTGGCTATGATCAGGTCCACCGTGTATCGGTCAACCAGGCGGTGCAGTTCACGGGAGAGGGCCTGGCGCCCCGGCTTGCCGATGATGTCGCCGATAAAGAGGATGTTGATGCTCATCATGGATGCTTTCTCTATGCCCCCTCCTTATTCGGAGGGGGCATGGGGGAGATGACAAGGGGTACGCGGTGGAGGATCAGCGGGCGAACTCGACGGCCCGCGTTTCGCGGATTACATTCACCTTGATCTGGCCGGGATAGGTCATCTCGGCCTCGATCTTCTTGGCAATGTCGCGGGCCATGATCAGCGATTGCTCGTCGCTGACCTGCTCGCTGGATACCATCACGCGGATCTCCCGGCCGGCCTGGATAGCGAAGGAGGAGCTTACGCCGCTGAAGGAGGTTGCGATGCGCTCCAGATCCTCAAGGCGCTTGACGTAAGTCTCCATCATCTCACGCCGGGCTCCGGGCCGGGCGCCGGAGAGGGCATCGGCCGCCTGGACCAGTACCGCCAGCACGGTGGCCGGTTTTTCATCCTCGTGATGGGCCATAATGGCGTGTACGATTTTCGGGGATTCCCCATATTTTCTGGCCAGTTCCGCCCCGATTACTGCATGGGACCCCTCCACCTCGTGGTCCACCGCCTTGCCCAGGTCGTGCAACAGGCCGGCACGTTTGGCCTGCTTGACGTTGATCCCCAGTTCCGCCGCCATGATGCCGCACAGGAACGCCACTTCCAGCGAATGCTGGTACACATTCTGGGTGTAGGAGGTGCGGTATTTGAGGCGCCCGATCAGTTTGAGCACCTCGGGATGGATGCCGTGGACCCCCAGGTCAAAAGCCGCCTGTTCGCCAGCCTCCTTGATGGAAAGCTCGACCTCTTCAGTGGACTTGGCCACTACCTCTTCGATGCGGCCGGGATGGATGCGCCCATCGCCGATCAACTTCTCCAGGGAAAGACGGGCTACCTCGCGACGAACCGGGTTGAAGCCGGACAGGATGACCGCTTCGGGGGTGTCGTCAATGATCAGATCAATGCCGGTAGCCGCCTCCAGGGCGCGGATGTTGCGTCCCTCGCGCCCGATGATGCGGCCCTTCATCTCGTCCGAAGGGAGTGGTACGACCGATACCGTTCGTTCGGTCACGTATTCGCCGGCATAACGCTGGATGGCGAGGGCCATGATCTCCTTGGCCTTCTTGTCGGCGGTCTCGCGGGCTTCCTCTTCGATAATTTTGATGAGCTTGGCCGCATCATGCTTAGCCTCGCTCTCCATGGTGTTCATCAGTTCCTTTTTGGCCTCGCCGGCCGACATGCCCGAGATCTGTTCAAGTTTGGCCATCTGGGCGCCAACGGCTTGTTTCAACTCCTCTTCACGTCCTGCAAGGGCCTGCTCCTTGGCGGAATGGACCTGCTCCTTTTTCAGGATATCAAGCTCCTTCTGGTCAAAAAGGGCGACTTTCTTGTCCAGGTTTTCTTCCTTCTGAACCAGGCGTTTTTCGAGACTCTGGAGATCCCGCTTCTTCTCCCGCATCTCGCGTTCATACTCTTCCTTGGCCTCAATGGCCGCGTTCTTGGATTTGAGCTCGGCCTCCTTGGTGATGGTTTCGGCCTCGCGCCGGGCATCATCGATGACCTTGGTCGCCAGTTCCTCTGCCTGCCTGACGATGGCGTCGGCATCCTTCTTACTGAACCTGCTACCGGCAAAATAGGCCCCGGCGGCCACCGCCAGGGTAATCACGACCATCCAGATACTCACTTCCATATCAATAACCTCCTCTATCAGACCGTTGAAGCACTGCCGCGAGGTCACGTCGTATTCCGTGTCCCCGTTTTTTTCAACCGCCTGTTTGTTGATCCGGGCCATCGAGGTGGCTCCGGTTACTTCCGCAACGGACAATTCTCCGATCGCTGACGATGATCTCCATTCGTATATCGTGCCCTTCGGCCGGGATATGCCCGTCGATCAGTTGAAAATCGTGGCACAACCCCACCAGGTGAGCCTTGCGGCCGGGATGCCGCAGGAAACGGTCGTAAAACCCCTTTCCGTAGCCGATACGGTGGCCGCTCGGATCGAAGGCCACCCCTGGTACCACGATCAGGTCGGCCTCGTCTGCATGGTGGTCGACGCCGGTGGGACAAGGTTCAAGAATGCCGAAGCACCCCTGTTCGAGGCTTGCCAGCCCCTCCACCTGGCGGAACACCATGTGCTCTCCGCAGACAGCCGGGTAAAGCACCCGCTTGCCGGCCCTGAAGGCGGCCGCCACGACCTCGGCGGTATCGGTCTCGTTGCGCGCCGGGGCATAGAGGGCGATACACTCGGCCTGTTCGTACTCTTCAAGGCTGAGAAGGTTCTTCTGGGCCAGCATACTGGCGTAGCGCCAGTCGTCCTGGCTGAGCGCCAGACGCCGGGCCAACATCTGTTGCCGTAGGGATCGCTTGGGCATATCGTTGATTCCACGCAAAACTGATTCGTATGCAGACAGATAAAGAGTGCCCGGAGGGATAGCGTCCCGGGAAGGTCGATCAGGGAGGGTGAAAGGGGGGAATGGCTCGTGAGTGCCGCAGGATTGGATTGGGCGCCGGTTTTTCCTCGGGAGCGATTCCTTCCTTTCGTCGTTGACTTATATTCTGCGGGTGTCAGGTTATCAGCAGACGGGGAGCGATGTCGCCACGCCTGCCGGGACTGATATTGGTGCTGATGCGAATATATGATCAAGTCTCCCTTACGAGACCTTGTACTTCTGGAAGGTTGTTGAAAAACAGCCATCTTAGCGCCTATCGGCGTCCCGATAAACGGGATGACTACGCTATCGCTCCGTCACCGATAATTATGCTCACGCATAATTATACACCGCACGAAGGGTATTCTGCGGGTGCGACGATCTGACTATTTTTGAACAACCTTAGTTTTGCAAGAGGTTCAGGCTTTTTCCAATTTTTCGATCAGCCGTTGCAACGAAACGTCGATGGATGTTGCCCGCTCCGAGGAGCGTCGCAGTTCCAGCAACTCCTCGCTGGTGTTAAGAAGCGCCAGCATGAGCACTAACTGCGCGTCGCCGCTTTTAAGGGCGCCGCCGATCTCCTGCAGTCTTGCATTGACAAACGATTCCACCGCCTGAACCTGTTCGGTGGAGGCCGAACTCCTGACCGGGAACTCCCGGCCAAGCACCGTCACCAGATGAGTCGTCTTCATATGGGTTCACGGGTGCCCGCTGCGCTTGCCGGTCTCCCGGCGCACCAGCCGGCTTTATCGTCAAAGGTTGCCGAGTATCGGCCCATCAGCCTTCCCGGCAATTCAAATTCCTTCCAGCTTGCCGAGAATGGTATCGACGCGTGACTTGAGGCCTTCGCGCTCCGACCGGAGTCGCTGATTCTCTTCAGCCAGTTGTGTATTGTCGGCTTTCAGGTTCGAGTATTTATCGAGCAGATCATCGACCTTCTTTTCCAGTGCCGCAAACAGTTCCTGATCCATGGTGCAAGTTTCCTTTCGTGAGGGGTTACTATACGCAACGGCCGCACCGAAGTCAAGCCCTAATTGCGTGAAATCTCGGGCTTCTCTGCCCCTTCGGCGTGGTTTGGCAGTAACTTTGTCAGGCTTGGAAGAGGGCATCCGTGAACTCCTGCGGATTAAAGTCGCGCAGGTCGTCAATCGCCTCCCCAACCCCGATGTAGCGGACCGGCAGGCCGAATTCGTGGCTGACCGCCACCACAATGCCGCCTTTGGCGGTACCGTCCAGCTTGGTCAGAGCGATGCCGGTAACGCCGGCAGCTTCCTTGAAAAGCCGCGCCTGGGAAATGGCATTCTGGCCGGTGGCCGCATCCAGCACCAACAGCGTCTCATGGGGGGCGCCGGGGATTTCGCGGCTGATGACGCGGTGAATCTTCTTCATCTCCTCCATCAGGTTGACCTTGGTATGCAGCCGGCCGGCCGTGTCGATGATCAGGATATCGACCTTCCGCGCCAGGGCGGCCTTGCAGGCGTCAAAGACCACCGCAGAAGGATCGGCTCCCTCCTGATGGCGGATAACATCAACGCCGGACCGTTCACCCCAGGCTTCTAGCTGCTCGGCAGCCGCGGCACGGAAGGTGTCTGCGGCCGCCAGGAGCACACGCTTCCCGGAGCCTGTGAAGCGTGAGGCTAGTTTGCCGATAGTGGTGGTCTTGCCGACCCCGTTCACGCCGATCACCAGTAATACAAATGGGTGTCGGCCATCGATGTCGAGCACGCTGTGGTGGGCGTTCAGGCGCGCCAGGATATCTGCCTTGAGAGCCGCCCGTAGCGCCTCGCCGTCTTTCAGCTCGTTGCGCCCCAAGCGCTGTTCCAGTGCCCGGACCAACTCCACCGTGGTCTTGACGCCGATGTCAGACGTGATCAGGATTTCTTCCAACTCCTCCAGGGTGTCGGCATCGATCTCCTTCTTCCCCATCACCAGGGCGTCGATACGCCCCACCAGTCCATCCTTGGTCTTTTTCAAGCTGCTCTTGAGGCGCGAGAAAAACCCGGAACCGCTATCCTGAAGCTCTTCAGCCTCGATGGGGGGAACTGCCGTCTCGACTTCATTCGTTTGCGATGGCCCGCTCCCGGTTATCTTGTCCACCAACCCCCGGAAAAACCCTTTTTGTTCCTGCTGCCCCATCAGATCTCCTTTTTGAGCCGCGCAACGGCGGCGCGAAAATGATGCAATGCCAGGGCCGCCGGGCAGGCGCGGCCGACAGCAACCACCAGAGAATAGTCGTCGTCGATGCAGCCGATGATCAGGTGTCGTTCACTGGCGGTCACTACCACATCCTCGATTGCCCCCACCTGTTCGCTCCCCTGCATCTCTTTCAGCCGGGCCAGGATGATCCCTTTGTGGGCAGCGATAAAGCGCATCTCATAGGGGTCGCAATGGCACCACTCCTGTACCGCCTCCCCCTCCCAGTCCACCAGGATTGCCCCCACTGTCTGGGGGATCACCTCCACCAGCGTTTTCAAAATACTCTGAAACGGCATGGTCATAACCTCACGACAATATGCAATCACCCGAAGCGGGCATAAAAACAGATATCACACCGTCTTGCAATACTCTGGCACAGCCTTTGGCCCCAACGTCGCGCTTCTCCGTCGAAACGATTTCAGTGCAGTCTCACCGACACGATCCGAGAAGCTCCCGGCTCTTCCATGGTTATGCCGTAGAGGGTGTCGGCCACCTGCATGGTGGCCTTGTTGTGGGTGATAATAATGAACTGGGAAACGGCACTCATCTCCCGTACCATGTCGTTGAAGCGGCCTATATTGGCATCGTCCAAGGGGGCATCCACCTCATCCAGCAAGCAGAACGGCGTCGGTTTGATCAGGAAAATGGAGAATATCAGCGCCACTGCCGTCAATGCCTTTTCGCCGCCCGAGAGCAGGGTCACATTCTGGAGCTTCTTACCCGGCGGCTGTACGATGATATCGATGCCGGTCTCCAACAGGTCTTCCTCGTTGGTCAGGCGCAGTTCGGCTCGACCGCCGCAGAACAGGCGCGGAAAGACCTCCTGAAATGTGGCATTAACCTGGTTGTAGGTCTCCAGGAAGCGCTGCCGGGTGGTGCGGTTGATCCGCTGAATGGCCTGCTGGAGGCTGCGTAACGATTCTTCCAAATCGTTTTTCTGGGAGGAAAGGAAGTTGAAGCGCTCTTCCATGCCAGCGCACTCCTCAATGGCCAGAAGGTTTACCTCGCCCATGTCGTCCAGGAGACGTTGCAGTTCCACCTGCCGTGCCCGGCGGGCTACCTCGTCGAACGTCGCAGTTTCCAGTCGCGCGAGGGCCTCGGCCATGGTGATGCGATTATTATCCTGCACAGAACGTTCCAAATGTTCGGTTTTCAGGCTCAATGTGGAAAAACGCAGATTAAGGTCCGCCTGGAGCTGACGAACCGAGTCGCTCTCCTCCCGGGCCTTCTTGGTTCGGGCCTCGGCCTCTGCCAGGGCGCCGCCCGCCTCCTCGCAGGCCGACCGCGCGCTGGCCAGCAGGCTCTCGGCTTCGGCCTGGCGGCGGACAAGCGCCTCCAGGCGTTCCGATTCCGCAGCTATGGCGGCCAGCAAGCGCTGCCGTTCGCCGCCGCCCGTTTCCAACTCCTGCCGGTCGGCGGCCAGGCGCCGCGTAAGCTCGTCCACTTGTCGCTCCAGGTCGGCGATGTCGCGGAGGTAAGCCTCATGCTGTTCCTTGAGGGTTGCAGTCTGTACCCGGATGGCGGTGACCCGCTCACGGGCTCCCGCCGTCTTTTCCCGCTGCGCCTCCAACTCCTCCTTCAGTCGGCCGACCTCCTGCTCAAGCTCGCGGGAAACACTATCGGTCTCACCCAAGCGTTCGTGGGATTGTTGCAGCTCGGCCTCCAACCCTTGCCGCTCCTCGTCCAGGGTGGCGGTTTCCATGGCTTGCAGGGCCAAGCGCTCCTCGATCCGTGCGATCTCGGCGGCCGCCAGTTGGTGGTCCTTGGTCAGGCCGGTCCGCTTCAACTCGGCTTGGTGCGCCTGGCTCCCGGCAATCTTCAAGCCCTCGGCCACCTCCTGGGCGTGGCGGCGGAGTTCGTCCCGCTCGTTGGCCAGGGAAGCGGTTTCCCGCTCCAACGTCGTCACAATTTCTTCCAACCCTTTGATTTCACGCTTTTTATGGATGATGCCTTGTTGGACCTGCTCGGCGGAGCCGCCGGTGACAATCCCGCCCAATGCCGCCATATCACCATCCCGAGTGACAAAAATAAGCTCTGGGTGCTGCCGGGCAAGGCGAATAGCGTCGGCGATCCCATCCACCAGCAGGGCATTGGCCAGCATGAATCGGATCAGGCCACCGAACGGCCCATTGACCGCGACCAGACCGGACAGTGCCGTGGCTCCTGTTACTGTGGGGGCGGGTTTGGCAGCCTGTTCCAGGGGGAGGGCGATGCTGGCCCGGCCTCCATTATTTCCCTTGAGAAACCCAAGGGCCGTCAGAGCACTGTCATCATCCATACAGAGTATACACTGGAGCCGGTCCGCCAGCACCGCCTCCACGGCGGCCTCAAGCTCGGGAGGAGCATCGACGGCATCGGCCACGACCCCGCTGAAGCGGGAGCGCAACCCTTCTTCCTTCATAAGCTTGCGTACTCCCTGCCCGTAACCGGCAAACTGGGCCTCCAACTCCCGCAGGGAGTGGAGCCGGGACGAGGTACGGCTCAGGTCGTCCCTCCGGGTCTGCCAGCTCTTTTCCACCTCGGGCAGGCGCTGCCTTAGTTCCGCCTCGCGTCCGCGCAGGTTGTTCAACTCCACCTGGAACTGCTCCTGCTCCTGGTGCGCCTCGGCTATCTGGGTTGTCAACGCTCCGGCGCGCTGTCCGGTCAGCTCCAATCGTTCCCTGAGTTGTAGCTCTTCGCGGCGGTGGCGCTCGAACCGTTCAGCCAGGCCGGATAGGCGCTTTTGGGCCGTTTCGTGCCGAAACTTGTACTGGGATGACTCGGCCAGGGCCGCAAAAAGCTCCTTGCGCCGCGCCTCCTGCCTGCGGCCGAGTTCTTCTTCGGCCTGCTGGTGCCCGGCCAGTTCTTCCTCGGCCCGCTGCAGCTCCGCCTGCATGGCAGCGGTATCGGTGGTGGAACTGTCCCGGCGCAGTTGCAGCAACCCTCGGCGCTCCGAACACTCGGCCAGACGCTTTTCCCGCTCTCCGGCTTCGCCTCCCAGGCGCTCAAGCCGCCCCTCCAGCGCGGTAAATTCCTTACGCTGAAAGCTCAGGCCGTTCTCGGCCGCGTTGAACTCGCTCCTGACCCGGAAGATGTCTTCCTGGGTTACAGCCAATCGCTTTTCAGCCTCCAGCAAACGGAGCCGGGCCTCCTCCGCCTGGGACTCTCCCAGGGCCGCCCCGGCGAACACCACACGGATGCGCTCGTTGAGCGCCGCCAGTTCCCGTTCCGCATCTCCCCGTTGGGTCTGGGCATCGCGGTAGTCGCGGGCTACGAACAATAGTTCGATCTCCCGGAGTTCGTCCCGGTATTCGCGAAAATTCTCGGCCTTTTTCGCCTGGCGCTGCAACGAGGCCAACTGTCGCCGAATTTCCCCCAACACGTCGTTCAGGCGGGAGAGGTTCTGACGGGTCCCCTCGATTTTCTTCAAAGCCATCTGCTTGCGTGACTTGAACTTGGTGACCCCGGCTGCCTCCTCGATCAGGAAGCGTCGCTCCTCCGGCCGGGAGTGCAGAATCATGCCAATCTTGCCCTGTTCGATGATCGAATAGGCGCGGGTGCCGACGCCGGTATCCATGAACAGCTCGGTGATGTCCATCAGGCGGCAGGGGGTCTTGTTGATCAGGTATTCGCTCTCGCCGTCTCGGTAGAGTCGGCGGGTAAGCTGAATTTCGGCATATTCCAGATACTTGGCCGGCGCCCGGCCGTCCTCGGTGGAGAAGACCAGCGAAACCTCGGCTACCCCCAACTGCTTGCGGGTTTCGCTGCCGGCAAAGATCACGTCTTCCATGGCTTTGCCGCGCAAGTTCTTGGCCGACTGCTCTCCCATGCACCAGCGGATTGCGTCCACTATGTTGGACTTGCCGCAGCCGTTGGGGCCGACCACGCCGGTTACCGCCTGCTGGAAATCCAGCACCACCTTGTCGGCAAAGGATTTAAAGCCTGATATTTCGAGACGTTTGATTTTCATGGGGTGGTTACTTTATCAGAGGGGGGGAAACTATGTCCAGCGGGATGTTTTGGGAAAATCTTGATGATAAACAAAAATAAGCGGGGGGGCAAGAGTACCACGGTTTTGACTTAGTGGGGCACTACAACCGGATTTTCATTCCTGTTGTATTCAGGTATCTCGGAATTTTTTCTGATGCCTGTTTCGAACATATCTTGGATCTGGTTCTTGGGATGCTTGACCGCATATGCAGAAAAATAGAAATAAAGTATGCTGATAATGCCAATAAAAAACAGTCCGAGAGCGACCTGTTGAATAATTTTTTTCCTGCTGATCCGGGCAGAATTGTCTGTTTCGTTGTCGGCATCGACGCTGCCGGCATAGGCATAATGTTTGTCAGGTATGGCCAGAGGATCGATATTCAGGGGTTCGACATCGGCAAATCCTTTAAATTGCCGTATCCGGCGTATCTGTACGTTGCTGACGTGGCTGTTGATGGCGAAACGGGCGCGCTCATCGATAAATACGAACTGCATGCCGGTATTGAAGCAATTCCCGTCATCACCGGCGGTATCGTTGTGATCGGAAAATACGACGCGTGCAACGATATCCACGATATACGACAAGGAAGGCACAAAAATCTCCAGCAGGAGAAGTTCATCCGTCTCGAACCCCTGATTGGTGAGGATCTTCAGGCCGCCGCCGCTGATGTTAATGGCGACCGAGGTGACGGAACTCCACGATTCATAATAGGGATTGTCTTCCGGTTCCTCCCGGCCGCCGTCATTGGAGAAGGACCCGTTCTGCCCAACGGAGGAGGCCCCTTCCATGAGCATTTGCTCCCTGGCACGTTCCTCGGCCCGGAGCCTTTCGCGCCTGGCTTCCAACCGTCTCAGCTCCCTGATGCGCTCCTCTTCCCGGCGTTGCTTTCGTCGCTCCTCCCATTGCTGCTTAACATTGGCGGGATTCTGATCGTGCAACGCATAAAATTTTATGGGAAGAAAGGCATCTATCCGATAAAATTCCCGCAATTCGTCGTAGACGATCTCACCGGTAAGACGCAGCAACAGGTCCTGTTCATATCCCTTGCTGACGATAAAGGCGCTGCAGGAGTGTGCTTGCCCATCGCTCTCGCTTCGTATGGTGAGAAGTTGCCCAACGCGCAGGTTGACACCGGCCGGCAGCATGTCGCGGGAGAGTTGCAGCGAGACTAGGTCTTCATCTATTTCATTAATTCTGGCCCAGTCGCGGAAGACCTTGGTGTTCGGCAGGGGGATGCCGACCTCAACCTTCATGCCGGTAAAATAGCGGCTTGTGTAGTGTCCTGCGTCACTCATGTTTCAGCTCACCATAATGGGATACCAGAGGCGGTGATGCCAGCATCCACATGCCAGCTTCACCGACCGTGGGGCATCAGGATACCGCCACTTCCTCCATCCTCACCGGCAGCTCATATCCCGCCAACCGGTAGAGGTTATGCCAGGCAGTAGCGCACCGGCCGCAAGTATGCCACTGTTCCAATTCTCCCTTCGCCAAGGTGATGTGGCCGGGGTTGATGTCACGGGATCCGCACTTGGGACAGCGCTCCCCATGCTGCTTGACGAACACCTCCTGGGGCACGAACTCCGGTTTGATGGTCCCCTGGATGGCCTTGTAGACCGTGGAGGTAGTTGCTACGCCGGAGATGCAGGCATCGGCCTCCGCTGCGCTGGCATCGGCGATCAAAATCTCTGGCGGTGTGCTGTCCCGGTAGACCAGGCTACAGGTGTAACCCCTGGAGGTGCGTTCGATCTTTAAACCAAAGGCGGTATCTTTGAGTGGCCCCAGATTCAATTCGGTACAGCGGGCCTTGAGTTGTTTTTCGGTGACTTTCATCGTTTCCTCGTATTGATTTCGTGGCTTTGTGGCCTAACGGCCGTTTTAAGGTTTAACAGACTGTCGAAAAACTGAGGTTGTTCAAAAATAGTCAGGTCGTCGCACCCGCAGAATGCCCTGAGGAGGCGTAGCAGCGCTACGTCGCACGAAAGGGCGTTCGAGGACGGCGGCGAGATGGCTGTTTTTCAACGACCTCTTGAATTCCTCAGCCGAGCGTCTCCAACTCCTCCCAGCGGGCATAGGCGGCCGTCAGCTCCAACTCCAGTTCTTCCAGCCGGGCGTTGATCGCGGCCACCTCGGTGCCGGCTGACTTGTAGAAGTCGGGGTCGGCCAGGGTGGTGTGTAATTTGCCCTGTTCTTCTTCAAGGGAGGCGATGCGGTCCGGCAAGGCCGCCAATTCCCGTTCTTCCTTGAAGGATAGTTTGCGGGGGCGTTCCTTCTGCGGTCTGCTCTTCTCCGGGGTTGGTTTGGATGCAGCCACGGGAACAGGTGCCTCCGCGGCGGCCTGCCGCAGCCAGTCGTCGTAGCCTCCCACGTATTCGCGGACCGTACCACCGCCTGTGAGCACCAGCGTACTGCCCACCACATTGTTGAGAAACTCCCGGTCATGGCTCACCAAAAGCAGGGTCCCGGAATACTCCAGCAGCAGGTCCTCCAGCAGGTCCAGGGTCTCGGCGTCCAGATCGTTGGTCGGTTCGTCCATCACCAGCACATTGGAAGGCTTGGTGAACAGCTTGGCCAACAGCAACCGGTTGCGCTCACCGCCGGAGAGGATCGAGACCGGGCTGCGGGCCCGCTCGGGGGAGAACAGGAAATCCTGGAGGTAGCCGATGATGTGGCGGCTTTTGCCGTTGATCACCAGGGTGTCGTTCCCCTCGCCCACGTTATCCTGCACGCTCCGGTCAGGGTCGAGTTGCTCCCGCATCTGGTCGAAATAAACGACCTCCAGACGGCTACCCAGCTTGACCGTTCCCTGGTCCGGCGTCAACTCCCCCAGGAGCAGGCGCAGCAGGGTGGTCTTGCCAGAGCCGTTGGGGCCGATGATCCCTACCCGATCCCCGCGCATGATGGTGGCGGTCAGGTCGGAGATGATCCGGCGCCCATCGTAGGCAAAGGTGGCATGCTCCACCTCCGCCACCAGCCGTCCGGAGCGCTCCGCTTCCTGCAACTGGATCTTTGCCGTGCCCTGACGTTCCCGGCGTTGGCGGTACTCCTCGCGCAGGTTCTTCAGAGCCCGCACCCGTCCTTCGTTCCTGGTCCGGCGTGCCTTGATCCCCTGCCTGATCCAGGCTTCCTCCTGGGCCAGTTTCTTGTCGAACAGCGCCTGGCGGGTGACCTCGGCCTCCAAGAGGGCCTCGCGGCGCTCCACGAACTCGTCGTAGCCGCAGTTGAAGGCATAGAGCCGTCCCCGATCCAGTTCCGCCACCCGGTTGGCCAACCGCCGGGCAAAGGCCCGGTCATGCGTCACAAAGACCAGGGTCTTGACTTGGCGCACCAGAAAGTCTTCCAGCCAGAGGATGGTGTCGATGTCCAGGTGGTTGGTCGGCTCGTCCAGAAGCAGGATGTCCGGTGCGGCGATCAGTGCTTTTGCCAGCAATACCCGGCGCTTGGTACCGCCGGAGAGGGAGGAGAAAGCAACCTCGGCGTCCAGTTGCAGCCGCTTCAGCACCCGCTCCACCTCCTGGTGCATGCTCCAGCCGCCGCTCTCCTCCAGCTTGTGCTGCAACGCCTCCAGTTCGGCCAGGAGTTCCTCGCTCCCCTCCAGTGAGAGGCGGTGAGCAACCCGGTGATATTGGGCCAACAGCTCGGCCGTATTGCCCATGCCCGAAGCCACGACGTCAAAGACGGTGCCGTTGGTCTCCTGGGGCACATCCTGGGAGACCAGGGCCACCCGTAACCCCTGTTGGCGCTGAATCTCACCGCCTTCCAGGGGAAGTTCGCCGCCGATCAGCTTGAGAAGCGTCGATTTGCCGGTGCCGTTGCGCCCCAGCAGGCAGAGCCGGTCCCCCGGTTCGATCTGAAGGTTGATGCCGTCGAAAAGCGGCGGTCCGCCGAAGGCCAGGGTAATGTCGCGAAGGGTGATCAGTGCCACGGGTACCTCATGGTTTGGTTTCCTTGTGTCTCAGAAATTTAAATATGTTAACGATCTTCTACCCACTCGAACCTCGGCACCTTCCGGTCATCCACCAGCACCTCTTCCAGAAACATGCCGAGCGGCCGGACCCACAGGGAGCGGTTGCCGTACAACTGGCGGTAGACCACCATTTCCTCTTCGGTCTCGCTGTGGCGGGCGATGGCGATCACCTCATACTCGTTTCCCTTGTAGTGCCGGTAGCGGCCGGGACGCAGCGGAGTCGTCGTTTCACTCATAGGCGCCCCGCAATAACGTCGTGCCGGCAACCAAGTGGCGCGCCAGGGAGCTGATGTGGCGCTCGTCGGTTCCGCAGCAGCCTCCCAGCACCTTCATGCCCAAATCCTCGTGCAGGGCCGCCACAGCCGCGCCGAAGACCTCTGGCGCCTCCTCCACCAACTCGGCGCTGTTGTCCAACTCTTCCGGGCTCAAGGCTGCCGTGTTGGCCAACAGGCCGATTACCCGCTTCCTGACATGGGCCGATGAGTTGAACTCGTGGCAGAGGGCTTGGCGGAAGACCGAGGCATGGGTGCAGTTGACCAGGTAGGCCAGAGGCTGAGGCGAGGCCTGGCTGTCGATGGTGGCGATAGCGTCCTTGAGCGGTGTGCCGTCCAACAGGGTCCCTTCCGGGCGGGCAACGAAGCTGACCAGATAGGGGAGGCCGGTGGCTGCAAGGGCCTGGGCCAGGCCGATGGCCTCGCTCAGCGCCGGTAGGGTGGCGGCCAGCAGCAGATCAACCCCCGCAGCGGCCAGCGCCTCGGCCTGCCAAGCGTGGAAGGCGCGCGCCTCGAGGGCGCTCAGTGCCTCTTCAGGCCTATAGGCATCACCCCGGCAACTCATCAGGCCGCTGATGACCACATTTTTACTGTAATCTCCCTGCTCCCGGCGCAGGGCATCCAGGAAACGGAAGTTGTCGCCGTTCAGGTCGCGACCGGCCAGCCCGGCAGCGGCGATGCGTTCGCGCCCGGCCCGCCAGGTTGGGGTGGAGAGCAGAAGTGGCAAATGGGAACTGCGGCCGATTTCCAGATACTGACGACAGATATCCGCCAGAACGGCCTGTCCGTGATCGTCGTAAATCAGGGCCGAGTTGACAACCTGCTCATCCAGGCGGATGTCGGGCACACGCCGCAGACGCTCGATGACCGCCCCCTCGCCAAGAATAACGGGGGATGTTGTCAAAAGCTTCTGTAAAGCGTTAGCGTGATTCATGTTTCCGCATGCTCCCCATACATCGTGAGACCGGAATAATGCCACGGTCGGATGTCTTCAAAATAAAAGACCCCGATTCGGGGCCTTCGATGCCGATGTTCCTCAATGGCCCGGCGTCCCCCCTTGTTGGGCGGGCAGGTACTGTTCGAACTGTTTCTTGTCGATGGAACAGCGGTAGGCTTCTTCCGGGTTGATTTGTTTGGTTTTTAGCAGGTCCAGCAGGTGCTGGTCCATGAGCTGCATGCCGTCTTTCTTGGCGGTTTGGATGATGGAAGGTATCTGAAAGGTCTTGCCCTCGCGGATCAGATTGGCGATGGCGGGTGTGCCGATCATGATCTCCAGGGCCGCAGTGCGCCCTTTGCCGTCAGCGGTCTTGAGCAACTGTTGGCAGACCACCCCCTTGAGGGATTCGGACAGCATGGCGCGCACCTGCTCCTGCTGGTCCGTCGGAAAGACGTCGATGATGCGGTCAATGGTCTTGGCCGCGGTGTTGGTGTGGAGGGTGCCGAACACCAAGTGCCCGGTCTCGGCGGCGCTCATGGCCAGAGAGATGGTCGTCAGATCACGCATCTCGCCCACCAGGATGATGTCCGGGTCTTCGCGCAGGGCCGCGCGCAGGGCCGAGGCAAAGCTTTCGGTATGCTCTCCGATCTGGCGCTGGTTCAACAGCGAAAGTTTGTTCTCGTGGATGAACTCCAAGGGATCCTCAAGCGTCAGGATATGTTCTTTACGGGTGGAGTTGATCAGGTCGATCATGGCCGCCAGGGTGGTGGATTTTCCCGAGCCGGTCGGGCCGGTCACCAGCACCAGTCCCTTTTTGAAGTTGGTCATGCGCCGGACGCCGTCCGGCAGATGAAGGTCGTCAGCCGAGAGGATCTTACTGGGGATGATGCGGAATACACCGGCGATGCCGCGGTGTTGCATGAAGATGTTGCCGCGGAACCGGGCCAGGTCGGGCACGGCGTAGGCAAAATCCAGATCCTTGGTGGCCTCGAAATGGGCGCGCTGTTTTTCGTCCAGAATCTCGAACAAGACATCCCTGAGCTCTTCATCCGTCAGGCTTTTGAAATTAAGCCGCACCATCTCGCCGTGCAGACGGAAAATAGGCGGATTTCCGGTGGAAAGGTGCAGGTCCGACGCCCCCTGTTCCCTCATCATCCTGAAAAGCGCATCGATTTTTGCCATATTAGGATCCCTCCACTGTTCCCACGGAGACAGCGCCTTGATTTGGAATCGGTATTACCAAGCTGTTGAAAACCAAGGTTGTTCAAAAATAGTCAGATCGTCGCACCCGCAGAAAACCTTGAGGAGGCGTAGCAGCGCTACGCCGCACAAAGGGTTTTCGAGAATGGCGGCGTATAATTATGCGTGAGCATAATTATCGGTGACGGAGCGATAGCGTAGTCATCCCGTTTAGCGGGACGCCGATAGGCGCTAAGATGGCAGTTTTTCAGCAACCTCTTACAGCACCACCGAGGCGATATACTCCTCCGGCGATACCTGCCCCTCCATCAAAAGCCGCAGCCCCTCCTGCTCGCTGCCGTGGTAATCCAGCATGCGCAGGTAGTTGTCCAGGGCAGCCACATCAGACGACTGTTCAAAGACCCGCAGGAATTCGTCGTCGAAGACCAGCGCGTCCAGCAAGAAACGCCGCATGCTGAAACCGCTTTGGCCGCACTCATCGCAGCCGGCGGCCCGGTGGAAAGTGGCCGGGGGCTGGCCCAGGCGCATGGCGGTCAACTCCTCTCGCGGCGGGAGGTAGGTGGTTCGGCACGAGGGACAGAGGAGATGGATCCCCTTGAAGGAGACCAGACCGTTGACGAACCCCGGCAGGAAGTAGTTTTTCTGCTGGTAGAGCAGGAGGTGCCGCAGGACATTTCGGGTTCCGCGAATCTCCAGGCCGGCCAGGACCAGTTTGCCGCGCATGGCGGCGCGACAGGCGGTGGTGAAAGGCATCCCCTCGGTGGCGTCCTCGATTATCAGGACATCCGGGTCATGGTCCAGGGCGTCCATGATCAGCCGGGCGCGTTCCGCCTCGGAATGGGGCAGGGGGATGCGCGGAAACCGTTTGTTCATCCTGCCCGGCCCATCGCCCAGGATGATGACGTTCTTCCCGGTGGTATCGGTCTCCTCAAGCATGAGGTCGATGAAACGGCACCGTTCCTGATTGTTTCGCGAGGCGAAAAAGGTTATGCCCTGCTGCGATCTGGCCAAGCGGTTGAAGGCGGCCTCCTGCGCTACCGGCAGGTGCAGTTCGGCTACCCGCGGAGGAACGTTGGCGCTGACATGGGTCCGCAGGGTGATGTAATCTCCCCCCCTTCCCTGCATGACGGCAGCCTGAAAGACGACCGGGCGGGATTGGTAGGTGAATGAAATCAGGCCGGTGGCGCTTGGTTCGGCCAGGGAGCCGATGTTGGCGGTCTTGCGCAGCCGGAGGGCAACGTCCGGATAGTAGTTGGGCGCCAGGGTGCCGATGGGACGGGTGGTTCCCCCCCGCTTGCCGGTGACGGCCACCTCGTCCCCGAGGGGCTGCAGGGAGAGGGACGAGAGGCGGTTCTGGATGATGAAGGCCATCAGGTAGTTAAGGAGCGTGCCGCCGCCGATGTCATTGTTGATGGCCTCGAGAGCCTTGTCGGAAAAGGTGGTTGACCGGAAGCCCAGGCTCTCGTGACCGGCCGGACCGTACCATTCGTCAACCATCCGGCGGATCTCCCGGATCAGCGCCACGGACAGGTTGACCCGAAGGCCGGTACGAGCCTCGACCGCTTCAACTGCCGCCCGGTTGAGCGGATCGGCTATGGCCACGTTCAACTCGCCACCGGCACAGATCAGTGGGATGAGGTTGTAGGCCCGGGCCAGATCGGCTGGCACGAGGGCAACGGCTGCCGGGTCGATCATCTCTTTTTTCAGGCGGATGTAGGGGAGGTCCAACTGGTTGGAGATCGCCCAGTCAATATCCTCCTGGGTGACTATCCCCAGATTGACCAATGCCTCGCCGAAACGGCAGTGCGAACGTTTCTGCTCCTCAAGGGCGCTGATGATATCCGACTCGGTAATGATCTGCGAAGACGAGAGGATATAGCCCAGGGAGCCCTTTTTCACCAACTCTGACATACTGTCCTCCAAGGGGTGCAACTCACACGCAGTCTCGACGCGGATACCGGGAAGCGGCGTCAAGCATCGATCCGGTCGCTTTTGTTCTCAAAACGGGTATGCTCGCCGATGAATACCAGTTCGACCGTACCGATGGCGCCGTTACGCTGTTTTCCGATGATGACCTCGGCGTTCTTTTCGTGGTTCTGGGTGCAGGAACCGTCCCGCTTGCGGCAGTGCTCGCAGTAGACCGACTCACGGTAGACGAACATGATGACGTCGGCGTCCTGCTCGATGGCGCCCGATTCGCGCAGGTCGCTCATCATGGGGCGCTTGTCGCCGCGGCTCTCCAGGCTTCGGTTGAGCTGGGAGAGGGCCACCACCGGCACGTTCAATTCCTTGGCCAGTGCCTTGAGCGAGCGGGAGATGTCCGAAATCTCCTGCTGACGGGACTCGACATTGGCGCTACCCCGCATGAGTTGTAGGTAGTCAACGATGATCAGGCCGATGTCGTGTTCGCTCTTCAGCCGCCGCGCCTTGGAACGCAGTTCCAGGACGCTGATGGCCGGGGTGTCGTCGATGAAAATTTTGGAATCGTACAGCGTGCTTGCGGCCCGTTGCAGCCGGGGCCAATCCGAATCCTGGAAATGGCCGGTGCGCATCTTGCCGAAATCTACCCGGGCGATGGAGGCAAAAAAGCGCATCACGAGCTGTTCCTTGCCCATCTCCAGGGAGAAGATCACCGAGGGGACCTTTTTCTTGCCCTCGGCGCTGGCGTATTGGGCGATGTTGAGCGCCAGGGTGGTCTTGCCCATGGAGGGGCGGGCGGCGACGATGATCAGGTCGCCAGGCTGGAAACCGGCGGTCATGTGGTCCAGGTCCGTGTAGCCGGTGGGGACGCCGGTGATGTGCTCCTTGCGGTCGTGCAGCGTTTGGAGGATCTTGAAGGTATCCTTGATGATCTCCTGCACCGGCACGTACTGGGGCCGCAGCTTGTTCTCGGAGATCTCGTAGATATCCTTCTGCGCCATATCCAACAGTTCATTAACATTCGCCTGTTCATCGTAGCCGCGGGTGGCAATCTCGGTCGCTACTGAGATCAACTTGCGATTAATGGACTTTTCCTTCACCATCTTGCAGTAATAG
Source organism: Geobacter sp. AOG2 (assembly GCF_019972295.1). Classification (NCBI taxonomy): domain Bacteria; kingdom Pseudomonadati; phylum Thermodesulfobacteriota; class Desulfuromonadia; order Geobacterales; family Geobacteraceae; genus Geobacter; species Geobacter sp. AOG2. Next base: position 359,618 of record NZ_BLJA01000001.1, read on the forward strand.
CCCACATTGGCCGCCGTGGGGACATAGTCCACCAACGTTGCCAAGTAGGCCGCTCCTCCGACCTCCTCCAATTCGCCCTCTTTTTTAAGGACGTCGGTCATGGTGATCAGATCGCACGGTTCGCGCAGGTCGGAGAGGCGTATCATGGCCCGGAATATCTTACGATGGCTTTCACGGTAAAAGTCATCGGGACCTAGGACCTCCAACGCGCGGTTGATGGCATCGTTGTCGATCAGAATCCCGCCCAGGATGGACATCTCCGCTTCCAGGCTCTGGGGGGGGATTTTGCGTGAATCGTCTGTCATACTCATACCTTTGTCATCAAGCAGATTAAAATTATATATTTATGGTTTCCGCCGCCCGCTGGGCAATGGCGGCCACGTCAAGCAGAACGCAATCGCCCTCGGGAAGGTGGAGCAGGGCGGCGGCACAAGGGACATCCGGCGCCGCGCCCAAGACGGCTTGTTCCGGCGGCGCAATCCTGATGACCCGTTCCACCAGAAAGGCCAGGGAGGCTATGCGGGGGTCGGCCACAAGTACCTTTTCCAGGTCATGGTAACTGGGCAGCCCCAGGAAAGCGGCCAGATCCATGACCGCAACAATGGTGTCATGGAAGTTCATTGCGCCGACATAACAGGGGGCCCGGCCGGGGATGGGCCAGGTGAACGGCGGTTCGTCAACCTCGGCTACCTGCAGCAGATTGACGGCGTAAGGCCGTCCCTGCAACGTGAAAAGGAGGTATCCGTGCTGGTGCCGGGTCATGCCTGATCCGGTTCGCCGCGTTCAACCTTGAAGCGCTCCACAACCACCAGAAGTTCTTCCGCGAGTTTGGCCAGATCGTTGGTGGCCAGCGCCATGTCCTGCATGGCGGCCAACTGCTCTTCAGTGGCGGCCGAGACCTGCTCGGTGGAAGCGGCATTGTCGTCGGCCACCTTGGCGATCTCGTCCACCGCTTTGACCATCTTGCCCGAACCCTCCATTTGCATCTGGGAAAGATCGGCGATGCTGTTGGCCCTGCGTTCGGTCTCCAGGACGGTCTTGAGGATTTCCTGAAAGGCCGTGGCGGTTACGTCGATATTCTTTTTGCCTTCCTTGATGGTACGGGAACTTTCCTGAATGATCTCATGTACCCGGCGGCTCTCCTCTCTCAGGGTTTCGATCATCTCGTTGATATCCGCCGCCGACTGGGCCGACCCATCGGCAAGTTTTCGTACCTCCTCAGCCACTACGGCAAAGCCTTTGCCGTATTCTCCCGCCCGGGCCGCTTCAATGGAGGCGTTCAGGGCCAAAAGATTGGTCTGGCGGGCTACGTCGGCGATGAAATCGGCGATCCTGCCGACCTTTTGCAACTTGGAGCTGAAAACATCGAACTGCCGGCCGATCTGCTCCTGGCAGTCGAAAAAATCCTTCATCCGCTCCAGGGAGTCGGTAGCCAGGGTGCCGCCGTGCTGGGCGGTGAGGCTTGTCTCCCGGGCCGCCTTGGCGGTTTCCTTGGCGCGCGCAGCGACCAGTTCGACGGAGATGGCCATTTCGCGAATGGTTTTGGAAGTCTTTTCCACCATTTCGGCCTGGGTTTCGGCGCCGCGGGAGATCTGCTCGATGGCCTGGGCAACCTCTTCGGTGGAGGCGCTTATCTCAAGGGCGTTGGAGTTGATCTCTCGGGCGGAATTGGTGAGCTTGCCCGAGGTCTTTTTGATGTGCCCCACCAAGTCACGCAGGCTCTGGAGCATCAGGTTGATCAGGTCGGCCAGTTCATGGGTCTCGTCAGGTATCCGGGAGGGAGGCATGTCCACCGTCCGGGTCAGGTCGCCCCTGCTGATGGATTCGGCCGAGTCGGTCAACCGGCTGATATTGGCAGTAAACCCTTTGGAAAAGAGCCATCCCAGGATAAGCCCCAGGGTCAGGGCCATGGCATAGCCCAGAATGCCGGATATCTCTGGTGAATACCCGATAAGGGCGACCAGCCGGGGACTGAAAGCCACCGCCGCCACGACTACAATAAATCCGAGGATAAATTTATAACCTATGGGAATCCTCATTACGCCCCTCCGTCCACGATCGATTCAATTATATCCGCCGATAGATACGTTCGGTCCGCCGATAGATACGTTCGGTGCGGCATACCGGCGTGAAGCGGCCGCGCGAGCTGCCGACCAGCACCTCGGACTTGCCCAGCACCAGTATACCATCCGGCGCAAGAATGTCCGCTATCCTGTTAAGAACCTTCTCCTGTTCCGTCCGTGTAAAATAGATCAAGGCGTTACGACACAACACCATGTCGCTGGGTGCGTACTCTTCCGGATTGCACATGTCTCCCCTCCGAAAGGCCACCATGTCCCGGATCTCGGGGATCAGGCGGAACAATCGGCCGCTCCGGCGAAAATAACGTTCCTGCAGGTCAATCGGCATCTCCTTGAGCCGGCCTTCGTCATATTCGGCGGTCCGGGCTACCCTGAGGGTCTTTTCGTCAATGTCCGTAGCCAGCAAGGCGAAACGTGCCTGGCGGGTCTCCCTGCCAAAAAACTCCCGCAACATGATTGCCAGGCTATACGGCTCTTCTCCACCGGCGCAGCCGAGACACCAGAATTGCAGCGGGTAGTCCCGGCCATCCGTTCGGGAGGAGAAAAGCTCCGGTAGGACCTCCCGGCGCAGTTTTTCAAACACGGAGTGGTTGCGAAAAAACTGGCTGACATGGATGGTAAGCGATTTCTGGAGCAGATCCAGTTCCTGGCCGTTACGGTTCAGCAGGTCGCAATAGGCTGCGGCATTGCTGCAGCAGGTCGAACGGATCCTGATGGCTACCCGTCGCTTCATGCAGGAATCCTTATAGACGGCCAAGCTGAATCCGCGCCATCTTTTCAGGATCGCACCGATCTCCTCGAGTTCCTCGTTGCTTACCTCTGGCAACACAGGAAGCATACCGACACCAAAGGGCACCCTCACTCCCGCCTTCCTTGCCGGGCCGATCACCCCGGCGTATGTGCCACGTGCAAGCCGGATGCCTTGATCGCTTCGACGCCGGAACATTCCCCTCTGGTCCCATCTGTATCACGAAGCCGCTTCGGGCGCAACCGCATGTATGAACCGCCTGTGTGAGTTTGCGGATGAAATATTCCTCTGGCAGACTGTTTGCAGTATCATTATCCTGTAAAAGTTGCCGGAACAGGTCGGAACCGGCCGGAAAAGCCGCTCTCGAACGTCTCGCAGGAGATTGCCACCCCCATGAACCAGACTGCAAAAATTGCGGAGATCGATCAAAAACTGTCACATGGCCTCCAGCGGGTTCTCACTGCCGACAAGGATGAGCTATTTCAGGTCATGCAGGAAGCCGACGGCGAGATCTTGTTGGCCGCCCTACGCAACCGTGCACTCGATGAGAACCATCTGCTGGCCCTGCTCAAACGCCGCGGTCTGCCCGAGGAGGTCTTCACCACCCTGCAAAACGGCAGACGTTTCAGCGAAAGCTATCCGCTCAAATTCGCCCTGGCCGGCCACCCCGACACCCCCTCGCACATCGCCAGCAGTCTGTTGCCGCAACTCTACATCTTCGACCTCATCAAGCTCTGTTCCATCCCCGGCGTGCCGCCCGACCAGCGGCTTTGTGCCGAGCGTGTTGTGGTCCAACGCCTTCCCGGCCAACCCTTGGGCAACAAGCTCACCCTGGCCCGGCGGGGTACCGCGGCGATTGCGGAGGCACTCCTGCGCGAAGGACTGCCGCCGGTGGTGGAGGCCTGCCTGGACAACCCCCATCTGAGGGAAGGGGCGGTTCACCAGTTTATCAGTTCCGCAGCGTCAAACGCCGAGACCATATCCATGATCGCCCGCAACGGCCGCTGGAAAAGCAAGCCCAACATCCGCCTGGCGATCCTCAAGAACCCTCGGACGCCGGCTGTCTGGTTTACGCTGCTCCTGCCGGGGCTCCCGCCCGCTACCCTGCGGGAACTGCTTTCCGTACCGCGTCTGACCGGAGCCCAGAAGGATCTGGTCAGGCAGGCCCTGAACAGCAGGGGAGGCAGGGTATGACCCGTTCACTTCCCTTTCTTTTGGTGTTCCTTCTCGGTTGGACCCAGCTCTGCGGAGCCGCCTTCTACGGTGTTGTCCGTAATGCCGCGCCGGTGCTGAACACCCCGGCATTCGGCGACATCTTTGGAAGGGCGGACGGCAGATCCCTGAAGACGGACCAATGCGGCCAGGTGCGGCAACTGGAGTTTATCGCCCTGCCGGGGACCGTCTTCAGGTTGCGGGAAAAGATTCCTCTCTCCGGCACAACCGTCTACCGGGTAGAGACCGATGACTATCCCAGCCCTGACAACATCCCGCTTTACGTGGACGGCCGTTTTATCGAGCTTCGCGACGAGCAGCCTCCGGCGCGTATCCGGACCCTGCCCGCCCGTGAACGGATCATTGCGGCATTGCAGGAGAGCGTCGGAAGCCCTTACGTATGGGGGGGCAACGTCCGGAATGGGGCAAGCGCCTTGATCGGAACATTCTATCCTGCCGGGGCCGCGCTCGACGAGCGGGCCAAGCGGCGCATCACCCTGGCAGGGCTGGACTGTTCAGGGCTACTCTATCAAGCTACCGGAGGGTGGACGCCCCGCAACACCTCACACTTGGTTTCCTATGGCACCGGGGTAGCTGTGGAGGGGAAAAACGCACAGGAAATCGCGGCAAGGCTGCAACCGCTTGACCTGCTTGTCTGGAACGGCCACGTGATCATCGTTTTGGACCGGAATACGGTCATCGAAAGCCGGCTGGAGTGTGGCAGCCTCACCCATGGCGGGGTGGTGACCACACCTCTGCTGCAGAGGTTGAGAGAAATCATGCGAACCCGCCGGCCACTGGATGCCTGGCCCGCCAAGGGGAAGCGGCAGGGAGTCTTCGTGGTCAGGAGGTGGTTCGGTATCTAGGAGGGTGTTGAACGGAGGTTGTTCAAAAATAGTCAGATCGTCGCACCCGCTGAAGGCCCTGAGGAGGCAGGTCCTCTCTCTATCTCTCCCCCAGAGGGATTGGGTGAGGGTTTGCAGCGCTACGCCGCACGAAAGGGCTTTCGAGAAGGGCGGCGAGATGGCTGTTTTTCAACAACCTCCTAGCCCCGGACCTGTCCATCGCCGTAGACGATAAACTTGGTGGTGGTCAAGTCCTCCAATCCCATGGGGCCGAAGGAATGGAGTTTGGTGGTGGAGATGCCGATCTCGGCTCCCAATCCGAGCTGTCCGCCATCGGCGAAGCGGGTGGAGGCGTTGACCAGCACGCAGGAGGAGTTGACCTCGCGGATGAAGCGCTGGGCTCGGCTGTAGTCGCTGGTGACGATGGCTTCGGTGTGCAGTGATCCGTAACGGTTGATGTGGTCGATGGCCGCATCCATGTCGGTCACTACCCGGCAGGCCAGGATCAGTTCCAGGTATTCGGCGTGCCAATCCTCCTCGGTGGCCAGCGTGGCGGACGGCGCATACCGCAGGAATTCCTCGTCGCCGCGCAACTCCACTCCGAGCCCTTCCAGCGTGGCGGCGATACGCGGGATGAAGGCGGCCGCCACATCCCTGTGGATCAGAAGCGTCTCCAGGGCATTGCAGACGCCGGGTCGCTGGACCTTCGCGTTGACAACGATCTTCTCGGCCTTGTCGAAGTCGGCCGTGACATCGACAAAGACGTGGCAGACCCCCTTGTAATGTTTGATAACCGGGATACGTGAGTTTTCGGAGACAAAGCGGATCAGACTCTCGCCACCCCGGGGGATGATCAGGTCGATGGATTCTTCCTGCTTGAGCATCTCCAGCACTCCTTCCCGTTCGGTGAAGGGGAGTACCGCCAGGGCCGCCGGGGGGATACCCATCTCGGCCATGACCCGGTTAAGGATTGAGGCGATGGCCACGTTGGAATGAATCGCCTCCGACCCTCCCCGGAGGATTACGGCGTTGCCGGCCTTGAGACACAGGGCCGCCGCATCGGCGGTCACGTTGGGGCGTGCCTCGTAGATGATACCGATCACCCCAAGCGGAATGCGCATCTTGCCTACCATCAGGTCGTTGGGACGCTTGCGCATCCCGGTGATCTCTCCCACCGGGTCGGGTAGGGCCGCCACCTCGCGCAGGGCAGCACTCATGGCGGCGATACGCTTCCCGTCCAGCATCAGCCGATCGAGCATTGCGCTGGAGAGTCCGTTCCGGCGCCCCGTCTCCAGGTCCTTGGCATTTTCGGCGATAATCCCCGGTGCTTCCGCTTCCAGGGCGTCGGCCATCTTCAGCAGCATATCGTTCTTGGCGGCGGTGGAAAGACGCGCCATAGCCAGAGAAGCCTGTCGGGCCTCCCCGGCGATCTGTCTGATCTTTTCAGCAATACTCATAAAGGTCTCTCCTGCGGCCATGATCGCTGGCCCAGCACTTTCAGCATCTTGTAAGTTTACGCAAAAAGTCCTCATCCTTCAAGACAATAAAAGGGTTCACCCTGTCCCGATGGGTTGCGTGAGGACAGATGTAATGATATTGACTGGCAATTTCAAAGTGGTATACTTATTTACGTAAGAAACATATCGGTGGAGAAGGAGGTGCATGGTCATGAGAGGCACGACACATCTCAGGTCTGTACGAGACACCGGCGAAAAGGGCACGGTGCCGGTAACGGCGGAGCATGTGCCCGAAACCAGGGGGAGTTGGTTCGAAACCACACGACTTCCCAATCTGATCGATGACATGGAACGTATGATGAACGAAATGTTCCGTCGCCCGTTCTTTGAAACGGGCATGACACCGTTCAGAGGTTTCCTGCACGACATGGGGCGAGGGGGCATGTCGCCATCGGTGGACGTCTTCGAGGTCGGCGGCAACATCGTCGTCAAGGCTGATTTGCCCGGCCTGACCAAGGACGATATCACCGTGAAACTGGTCGACAACACGCTTGAGATCAGCGGCGAGAAAAAGACGGAGGAAAAGATCGACACGAGGGATTATCTGAAACTCGAACGCGGCTACGGTAAATTCAGCAGGACTCTGCGGTTGCCGGAAGGGTTGGACGCCGAACATGTGACGGCCAAGTTCAACGATGGCGTTCTCGAGATCAGCATCCCGAAGGTGGAAGACAAACGGATGGTGAAGAATATCGCCATTAAATGACGATAACAGCCCATGCGAAGGTGCAACAGAAGCGGGGCGGCACAAAAATGCCGCCCCGTTTTTTATTATCCTGAATCCGTGACGCCTTCATGCCTCTGTTAGTCCGGAAGACCTCAGCCTTTGCCGTTAAAAGGGTACCGGCAACACGACGGAGGGCCGGCGGAGTGAATGGCGTGCCACGGCATGGGCGGCGTGCGGGCTCCGGCTCTTCCGGCCACGGCGCATTCCGTTAACCTCTTCCGAGTCACCGGCCGTGTCGGTGGGCCGCTATGACCGCTTTGACCGCCGCGACCACATCGACGGCATCGTCATCCGTCATTCTGGGGAAGAGCGGCAGGGAGAGTATCCGCTCCGAGGCATAGGTGGCCACCGGCAGGTCACTGTCGGCGATCCCCAGGTGATCGCGGTAGTAGGGGTGGTGGTGGATGGCCTTGTAGTGCAATCCGCTGCCGATATTGAATTTTTTCAATTCATTCATAAACTGGTCGCGGTCGATATCCAACTTTTCGATTCTGACCAGCGGCGTGTAGAGATGCCAAGCATGGCGCTGCTCATAGGGGGCGTAGGCCGGCAACGCCAGTTCGGCAATGTCGGCAAACTCGCGGTTGTAGAACTCGGCGATCTCGGTCCGCTTATCGATGAACCGGTCCAGCTTGGGGAGTTGATGGATGCCGATGGCGGCCTGGATATCCATCATATTGTATTTGAAGCCGGGCAGGAGGATGTCGTAGTTGGGGGTCCCGCTGGCGGCAAAGCGTTTCCAGGCCTCGCGGCTCATGCCGTGGAACTTGAGCAGGGATATCTCCTCGGCCAGCGCTTCGTCGGCCGTGCAGACCATGCCCCCCTCGCCGGTGGTGATGTTCTTGTTGGGGTGGAAGGAAAAGATGGAGATAGATTCCAGGGAGCCGATGCGTTTGCCTTTGTATTCGGTGCCCGCGGCGTGGGCCGCGTCCTCTATGACGGTCAGGCTGTGCTCACGGGCCAGGGCGAAGATCGGGTCCATGTCGCAGGACTGGCCCGCAAAGTGCACCGGGATGACGGCCCTGGTACGGGGAGTAATCTTTTTTCGGACCTCGTTCACATCGATATTGAGGGTGCCGGGCTCGATGTCTGCCAAGACCGGCGTGGCGCCACAGAGGATGATCATGCTGACCGTGGAGGCAAAGGTCATGGGGGTGGTGATGATCTCGTCGCCCTCCTTGATACCGAGGGCCAGCAGGGTCAGATGAAGGCCGGCAGTGGCCGAACTCAAGGGAATGGCGTAGGGGGCCCCCACGTAGGCCTTGAAGGCGTCCTCGAAGCGTTTGACTTTGGGGCCGGTGGTGATCCAGCCGGATTTGAGAGAGTCAACGACCTCGTTGATCTCGTCATCGTCGATGGTAGGGGTGGAGAAGGGGAGGAATGTTTCGCGCATGTTGGTATGGTACTCCTTTAACAGGCATGAAAGCCAGGTTGTTCAAAAATAGTCAGATCGTCGCACCCGCAGGATAATCGCCTCCGGCGATTATCGGTGACGAAGCGCGAGCTGCGTTCATCCCGCAGGGACAGAGCCGGAATGGTTCTGCTAAATGCCCTGCGGAAGCGTAGCAGCGCTACGTCGCACGAAAGGACGTTCGAGGATGACGGCGAGATAACTGTTCTTCAACAACCTCATCGGTTCGATATCAGCCGCCGCCTGCTCGATTCTCCCACCATCCGTGGGGCGGGGTGGAGTAGTGGGAGCAGGTGGTCCAACTCACCCTTTTTGAGAATGATCAGCATCGGGGTGTCACCCGCCCACATCCGCAGGAGCGCCTGCTGGTCGGGAAACCAGGCGGACTGGTCGCCCAGTTTGCTGCCGAACTCCAGTTCGTCCAGTTTGCCCGTGACTATGATCCGCCGTTGGGTGTACCAGGAAACTGCCTGCTGGGGACCGAAGGTAACAATGCGCGTGTGCGGTCCGGCCAGGGAGCGGGCCTGCAATGCCAGGCTGCGGGGCGATTCGGCTTGAGCGATGGGCACCATTATCAGCCGCGGGATGAAAATTTCAAGCAGAAAGGAGCAAAAGCAGAGCGCAACCACCATGCGGAGCGGGTTACGTCCTGCGGATACCATTGTCGTTATCCCCTGTATCAGGAACAAGGCGGCAACGGCGGTGGCCGCGGCAGCGGAGATTGGCGGGGCGTTGTTTATGAACTGGTGCAGCGGATCGCTCAAGCGCGGCATCGCTTCGGCAAGCAGGTCGGCCAGTTCGGGCAAGCGGGCATAGGCCAGGCCCATGACGCCCAGAATGATCAGCGTCATTCCCAACAGGAGGGAGGCCAGTTTGAGTTCGCGGCCATGGCCATCCAGCGCCCCGTCTATGCGGTTGGCGATGAGGATGGCCAGGGGCGGAAAGATCGGCAGGATGTAGGGAACCAATTTGGAGTCGGACTTGGAGAAGAACAGAAAGATCAGGACTGCCCAAATCAGCAGATAGAGGCCGGCTTGGTAGTCGTCATGATGGCGGTCGCGCCAGGCCCGCCTCAGGGCGCCGGGGATGAAGAACGACCAGGGCAGCATGGTTGCCGCCAAGACCGGCAGGAAGAACCAGAATGGCTGATAACGGCCATGTACCGTGCTGGTGAAGCGTTCAAAGTGTTCGTGGATGAAGAAAAAACGGGCAAACTCGGGGTTTTTCAGGGAAACGGCCACGAACCAGGGAGCGGCAATTGCCAGCAACAGCGCCAGACCGGTGACGATGCGCATCTCCCCGAGCAGTTTCCAGCGTCCGCCCAACAACAGGTAAAAGAAGATGATGCCGGCCGGGAAAACAATACCGATCAATCCCTTGGCCAGCACCGCCAAGGCACAAAAAAGGTAGAAGACGTACCAGGGTAGCGGGGTACTGCGGCGCCCCTCGCGCTGGCTGGCTATGATGAAGGCGCCCAAGGCTGCCGTGAGGCAGAAGGTCAGCAGCATATCGGTCAGAATGATGCGCGACTGGAGCACAAAGCCAGCCGATGTCCCCAGGATCAGGGCAGCGATCAAGGCCGTGCGCCGACCGTAAAGACGCCGGGCTATGATATAGGTTGCAAGGATGGTCAGCAGGCCGCACAGTGCGGAAGGAAACCGGGCGGCGTGCTCGGTGAGTCCGGAGAGCTTGAACGAAGCGGCGTTCAGCCAATAGAGAAGCGGCGGTTTTTCAAAGTATTTGACGTAATTGAGAGTCGGGGTTACGAAATCCCCTTGCTCCAGCATCTCGCGGGGGATTTCGGCGTAGCGCCCTTCATCGGGATCGATCAGCGGCAACCCGCCCAGAAACTGGAAAAAGGGGATGCCCAGGACAATGGCCAGGATCACCATGTCCCGCAGCCAGCCGCTCCCCCCGTCGTGGACATACCCCTTCAGGTCTCTCACGACGGTCCCCCTTTTTCTCGGCGTACGAGGTCAAAGGGTTCGGTCGCAAAGGAAGGGGCAAGGAGAATGCGCTGGTTAGGGTTGGCGGCATCGGCCTCGACCGAATCACCTTCCGGGGTCAGGATTTTCAGGCGCCCAATCGTCATCCGCTGCGACCGCATGCCGGGGCCGATAAATTCCAGGTTATCGCCCGAATTGATGCGATTGCGCACCCCGAGCACAACCTCGCCATCGGCGCGAGATGCCTCTACCTGGCCTACGAACTCGTGGCTGCGGATGTAGGCCGAGTGATACTCCTGTCCCACATTGCGTGGGGCGCCGAAGAGGAAGCCGGTGGTATACCCCCGGTGGCTCAGTTTGGTCAATTCTTCCAGCCATTCAGGCCGACAATGCCAGCCGGACGGGTCTGAACGGTACTCGTCCAGCGCCTGACGGTAAACCCTCAGCACCGAGGCCACGTAATTAATCCCTTTCATGCGCCCCTCGATCTTGAGCGCGGCTACCCCGCCCTGCACCAATGCCGGCAGGTGCTCCAGCAGGCAGAGATCACGGGAGTTGAAGATGAATGTGCCGTTTTCGTCCTCCGCAACCGGAAAATATTCGCCGGGGCGGGTTTCTTCCATCAGGTGGTAGTTCCAGCGGCAGGGATGTGCGCATTCCCCCTGGTTGGCGTCGCGACCGGCCAAGGCGCTGGAGATCAGGCAACGGCCCGAATAGGAGATGCACAGGGCGCCATGGACAAACGCCTCGAATTCGACCTCCGGTGTGCGGGCAACAGTTTCGCGGATTGCGTCCAAAGTCATCTCCCGCGCCAGATTGATGCGTCGGATTCCCTGACTACCCCAGAACCGGGCACTCTGCCAGTTGATGGTATTGGCCTGGGTGGAGAGGTGCAACTCCCGGTGGGGGGAGATGTCGCGAACCATGGCAATGACACCAGGATCAGCCACAATGTAGGCGTCGAAGGGAAACGGCGCCGTCTGGCGAAGAAATGCTTCGAGCCGCACGAGGGCATCGTTATGAGGGTAGCTGTTGACCGTCAGATAGGCCTTCACGCCACGGCTGTGGCAGTAGTCAAGGGCTGCCGGCATCTCCTCGATGCTGAAGTTATCCGCCAGATTACGCAGGCCGAATGCTTGTCCGCCCAGGTAGACGGCATCGGCGCCGTAGTGAACGGCGATCTTGAGCTTTTCCATGTTGCCGGCCGGAGCCAGAAGTTCGGGGGTGTTCACGGATGGTCCCCGTCGTGATGTGGTATTGAGTTTGGAGAAAAATGCTAACATATTATGTCGGTTAATTAAACCCAGAAAAACAATGAGCCGTTGCATGTCGTATGCAATGGAGCTCGTTCAAAGCAAAGTTTAACAAAAGAATTGTCTGTGCAAATTTTGCTGTGATCTTCCCCGCGAGGAACGAAAAGAAGTGAGTCGCCTTGGGTTTTATTCCTGTGATGGCCGGTTCTCGTCGTTTCTCCATGAGCCAGGAAAGCCAGCTTTCGCTTGACAAACGAGAGTTTATGGCTTTAATTTATGAAAAAATCCTGACATTTGGAGGAATTATGCCATCCGGCATCCGGTGGGCCGCATGCGTTGTAGCTTCTCTCGCGCTGGCCGGTTGTGCGTCGAACGACCTCATGGTCAAGCGCCAGACCGAGACAGAAGCGAAGGTCGAACATCTTCTCCAGTCCGGCAAGAAGGCCGAACAGCGCATGAACGAGTTGTCCGGCCAGATCCAGTCGCAGGAAGACCAGGCCAAGGTCGTTAGCGCCCAACTCAAACAGCTTCAAGACACTATCAGGGAATTGCGGTCCGCCCAGGATGAACTCAAGGCACGAATCTCACTGCAGGCTGCACCCAAGATCGAAGTCATCAACCAGGAGCCTGCTCCCAAGGGCAAGGATTACGGCCCTCCTTCCGACTACGTCAAGGCATTCGGCCTTTACAGCGCCAACAGTTTCCCCGCCGCCATTGAGGCATTCGAAGCATTCCTCAAGAGTGATCCCAAAAGCAGTTATGCCGCCAATGCCATTTATTGGATCGGAGAATGCCACTATAGTTTGTCCGAGCTTGCCAAGGCGCGTGACGCCTTCCAGAAGGTAGTGGACGATTATTCCAGGAGCGCCAAAGCCCCGGACGCGCTTTTGAAGCTGGGGTATACCCTGGCGGCCATGAACGAGAAGGATAAGGCTGCTGCTGTCTACGAACGCCTGATCAAAATCTATCCCGGTAGCCCGGCCGCGGCAAAGGCCCGGGAACGTTTGACCGCCAATTAAGAGCTTGTAGCTGCGTTTTCCGCTGTTCATTTTTCCAGGAACGACCGAGGTGCGTATGAAGATCAGATTTGCCATGCTGCTTTTTACCTTAGTGCTTTTCATACCCGGTTTGGCCCTGGCAGCGGATGAGGAACCGGCCATCTACGTCATAAAGCAGGGTGATACCCTCTGGGGACTGTCCGAACGTTTTATCAGGGACCCCCACTACTGGCCGAACATGTGGTCCAAAAACGGCCAGATCACCAATCCGCACCTGATCTATCCGGGGCAAAAGGTACGGGTATTCCCCGACCGGCTTGAATTCGAACCTCCGGAGCCGGAGGGCAGCGCGCCGGCGGCCAAGAAAGCGGCGGCCGCCCAGGCGGAAACCATGGCCGAGGTAGCTGTCGAGCGCACCTATAGTGTGCGGGGCAATGAAGGCTTCCTGATGGAGGCCGACTACAAGCCGGCAGGTTTTATCGTCGCCGTCCACCATGACCGTATCGTGGCTGGGGACGACGATATCGTCTACACCGACATCGGTAGAAGGGATGGCGCAAAGGGGGGGGAGAAGTTTTCGATCTACCGGAAGGAAGGGATAGTCAGCCATCCCCTCACGAACGAGGTCATGGGCGTAAAGGTGGTCCCTCTGGGGACGCTGCAATTGACCGACCTGGAGCAAAAAGCCTCGCGGGCCATCATTACCAAGGCCTATCAGGAAATATCCTCCGGCTCCTATCTCATGCCGTACCGGGGAGACAAACGTCACGAGGTCGTCCTCAAGATGCCCGCCAGGGAGTTAAAAGGGTACATCATCGAAAGTTACAGCGGGACGGAGACCATCGCAGCCGGTGACGTCGTCTACATCGATTTGGGAAGTGCCCAGGGGGCAGAAGCCGGCAACATGCTCTACATCGTCCGTGACGTGACCCTTAATCAGCAATACGCCGAGGGCCGCGTCGACCGCTTGCCCCAGGAATTACTGGGGGCTCTGGTCATCCTGGAAACCGGTAAAAAGACGGCGACCGCGCTGGTCGTCAAGAGTATCGACGCGATCTATAAAGGCGACAAAATCGTTAGTTTGACGAAATAGGGGTAAGGGACTCGGAACTTGCCAATATACCGTTTTTGCATCTCATCTTCAGGCCATCTGCTGCCGTTCCTTCAATCGCAAAATCCTCAGCGTAGCTCTGGCTACGCCTGCGGTTTTACTCAATCTGGAACGACAAATCTGGCCTGAACCTGAGCGTAAAAATCGATACATCAGCAAATTCCGAGTCCCTAAGCGCTCCACATGAGACCGGCCGGGAGCCGGTCTTTTTTTCTCTCTCGTCGTCCGTGCGAACAGGACGGTCGGAAGGCATGGGATATGGAAGAATTCTACTGGGTCGGACTCAAGGCGGTGCCCGGCGTCGGTAATGTCACCTTCAGACGCCTGCTGGAGCGTTTCGACGCACCCAAGTCGGCACTGGCCGCCTCGCCCAAAGAGCTGGGGAGTGTCAGGGGAGTAACTGCGGCCATGGTCGAGGCGATCAGGGAGGGCTCCTGGAAGCGCTTTGCCGATGAGGAATGCCGTCGGCTTGCCGGTAGCGGCGCCCGGCTGGTCACCTTCACCTCGGCAGACTACCCCAAGTCCCTGTTCGAGATCCCCGACCCGCCACCCTTCCTGTACGTACGGGGTGAACTGCGCAGTAGCGAACTGGCTGTCGCGATTGTCGGTTCACGGCGTGCCACCTCCTATGGTCTGCTGGCCACGGGGCGTCTTGCCGAGGCGCTTGCCGGGCATGGTGTTGCGGTAATATCAGGTATGGCCCGCGGGGTCGATACCGCAGCCCACAAGGGAGCGCTCCAGGCCGGCGGGAGGACCATCGGCGTCCTTGGATGCGGCATCGATAAGGTGTATCCCCCTGAAAACCGCAAACTCTTCGAGGCGGTGCCCGAGACAGGGTGCCTGGTATCCGAATTTTCCTTGGGGACGCTACCTCTGGCGGAGAACTTTCCCCGCCGCAACCGGATCATCAGCGGGTTATCCCGCGGCGTTCTGGTGGTGGAGGCTGCCGAAAACAGCGGTTCGCTGATCACTGCCCAGTATGCCCTGGAACACGGTCGAGACGTCTTCGCCGTCCCCGGCAATATTTCCTTCAGCGCCTGCCGCGGCAGTAATCGCCTGATCAAACAGGGTGCAAAACTCGTGGACTGTGTGGAAGACATCCTGGAGGAGTTACCCGGTTTCATCGCCAGGAATCGGAATGGGGCTCCGGAGCAGACCGCGGCGAGCACCTTTAGTCTGACACCCAAAGAAGCCGCCGTGTATGAACTGCTGGCCCGTTCGTCGCTGCACATCGACGACATCATCGCCCAAACGGAATTGACAGCCGGAGAGGTTTCCTCTATGTTACTGCACCTTGAACTCAAGGGAGCGATAACGCCGCTGCCGGGCAAACATTTCGCCGTGGCCGCGTAGGAGGTTGTTGAAAAACAGCCATATCGCCGCCGTCCTCGAAGACCCTTTCGTGCGGCGTAGCGCTGCTACGCCTCCTCATGGCCTTCTGCGGGTGCGACGATCTGACTATTTTTGAACAACCTGAGTTTCTCAACAGCCGCCCTAAAGGGCGAAATGGCCTGACCGGTCTCTCCCGATAGGTGCTAAAATAAGTCAATCATATCAGAGGATGTGTTAAAACATGCCGCAGAATCTTGTTATTGTAGAATCGCCCGCCAAGGCGAAGACCATAGAGAAGTTCCTGGGCAAGGATTACAAGGTGCTGGCCTCCTTTGGCCATGTGCGTGCCCTGCCCAGCAAACAGGGATCGGTGGATATCGGGAATGATTTCGAGCCCAAGTATCATGTGCTGCCCGAGAGCAAGAAGCACATCGACGCCATCAAGAAGGCCCTGAAGGAATCCGACCGACTACTCCTGGCGACTGACCCCGACCGCGAGGGAGAGGCCATCTCCTGGCATCTGCTGGCGGCCCTGGGGCTGGATAAAAAGAAGAATCCGGGCATCGAGATCCAGCGTGTCGTGTTCCACGAGATCACCAAGGACGCCATCATCCACGCCGTGGAGCATCCCCGCGCCATAGCCTCCGAACTGGTGGACGCCCAGCAGGCCCGTTCGGTGCTGGATTATCTGGTCGGTTTCAACCTTTCCCCCTTCCTGTGGAAAAAGATCCGTTACGGTCTCTCGGCCGGCCGGGTGCAATCCGTGGCCCTGCGCCTGGTCTGCGAACGGGAAAAGGAGATCCAGGCCTTTATCGAACAGGAATACTGGACCATTGCCGCACGTCTGGGGGTCGCACCGGGGCAGGAGTTCAAGGCAGGTCTGGTGGCGGTGGGCGGCAAGAAGCTGGGCAAGTTCGATATCCCCGGCGAAGAGGTGGCGACCGCCCTGAAGGCGGCCCTCCTGTCGGGCAGCTACCGAGTCGACAAGGTAACCAAGACCGAGAAAAAACGCACTCCTTCGCCGCCGTTCACAACCTCGACTCTCCAGCAGGAGGCCTCCCGCAAGCTGGGTTTTTCGGCCAAGAAAACCATGTCCACCGCCCAGAAGCTCTATGAGGGGATCGACATCGGCGAGGGTGGTACGGTCGGCTTGATCACCTACATGCGTACCGATAGCGTCAACCTCTCCAGTCAGGCCCTCCAGGAGGCCCATGACGTCATCTCTGCCGCCTACGGTCCGGAATACGCCCTGGCCAAGCCACGTCTCTATCGAACCAAGACCAAAAACGCCCAGGAGGCCCACGAGGCCATCCGGCCAACCTATATATCCAAAACCCCGACCGAGTTAAAGAAGTTCCTGACTCCGGACCTGTACAAATTGTACGAACTGATCTGGAAACGGACCGTGGCCTGCCAGATGGCCGAGGCGCTCCTGGACCAGACCTCGGTTGACATTGCGGCGGACCTGGCCACCCCCCCCGTCGGTGGTCCTTTCAGTGGGGCCCGGCAGGCCGGTCTGCGGGCCAGCGGCACCGTCATCCGTTTCCCCGGCTTCATGAAACTCTACATAGAAGGCGTGGATGACCAGGACGAGGAAAAGGAAGGGCTGTTGCCCGCCATGGCTGAAGGCTCTCCCCTCAAGCTGCACGAGATCCTCCCCGAGCAACATTTCACCCAGCCGCCGCCCCGCTACACTGAGGCCACCCTGGTCAAAACCCTGGAGGAGTATGGCATCGGCCGCCCTTCCACCTACGCCTCGATCATGAATACCCTGGTGGAGCGCAAATATACCCGCCTGGACAAAAAACGCTTCTTCCCCGAGGACGTAGGCATGGTGGTGAACGACCTGCTGACGGCCCATTTCGCGCGCTATGTTGACTACAACTTTACCGCCGGCCTGGAGGAGGAACTGGATCAGGTCTCCCGGGGCGAGAAACAGTGGAAACCGCTCCTGAAGGAGTTTTGGGAGCCGTTTTTCACCCTGCTCAAGCAGAAGGAGGGCGAGGTCAGCAAGTCCGACCTGACCACCGAGGCCATGGATGAGGCCTGCCCCGAGTGCGGCAAGCCGTTGGTGGTGAAACTGGGTAAGCGGGGCAAGTTCATCGCCTGTTCCGGTTTTCAGGATGGGTGCAAATACACCCGCAACATCGAGTCGGAAAAGGGGGGCGAGGTTGCGGAGCCGGTCCTGTCCGAAGAAAAATGTGAGAAATGCGGCCAGCCGATGCTGATCAAGGATGGCCGCTACGGCAAGTACCTGGCCTGTTCGGGGTATCCGGCCTGCAAGAATATCCAGCCGCTGGTCAAGCCCCGTGGCACGGGCGTAGTCTGCCCGGAATGCAAGGAAGGGGAACTGACCGAGAAGAAGTCCCGCTATGGCAAGATGTTCTACTCATGCAACCGCTATCCCCAATGCAAGTTTGCCCTGTGGGACCTGCCGGTGGAGCGGAAGTGCCCCAAGTGCGGCTTCCCGCTCCTGGTGAAGAAGATCAGCAAGCGCGAGGGAGAGTACCTCAAGTGCCCCAAGGAAGGGTGCGATTTCAAAGAGGGCGGCAAGGAACAGAAATAAGTGGACTCCCTTACCATCATCGGAGCAGGCCTGGCAGGTTGCGAAGCAGCGTGGCAGGCGGCGCAGCGCGGCGTCTCCGTAACCCTCCACGAAATGAAGCCCGAGCGCTTCTCCCCGGCCCACCATCTGCCGGGCCTGGCGGAACTGGTCTGCTCCAATTCCCTGCGGGGCGACTCCCTTGAAAACGCCGTGGGGCTCCTCAAGGAGGAGTTGCGCCGTTGCGGCTCCCTGACCATGGAGGCGGCCGAAGCCACCCGCGTCCCGGCCGGTGGCGCGCTGGCCGTGGACCGGCAGCTCTTTTCCGACTATATCACCCGAAAAATCACTGCTCATCCCCTCATCCGCCTGGAGCGGGGCGAGGTCACCGCTATACCGAACGACGGCACCGTCGTCATCGCCTCAGGTCCCCTGACCAGCGATGCCCTGGCGGAACCGCTGGCCCGTCTGACCGGCGACCGGCTCTATTTCTACGACGCCATCGCGCCCATCGTCACGGCCTCCTCCCTCGACATGACCACGATCTTCGCCGCCTCGCGCTACGGCAAAGGGGATGGGGACGACTACCTCAACTGCCCCTTGAACGAGGAGGAGTACCTGAGGTTTGTGGATGAACTGGTCAGGGGTGAAAAGGTCCCGGCGCGGGATTTCGAGAAGATCGTCCACTTCGAGGGGTGTATGCCGGTCGAGGAGATGGCGGAGCGGGGCGTGGAAACGCTCCGTTTCGGACCCATGAAGCCGGTGGGTTTGGCCGATCCCCGCACGGGCGTGGAACCCCACGCCGTGATCCAACTGCGGGCCGAGAACCGGGAGCGGACCATGTTCAACCTGGTGGGCTTCCAGACCAAGTTGACCTGGCCGGAGCAGCGCCGCATCTTCCGCATGATCCCGGGGTTGGAGCAGGCCGAGTTCGTCCGGCTCGGCTCCCTGCACCGCAATACCTTCATCAACGCCCCGGCCCTGCTGCTGGCGACTCAGCAATTGAAAAGCGATCCTCGCATCATCTTTGCCGGCCAGATTACCGGCGTGGAGGGGTATGTGGAGTCGGCGGCCAGCGGTTTCCTGGCCGGTATAAACGCTGCACGCCTCCAGCAGGGTGGTTCCCTGCCCGTGCCCCCGGCCGAAACGGCTTTGGGAGCGCTGATGCATCATCTCACCAACGCCGACGTGCGCCACTTCCAACCCATGAATGTCAATTACGGCCTGTTCCCCGAACTGCCGGGCAGGGTGAAGAAGAAGGAAAAACGCCAGAAACTGGCGGAGCGCGCCCTGGAGATGCTTGAGGAGTGGCGCCTTAGTTTGTAGCTGTCCCTATTCGCCGGCCCGGTATTCATCCAGTACGCTGATCTCCGACTCAGTGGCCCCTTCTTTTGTCCGCTTCCCCCACATTCCCACATTTTCCGGCAGTATGGAGATGATCATGCCTCCCAGGATCAAGAGTGCCCCCACCAGGCCGTAGATACCCAGCCGTTCGTTGATGGCATACCAGGCGTACAGCGCCGCAAAAACCGGTTCGGTGCAGAAGATCAGAGCCGTGTTGGTGTGGCTGATGAAGCGCTGCATGGACGTTTGCACCAGAAAGGCGAAAACGGTGGCAATCAGCGAGCAGACGATCAAGGTCCCCAGGAGTTGAGGATACCAGATAAAGAGCTGCTTGCCGCGAATAAGGGCGCCGGCAGTGCTCAGGAGGGCCACGACGCCCAATTGTATGGCAGTCAGCCAGTAATAGTCGCTTTGGCGGGCAAATTCACCGGTATAGATAAGGTGTAATGAGACGCAGAGTGCGCAGATGGCTGCCAGGATATCGCCGGTGGTGAGGCTCCAACTCCCGTTACCGCACAGAAGGAATAGGCCGATAACGGAGAGTGCCACGGCTACCTTGACGGTCTTAGGAATGCGTTGGCGCAGCATGAGAGCCGAGATGACCGGTACCATGACCACATTCAACCCGGTCAGGAAGGCGGTATTGGAGGCACTGGTGTAGAGCAGCGCGACGGTCTGGAAGGCATAGGAGCCGAAGAGGAAAAGCCCCATCAGGCACCCCTGGCGCAGGGTCCTCAGGTCCAGGCGCTTGCCCTTGATCATGCTGACCGGGAGGATAAGGGCAAAGGCCAGAATAAAACGCTGGGCCAGAAATACAAAAACATCAACGCTTGCCACGGCCTCTTTGACGACCGTGAAGGTCACCCCCCAGAAAAAGGTGGTGGTCAGCAGCAACACTGCTGCTTTGAATCGATTCATTAAACAGTTCTCCGAAATCCCGCAAGATAGTTTGGTGGTATCAAAAATAATGATATCGACATGTTTCATAAACGAAGCCATCGTCGAGAGCAAGCAAAAAGCAAAAAAAACTCCGCCGAACTGTTTCCGAAACGTTACGAACCGGTGTTTTTTTGTTGACAATACGGCGGTACATCCCATAAAAGTACAGCGTGGTCTTACCATTATCGTTTACCATTTAATCAAAAAGGAGAGGATCCAATGAAATTATTGCGTACACTCGCCGCAACGGCGGCACTGCTTTCTACTCTGTCTCTCACCGCATTTGCCGCTCCCAAGAGCATCAAGGTCGCGACCGACGCCACATGGCCGCCGATGGAGATGGTTGACGCAAATAAACAGATCGTTGGCTACGATATCGACTTTTTGAAGGCTGTCGCCAAGGAGGCCGGCGTAGCCGTTGAGATCAAGAATACCGCATGGGACGGCATCTTCGCGGGCCTTGATTCCGACCGGTACGACGCGATCATCTCTTCCGTCACCATCACGAAAGAGCGCCAGGCGAAATATGATTTTACCGAACCGTATACCAGTATCGGCCAGATCCTGGTCGTGCCCAAAACCAACAAAACCGCCAAGGTCATTGCCGACCTGAAAGGCAAGAAGGTTGGCGCGCAGATTGGTACCACCGGCGCGATGGAGATCAAGAAGGTCACCGGTGTCGAACTTAAAACCTATGACGAGATCGGTCTGGCCTTCGAGGATATGGCTGCCGGCCGCATCTCGGGTGTGGTGTGCGATGAACCGGTTGCCGCCCACTTTGCCCTGCAGAAAAAGGAATATCGGGACAAATTCAAGATCGTCGGCAAATCCTTCACCAAGGAAGCCTACGGTATGGTTGTGAAAAAGGGAAATAAGGAACTGGTTGCCCTCCTCAACAAAGGGATCAAGGCGGTCAAGGCTAAAAAGCTGGACGTCAAGATTCACACCAAGTGGGTGAAGTAAATTGCTGAGTAGGGGCGATGATTCCCCCATCGCCCCTTCCCGCCCACCATGCCAAAGAATCCTGCACCCCATACTCCCATAGAGGTAGGCGACGGCGCCGCCATCCCGCACAAGGGCGATGCCGGTTTGTTTACTGCCTGGCGTATCGCTTTCTTCGGAGCGATCTTCGTCTCCCTGTATCTTGCCTTCGGCAAGCCGGACCCCTACTTCGAAATCTTCAAATTCGTCCCTGACGGCATCCTGGTCACCTTCAAGGTCACCGTCGGGGCCATCCTGCTGGCTACGCTCATCGGTCTGATCACCGGTCTGGGAAGGATCTCCTCCAACCGGTTAGTCAATGGCACCGCCTCCCTGTATGTGGAGGTGATCCGGGGCATCCCGCTTCTGGTCCAGATATTCTACATTTATTACGCGCTTGGCCGCTTCGTGAAGATCCCCGATATGCTGAGTGCCATCATCGCCATGGCGGTCTGCTACGGCGCCTACATGGGCGAGGTTTTCCGGGCGGGCATTCAGTCCATACCCAAAGGCCAGATGGAAGCAGCCCTTTCCCTGGGCATGTCCCGCAGCCAGGCCATGCGTCAGGTCATTCTGCCCCAGGCCTTCAGGGTGGTGCTGCCCCCCATCGGCAACGAGTTCATAGCCCTGCTCAAGGACTCCTCCCTGGTCTCCATCCTGGCCGTCTCCGACCTGCTGCGCCGCGGCCGGGAGTACGCCTCGGAGACCTTCAGCTATTTTGAAACCTATACGGTTATCGCCCTGATCTATCTGATCATGACCCTGTTTTTTTCCAAACTGATCGGCATCATGGAGGAACGGCTCAATGCAGGAAAATAGCCGGCTTATGATCGAGGTCAGCGGGGTCTCCAAGTTTTACGGCTCGTTCCAGGCGCTAAAGGATGTCTCCTTCAGCGTCCGGGACGGCGAAAAGGTGGTCATCATCGGCCCCAGCGGGTCCGGCAAGAGTACCATCCTGCGCTCCATAAACCGCCTGGAGACCATTGACCGGGGCCGCATAATAGTGGACGGCATGGATGTGAGCGATCCGAAGGTCGATATCAGCAAGGTGCGGGAAGAGGTCGGGATGGTCTTCCAATCCTTCAACCTTTTCCCCCACAAGACCGTGCTGGAGAACCTGACCCTGGCCCAGGTCGTCGTTCGCAAACGCAACAAAAAGGAAGCGGAACAGATTGCCCTGGAGCTGCTGCATAAGGTCGGTATCGCCGAGAAGGCTGCCGCCTATCCCGTCAAGCTCTCCGGTGGCCAGCAGCAGCGGGTGGCCATTGCCCGTTCCCTGGCCATGAACCCCAAGGCGATCCTGTTCGATGAACCGACCTCGGCCCTCGACCCGGAGATGATCGGCGAGGTACTGGATGTCATGAAGAACCTGGCCCGGGAAGGGATGACCATGGTAGTGGTTACCCACGAGATGGGCTTTGCCCGGGAGGTGGCCGACCGGGTCATCTTTATGGATCACGGCCGGATTGTGGAGGAGGGGACCCCGGAGCATTTCTTCACCAGCCCCGACCACGAGCGGGCCAAGCTGTTTTTGAGCCAGATATTGTAATGCGCAGCGATGCGCGCTCCCGTTGAGGGGGGGATGTAATAAAGCAGCACATCACACCAAAGGAGGAAGTACAATGAAAAGAAGCAGAATCCTGGCAGTGCTGGCCGTCCTCGGCCTGACCGCCGCTGCGGCCGTCCCGGCAATGGCGCTGGAGAACGAGTTCCACGGTATGTTTGGTGCCCGTTATGACAACTCCAACTTCAACGGTACCAAAACAACCGATTTCAATGCAGCCGGAGGCGCCCAGTACGACCCGACCGGAACAACCAAAAATGTGTATTCTGCCAACTACGTCGAACAGCGTGCCCGTCTCCAGTACATCGCCAAAGCCAACGCCGATCTGAAGCTGGTTACTCATTTCGAGTTGGACTACACCTACTGGGGCAACAGCTCCTATACCGTCGGCCGCAACCAGGGCGGCGCCTTGGGTGCCGATACGGTCAACATCGAAACCAAGAATATCTATCTGGATGCCAACATCTTCAAGAACGTCAATATGAAGCTGGGCATGATGCCCAACAACGATGCCTTCAAAGGCGTACTGTTTGACGCCGACATGGCCGGCCTGCTGCTTTCCAGCAGCTATGGCAAGTTTTCCCCCTCCATCGGCTACTTCCGCTTTAACGACAAGGGCGGCAGCGTTGACCAGGTCCTCGGTCACAAAACCAACGACATGTTCATGCTGGACGGCAAGTTTGAGGTAACCAAGGATCTGAAAGTCGGTGCTGCTTATTATTTCTTCAGGGACAACCAGGTGACCGGCAGCACGACGGATACGACCTTTGGCGCCGGCGATACCATCCTCGGCTATTTGCCCGATGGTACCGCAGTCCATAGCACCCAGCCGACGACAACTACTACTGTGAATTCCAACGACGTCAAGATTCATGCCCTTGGTCTGAATGCCGAGTACGGCATGGGCCCCCTGACCCTGAACGGCTTTGCCATCTATGAGACCGGCTGGAATAATGTCGTTTCCGGCAAAAAGACCTATGTCAACGCCTTTGCCGGCAACGTGGGCGCCAAGCTCAAGGCCGGCCCCGGCACCGCCCATGCTGAATTCCTCTATGTAAGCGGTTCCAGCGCGGACGGCAAAAATGCTTTCTACGCTGTGGATGGCGAGCACGGCTACTACGACAACGAGATGGTCATCCTTGGTCGCGACAAGAATGCCTTCTTCACCATTGACAACTCCATCATCTACAACTCCGGTAATTCCGGCCAGGGACAGATCGGCGGCTACATCGGGTATGAGCTGCCGGTCTCCGACAGGCTGACCACAGCCTGCAATGCCGGTTTCGCCGCTGTTGCCAAGGATACCGCCGGGACCCACAAGAGTAATTACCTGGGTACCGAACTCAATGCCGAGGCCAACTACAAACTGTTCGAAAACCTGACGGCCGGTGTTCGCGTTGCCTACGTCATTCTGGGCGACTACTACAAGGATCAGGCTACCAATGGCACACCCGTCAATCCCTACGACGCATCACTGATCATCAAATACGCGTTCTAATTGCCGAAACCAGCGGGGGCGCTTCTACGCCCCCGCGCCATTCCAAACATCAAGGAGCAAGCACATGAGAAAAATTCTGATCACCGTACTGGCCGCCTTTGCGCTCTCCGCCACCAGCATGGCATTTGCCGCAGATGTCAAGAGCAATGAAAAAAATGAGTGCCTGCTGGCTTCCAAAGGGTGCAAGGACCAGGTTGACAGCATCCAGCAGAGGATCAAGAAACTTAATACCGAGATCAAAAAGGGCAAAAAGGTGTATTCCGCCGATGAGTTGAAAAAACTCAAGCAGAAGCTGCAAGAAGCCGACGATATCCTCAAAGACCTGGAAAAACCGGGTCACTAAACAGTCACCATTTCTCCAAAGGAGGAAACAATGAACTTCAAGAAGATTGCAGCACTGCTGCTGGCCGGTTCGCTGGCCCTGTCGCTTGCCGCCGGTTGTAAAAAGAAGGAAGAGGCCAAGACGGAAGAAGCTCCCAAGGCCGCCGGCGACACGGTAAAAATCGGTTTCCTCGGCGCCCTGACCGGTGACGTTGCCATGTTCGGCGCTCCGACCCTGGTCGGCATGAAGATGGCGGCCGAAGAGATCAATGCGGCCGGTGGCGTCAACGGCAAGAAGATCGAGATCGTTGAGGCCGATGACCGCGGCGATAAGCAGGAAGGCGCCTCGGTCACCCAGAAGTTGATCAGCCGCGACAATGTTGTGGCCATCGTCGGCGACCCGACTACCGGCATCACCAAGGTGGCCGCTCCCATCGCCCAGAAGGCCCAGGTTGTGTTGCTCTCCGCCGGTGCCACCGGCACGGGCGTGGTCGAGATCGGCGACTACATCTACCGCGACACGCTGCTGGATAGTGTGGCGATCCCGGCCCTCTTGGATTACTACGCCAAAAACCTCAAGTTCAAGAGAGTGGCCATGATCACCTCCGACAACAACGATTACAGCGTCGGCATGTCACAACTCTTCCGTGATTCCGCCAAGGGTGCCGGCATCGAGATCGTGGCTGACGAGAAGATCAAAGACGGCGACAAGGACTTTTCCGGCCAGATGACCAATATCAAGGCAAAAAAACCGGACATCATCTTTTACTCCGGCTACTATACCGAAGGCGCGCTGCTGATGAAGGAAGCCCGCAAGCAGGGTATCAAGGTCAACATGTTCGGCGGAGACGGCCTGTTCTCGCCTGAATTCATCAAGCTGGGCGGCGATGCAGTCGAGGGCTCCATGTCCTACGTCGGTTTCTCTCCCGAGCAGGCATCACCGGTTACCGCCAAGTTCATCGAGGCCTTCAAGGCCAAGAATAACGGCGCTCTGCCGGGTCTGTTCGACGCCCAGGGGTATGACGCGGTCAAGCTGATCGCTGCGGCCATGACCACCTCCAAGAGCACGGATCCTAAGGTGTTCAAGGATGCCATCGCCAAGACCAAGAACTTCGAAGGCGTTTCCGGCACTATCACTATCCGTGCCAACCGCGAGCCGATCAAATCGCCGCTTTGCCTCCTGGAAGTCAAAGGCGGCAAGTATGTGCTGAAGGCCAAGGTTCCGGTCAAGATGGACTAGATTGTGTTGTAACGGATTCGTGGCTCCCTCCACGAATGCAAAAACGCCGTGCGGCCATAAAGGCTGCACGGCGTTTATTTTTTATCATGTCCGGGAGGAGGATTTCAGATGTCCTTTTCCTCCATGTAGGCATTGAAGCGCCGTACATGCTCCTGGGCCAATCCCCGTGCCGTTTCTGCGTCGCGCCCGGTCACGGCGGCAACAATAGCCCGCAGATCGCAAAAATTCTCCTGGAGTATCTTCTTGCCCCGCGGCAGATAGTTCTCATAATAGGTGTGGATGTTGTAATACACACTCTCCAGGACGGAGATAAAGAGCAGATTGCCGCTCATGCGGGCCAGTGCCATGTGGAGCTTCTCGTCGGTGCGGATAAAGGCATCCCACCCTTTGCGCCCCTCCTTCAGGTGCTCTTCGGCCTCTTGCAACAGCCTGTTAAGAAGCGCCATATCCTCATCCTGACCCCGTTGGGCCGCCAGGGCCGCCACGCCGCCTTCCATCCCTTCCCGGAATTCGGCCAGGTCGCGTGGGGAAACCGTCCGGTTGCGGATCAGCAGTCCAAGGTTCTCACTGAGCTGTTCGCTGTTGACCTCCCTGATGATGGACCCGCCCGCCACGCCGGTCCGGATCTCGATCAGCCCTTTTTGTTCCAGTACCCGCAACGCTTCGCGAAGCGTTCCCCGGCTTACGCCGAACTGCTCTTTCAGCTCCCGTTCGGCGGGAAGCTGGCTGCCCGGTTTGAGTGTCCCTGCTATGATGGCCTCCTGGATTTGTTCGACCACATCCTGGTAGGCCCGGCTCTGTTTGACATGATTGAACATGTTGCTATCCTTTCTCAGGGAGTTCACTATCGGTTTCCCAAATCACTAATGGTTGAACCACACTACCATTTTTGGCGACAGGAGACAAGCGGCCGCTGAGACCGCGCCGTTTTTGTTTGCTTGACACGCGTCGGAAAATTGATTACTAATGGTTTAACCATTAGCATTTATTTGCATCAACATACTGATCGAAACACAAGGAGTGTCTTATGCAGAATCCGGAACTCAACGCAAAGATCGTAGCGCGCGGCAAAGGTTTTTTCTCTACCATCTCCGGGGAAAAGCCGTCCCTCTTCAACAAGGGAGCCTGGATGGGCAAGGTGATGGATTGGAGCATGCAGAACGAACAATTCAAGATCCAGATGTTCCGTTTTGTGGATGCCTTTCCGTCCTTGACGACCTCCAAGCTGTTGACCGACCACATCCGCGAGTATTTCGGCGAGGAAAAGGACATGCCGCCGGTACTCTCCACCGGCGCCAAGATGGCTGGTATGCTCGGTTCCCTGGGGGGAGCGGTGCTCAACAAGGTCATCTCGGCCAATATCCAGGAGATGGCCCGCCAGTTTATCGTGGGGGAGAACACCAAAGAAGCGATCAAGAACATGGAAAAGCTGCGCAAGGACGGCTTTGCCGCCGTGGTGGACGTGCTTGGCGAGGCTACCCTCTCGGAAGAAGAGGCAGAGGTCTATGTGACGACCTACCTGGAACTTCTGGACGCCCTCAAAGATGAACAGAAGGGATGGAAAGGACTTGCCGGCAAGGCAGGCGAGCCGAATCTGGACTGGGGCCACGCACCCAAGGTCAATGTCGCGGTCAAGCCGACCGCCCTGTTCTGTCTGGCCAACCCCCAGGATTTCGAAGGCTCGGTCGAAGCCATCCTGCGCCAGATGCGCCGAATCTGCGCCAAGGTGGTAGAAATGGGCGGCTTCCTCTGTATCGACATGGAATCCTACCGCTTCAAGGACATTACTCTGGAAGTCTTTCGCCGCCTGAAGATGGAATATAAGGATTATCCCCACATAGGCATCGTGTTTCAGGCCTACCTGAAGGACACCGACAAGGATCTGGCCGATATGCTGTCCTGGGCCAAGGCTCAGAATACGCAGATATCGATTCGTCTGGTGAAAGGGGCCTACTGGGATTACGAGACGGTCAAGGCCAAACAGATGGGGTGGCCGATCCCGGTCTGGACCATCAAGGCTGAAAGCGACGCAGCGTATGAGCGCCAGGCGCGTATGATCCTGGAAAACCACCAGGTCTGCCATTTCGCCTGCGCCTCCCACAACATTCGCACCATCTCGGCCGTAATGGAGATGGCCAACGAACTGCAGGTGCCCGAGTCACGTTATGAATTCCAGGTGTTGTACGGCATGGCAGAACCGGTCCGCAAGGGGATCCTCAAGGTGGCGGGGCGCATCCGTCTCTACTGCCCCTATGGCGATATGGTGCCGGGCATGGGATACCTGGTACGGCGCCTGTTGGAGAATACCGCAAATGAATCATTCCTGCGCCAGAGCTTTGCCGAAGATGCCCAGATCGAGCGCCTGCTGGAGGACCCGGAAAAGACCGCGGAACGCGAACGGAGCGAACGGGCCGCAAAGCCGAAGAAAGCGGTGGCCGGGCCCGGTGGTCTGCCCCGTTTTGTCAACGACTCGATGGTGGACTTCACCCGCGCCGACCATCGGGCTGCCTTCCCGACTGCCATTGCCCAGGTGCGCAACGGTTTTGGGAAAACCTATCCGCTCTTTATCGGCGGCCAGGAAGTGACCACCGGCGACCGGATCCCGACCGTCAACCCCGCCAAACCGTCGGAGGTATTGGGACAGATCTGTCAGGCCGGCATCCCCGAGGTAACCAAGGCCATCGCCGCCGCCAAGGCCGTTTTCCCGGCCTGGCGCGACACGTCGCCCCGCGATCGGGCTCACTATCTGCTCAAGGCAGCGGAGATCGCCCGCAGGCGTGCCTTCGAACTGTCGGCGTGGCAGGTGCTGGAGATCGGCAAACAGTGGGATCAGGCCTATGCCGACGTGGGCGAGGCGATAGATTTCCTGGAGTACTATGCCCGGGAGATGATCCGTCTGGGGGCTCCCCAGCGGGTCGGCAACGCCCCTGGCGAACTGAATCATTATTTCTATGAGCCCAAAGGTCTGGCGGCGGTTATCGCCCCGTGGAACTTTCCTCTGGCCATCAGCATGGGTATGGCCTCAGCCGCCATTGTGGCCGGCAATCCGGTGATCTATAAGCCCTCCAACATCACCGGCATCATCGGCCATCACTTGGTAGAGATCTTTAAAGAGGCCGGACTTCCGGCCGGCGTGTTCAACTATGTTCCCGGCCGGGGGAGTGTGATGGGGGATTTCCTGGTGGATCACCCGGATATCAGCCTGATCGCCTTCACCGGTTCCATGGAGGTAGGACTGCGGATCGTCGAGCGGGCCGCCAAGGTCTATCCCGGCCAACCAAACGTCAAGAAGATCATCTCCGAGATGGGGGGCAAGAACGCCATCATCATCGACGACGATGCCGACCTGGACGAGGCCGTGCCTCACGTTCTCTACTCGGCTTTTGCCTTCCAGGGGCAGAAGTGTTCGGCCTGCTCACGGGTCATCGTCCTTGACGCTGTCTACGACAAATTCACGGACCGCTTGGTCAAGGCGGCCCAGGCCTATCGTGTCGGCCCCTCCGAGGACCCGGCCAACAGCATGGGGGCCGTGGCCGACGCCGCCGCCCAGAAGAGTATCCTTGAGTATGCCGCACTGGGTAAGCAGGAAGGGAAGCTGCTCTACGAAAGCCCGGTCCCCCAAGGCGAAGGATACTGGGTGCCGCTGACCATTGTCGACGGCATCACCCCGCAGCACCGCCTGGCGCAGGAGGAGGTCTTTGGTCCGGTGCTGGCGATCATGCGCGCCAAGGATTTCGATCAGGCTATTGAGTGGGCCAATTCGACCCGCTTTGCCCTGACCGGCGGCATCTTCAGCCGCAGCCCCGAACACCTGGCACGGGCGCGCCGCGATTTCCGGGTCGGCAACCTGTACATCAACCGCAACAATACCGGGGCCCAGGTGGAGCGCCAGCCATTCGGCGGGTCGCGCATGTCGGGCGTCGGTACCAAGGCGGGCGGCCCCGACTATCTGCTTCACTTCATGGACCCGCGGGTTGTGACGGAAAATACCATGCGTCGGGGGTTTGCGCCGATAGAGGCTGACGACGACTGGGTCGAATAGGAATGCGCCACTTTTTCGCAATCTCGGCGGCAGGCTTCACGCCTCCTTGTGCGGCGTCGCCCTTCGCCTTCCTTGACCTTGCAAAAAATTGACGCATTCCAAAGGCTTAAGCGCACCAAAGCCCGCACATCGCGGGCTTTGGTCGTTTTAGCAGCAATAAAGCCTTTTCAAAACAGTAAAACTCTGGAAAAATACGCGGCATGACGGAATCAACCAAAGGAACTATCTATGCCCTGCTGTCGGTGGGGCTGTTTGCCACCCTCGGCACCGGCTTCAAGGTGGCGGTAACGCATCTGGGCAGTTTTTCGGTCGTGGTCTGGATGGGCATATGGGCTACCCTGTCCTTGCTGGCATGGCTGGCATGGGAGCGCAAACTCGGGCTCATGGCGGCCGAGTTTCGCCGTCGGCCGATGTTTTTCGCCTTGGCCGGTGTGATTGGCCTGGGGGTGCAGCAACTGCTCTGCCTGAAAACCTATGAGTATATCCCGGCCAGCCAGGCCGTAATCCTGCATTATACCTACCCCCTGGTCATGTTGTTCCTGTCGTGGCTTATGTTCCGGGAACGGTCCAACTGGTGGGCGGTGCTCTGTGTGGCGCTGGGCTTCGCGGGAGTCTGCGTGCTGGTGGCCGCCGGGGGAGGGCTGGGCGACGTGCGGCTCTCGGCCGGGGTGGCGCTGGCCATGGGGACCTCCTTCTCTTTTGCCCTGTTTTGCGTACTGATCAAGCATGCCCGCTTCCCGGTGACGGCCGGCATGTTTCTCTTCAACCTGTTCGGCCTGCTGTTCCTCTTGTGCTTGTTGCCTTTCTATCCCATGCGCTGGACGCCCGATGGGGGAGAAATGCTGCTGTTGGCCTACCTGGGAGTGGTGACCACCGCCCTGGCCCTGATCCTCTGGAACCGGGCCCTGCGTATGATCCCCACCAGCCGTTCATCCAACTGTGCCCTGCTGGTGCCGATACTCTCCCTGGTCTGTATCGCCCTGGTACTGAAGGAGCAGGTGTCGGGCATGCAGGCCATGGGCATGGCGGTTGTCATCGGATCGGTATTCCTGAACGTCAAACTGGCTGGGCCATCCAGAATATGAACCCTGAATCGGGGTCCGTGATGCCTGAACGGCTCCGCTCGCTCAGCATGCCTCAGTCTCGGCATTGCCGGTCGTATCTCCACCGCGGCGGACTACACGCGGCAGAGCCGGTATGGTGTCTCACGGGCGGCGATGGACTCCGGCATGTCGCTCGCTCCACCGTTCAAGCATCACGGTTCCCGGTTATTGCCGAACCCGTGGCATCTTCATGGCCCCTCCCGTTCCGTATGCCTCGATCCCAGCCTTGCCGGTGGGTCGTTTTGCCAGCCAGTCATCCCGGATTCAGGTTAACGTAATGGCAAAAACGATTGATTACGCGAAAGAGGGGCTAAAGGCGGCGTGGCCGATCTGCCTCGGCTACTTCCCTATCGGTCTCTCCCTGGGGGTGCTCGCCCAGAAAGGGGGACTGCTCCCCTGGCAGGTGGCGCTCATGTCGATCGCGGTCTTTGCCGGCGGCTCCCAGTTCATCGCCGTTGCCATGCTCGGCAGTGGCGCGTCCATCCCGGCCATTGTGACCACGACCTTCATGGTCAATCTGCGTCACCTGCTCATGAGTTCTGCCCTGGCGGTGCATTTTCCCGGCGTTTCCCGGCGCTTTCTGGCCTTGTTCGCCTACGGCGTGACCGATGAAAGCTTTGCCGTCAACATGGTCCGGTTCAGTCAGGGGGGATGGGATCGGCGGAGTGCCCTGGCCCTCAATCAGGCCGGCAACTTCACCTGGCTCGTCAGCACCGTGGCCGGGGTCTATGTTGGAGAGTTCATCCCTGCCGGCACCCTGGGGATCGACTACGCCCTGACCGGCATGTTTATCTGCTTGCTGGTCTTCCAGTTGCGCGGCCCGGTCTTCGTTGCCACCGCCCTGATGGCGGCCTTCTGCTCCGTGCTTGCCTTTCTCTGGCTGCCGGGCAACGCTTACGTGATCGTTGCCTCCATTATGGCGGCCACGGCCGGGTTCATACTGAAACGCTCACTGCGCCATTGGAGGGCAAGGCCATGAGCGTCACCGATTATCTCCTGCTGATCATCGGCATGGGCGCTGCGACCTACCTGCCGCGCATGCTGCCCCTGGTAACCTTCTCCCGCAGGCAACTGCCCGCCTGGTTCGTGGAGTGGCTGGAGTTGGTCCCGCCCGCCATCCTGAGCGCCTTGATCGCCCCGACGCTGTTTGCTCAAACCACCCCCCGCCTGTTCGTTCCAGGCAAGATCGAACTGCTGGCCGCCCTGCCAACGCTGGTGTTCGCCCTCAGGACCCGTTCCCTGGCCGGGACGGTGGTGGTGGGTATGCTCTGCTATTGGGGATTGCATTACCTGATGTAATATCGGCTACAAATCCAGGCGTTATAAGTGTCGGCTTGTCTTCGGTTTCTCAACGCACCCCTGTATGCCCTCGTTGCTTCAATTTTCTCCGCCTTGACTTTATCCCTGATTTTGAAACCGGTATATTTACCTCTGCCCGAATTTGGGCTTTGTGGTTGCCAACAGGGCGGTTTGTGGGTAAAAGAGGGGATAGCTAAAATAGATCGGAGACCGGCACAATGCATGCGTCCGAATGGAAAATAGGGCCGGAATCGGTGCGGATGCTGGAGTTGGGGCATCCCTGGATCATTGCCGACAATTATACCAAGCGCTGGCCGACCGGTCAGGCCGGCCAGACTATCGAGTTGGCTGACGGTCAGGGCCGTTTCCTGGCGACGGCCCTGCTCGACCCGCAGGATCGTATCGTCGCTCGAGTGCTGTCCCGGGAGCGGATGCACCTGGACCGCGCCTGGCTGACGAAGCGACTTCAGGCGGCCCTCGAACTGCGCCGCAACCACGCCGATCTTGGGGACACCGACGCCTACCGGTTGGTCAATGCCGAGGGAGACGGGCTACCCGGTCTGACCGTAGACCGTTACGGCGACTACCTGATGGTGCAGGTCTACTGCACCGGGTGGCGTCCGTACCTCAAACTCGCGATCCAGGCCCTGAACGACCTGCTCACGCCCCAAGGTATTTACGAGAAGACCCGTCCCCAAAAAACCCGCGAACTGGAGGCGGTCAGCGACACCAAGAGCTACGGCAGGTTGCTTGCCGGCACAGCCGCTCCTCAGCGCCTGGAGGTGCGGGAAAACGGACTCAGCTTCCTGGTGAGCCTGGAGCAGGGTTTGAATACCGGGTTGTTCCTCGATCAGCGCAAAAACCGCCGGGACCTGATGTCCCGCGTGGCGGGCAAGCGGGTGCTCAACCTGTTCTCTTACACCGGCGCCTTCTCGGTGGCTGCCGCGGCGGCGGGGGCCGTCCAGGTTGCCAGTGTGGACGCCTCGCCCGGCTATACCGAGTGGGCCAAGGCAAATTTCGGCCTCAACCGGCTTAATCCCAAGCGGCATGAGTTTATTGTGGGCGACTGTCAGCAGGTGCTAGCCGATCTGGGCAACCGCGGGTGCCGTTACGACGTGGTGCTGATGGACCCGCCCTCCTTCTCCACCACGGCCAAGAGCCGCTTCACAACCCGGGGCGGAACCTCCGATCTGGTAGCCGCCTCGCTGCCGCTTCTGAGCGGCAACGGCTTGCTGATAGCCTCCTCCAACCACCAGAAGGTGGATACGGCTGATTACCTCAAGGAACTGCGTCGCGGCGCACTCCAGGCGGGGCATGAACTGAGGGTCATCACCCTGGGCGGACAACCGGAGGATTTTCCCTACCCGGTCACGTTTCCCGAAGGGCGCTACCTCAAGTACGCCATATGTGTCAAGGGCTCGTAAACGGACTGGTGATCGCCCCCGACATTTCGCTCGATCAACAGTTCGGCATTACCGGTTCAGAAAAAAATCGCAAAGGTGCGTCACGAACATGAATATGAACTACGGATTCCTCAAAGATTTTGCCATTATCGTCGGCGGGCTGGTAACCATCTTCGCCTTTCTCAACGGCCTTTTGGAATACCGGCGCCAGGGGCGGCAGAAACGGGAGGAACACTTTACCCTGCTGCGCCGCCGCCTGAAGGAAAACCCGAGGTTCAAGAGGATCTGTTCCCTGTTGTTCTCCGATGATCCGCGCCTGGCCGAGGTCGATGCCCAGGACAAACGGGATTTCATCGGCCTGCTGGAGGAGGTGGCGCTCCAGATGAATTCGGGCCTGATCCGCCCGGAACTGGCCCATTACATGTTCGGCTACTACACGGTCAAATGCATGGAGAGCAAGGATTTCTGGGCCAATCTGACCCTCGAGGAGATTTACTGGAACCTGTTTCATGATTTTGCCCGGGAGATGAAGTGCAGGGAGGCGACCTTTGTCTTCGATCGCAGCAAACTACGTTTTTAACGAAGTTTCCGGCAGACGCCAACCTGGTCATGATTGGTGTCCGGCGTGAAAGGGTGCTACAATAGCTCGGTAAACGAGATGGTGTATTGGGGCAGGAGGTTCGTCATGAGATCATTGGCTATCGCCGCGGTGGCCCTCTGCTGCACAGTGACCGGGGCCAGCGCCCTGACATACCGCTGGACCGACGACAACGGGGTGGTCAATTTCACCGACAGTCTGGAAACGGTGCCTGCCAGATACCGCCATAAGGCCGTCAAGGAACCGGATATCACCACCAGCGACCCCCGTATCAGGGAAGAGGTACGGCAGCAGGAAGAACGCGCCCGCCAGGAGGAAGCGTCCCAGCCGCCGGTGGTAACGACACCCGACTACGTGCCGCCCCCGCTGAAGGTCGCGCCGCCCAAGGTGGAGGGCGACGAACTGCCGCAAGGTCGGACCAGGAGTCAGAAGATCCGGGACAACATTGAACGGCGCAAGGCCGAAGAGGAAAAAGCCCGGCAGTCCGGAAGCCAGCAATCCCAGTGAGGGGTGCGCAGTAGAGTTTGTTACGATGGTGATACCATGGCGGTAGAGATACACGAGTCTGACATAAAGATCGAATTCTACCGCGGATCGGGACCGGGCGGCCAGCACCGGAACGTGACCGACTCGGCGGTGCGCATCCGCCACCTGCCGACCGGCATCGTGGCCCAAGCCTCGGAGAGTCGTTCCCAGGCCCAGAACCGGGAGGTAGCGCTGGAGCGCCTGCGTTCTGCGCTGGAAAAACGTGAGCGCAAGGTCAAGAAGCGCATCGCCACCCGTGTGCCCAGGAAAGCGCGGGAAGAGCGCTTGAGCGAGAAGCGTATCGTGTCCCAGCGCAAGCGGCTGCGCACGACGCTCGATTGAGGAACGGGGACCAATGTTTTCCGTATCCGGCCATACCATCCAGTGGCTCAAACCCGCCCTGAATGAGGAAAAATGGGAATTCTTCAGTCACCCTGACAAGCAGGGGTTTTACCAACGCCACGGTATCGAATGGGAGCGGTTGTCTTCGGCTTTCGATGGCGGCAGTCTGGAGCCGTACCCTCGTTCCGACCGGATCAGGGGGATTACGGTCAACGGCGCCTACCACAGTTATGACGACTATGCCCGGTATCTGGCCAAGGCCAAACGTGGCTACAGGAAGAGTTACAATGCCATGGAGGAAGCGCTGCAACGTACCGGCCGCCTCGCACTACAGGCGCCTGTCATTCTCTGCTGCCGGGAAGAAGCCTTGCTGTTTTCCGGCTATCGGCGGCTCTGCCTGGCCTGGAACTATGGTATGGTACCCTGGGTGTGGCTGGTCCCCCTGCCGTAGCCCGTGTTTTCCTTTAATCATGGGGGCTGGAGATGAAGCCTTGGGCATTCCTGATAAAATGAATAGCTGAATGACACGGTACGCTTTTTCGCCCGCGCTCCAAGGAGGCAGTCATCATGAGTAAACTTTTCACACCGCTCGCCATGCGCTCGGTCACGTTTCGCAACCGTATCTTTGTCTCTCCCATGTGTCAGTATTCCAGCCGGGACGGCATGGCCACCGATTGGCATATGGTCCACCTGGGCAGCCGGGCCGTGGGGGGCGCCGGTCTGGTGATGGTTGAAGCCACCGCCGTAAGCCCTGAAGGGCGTATCAGCCCCGACGACAGCGGCATCTGGAACGATGACCACGTGGCGGCATTCAAGCCGATCACCCGCTTTATCCGTAAGAATGGGGCCGTGCCCGGCATCCAGCTGGCCCATGCCGGCCGCAAGGCATCCTGTGATCTTCCCTGGCTTAGTGGCGGGCCGCTGGGACCGGATGTGCGAGGGTGGCAACCGCTGGCCCCCAGCCCGGAGCCTTTTGCCCCCGGCCACCCCGTACCCCACGAACTCTCGCCTGCCGACCTGGATATGGTCGAAAACCAATTCCGCGCCGGTGCCCGGCGAGCCTTGGCGGCCGGCTTTCAGGTGGTGGAGATCCACATGGCCCACGGCTACCTGCTGCACGAGTTTCTGTCTCCCCTGTCAAACCTGAGGAAGGACGACTACGGAGGCAGCCTTGAGAACCGGTTCCGTTTCCCGCTGAGGGTAGCACGGGCCGTGCGTGAGGAATGGCCCCTGGATTTACCGCTGTTCGTGCGGCTTTCCTGCGTCGATTGGGCTGAAGGCGGCTGGAGTCTCGACCAGTCCACGCAGCTCTGTTGCCTGCTCAAGGATATAGGGGTTGACCTGATCGATTGCTCGTCCGGTTTTGTTGCTTCGGGTGAGCGGGTGCCGTTTGCCCCCGGCTTCCAGGTCCCCTTTGCCGCTGCCATACGTGCCGGGGCCGGCGTCCCCACCGGTGCGGTCGGTGTTATTACCGACCCGGCCCAGGCGGAGCAGATCCTGGTCACTGGCCAGGCCGATGCCGTCTTTCTGGCGCGGGAGATGCTGCGCGACCCCTACTGGCCGCTTCATGCCGCCCGCGAGCTGGGGGTTGAGGTCGCCTGGCCGGATCAGTATCTGCGGGCCAAGGGATAGGCGTGAAGAAACTGCTCTCCTGGTCGGCAGTCGGATTGTTGACCACGGCAGTACTCGACCCCCTCGTCTATGGGATGCTCGAACGGCCGATCCCCTGGCTGCGCGACGTGCTCATGGCGGCAGGCGGTATCGCCTGTTTTTATCTGTTGATCAAGTTTCGCCATGAACGGTGACCAAGGCGGGGGAGTACCTGTGTATTAGGTGGGCGCATGAGAAAGATTAGCGGAAATCTGAGCCTGATGCCTGTCCTGGACGTCCTCCAGTGGGCCGAGAACAGCCGCCGCTCCGGCACGCTGATCCTGTCGAAGTTTGAGCGGGAGAAGAGGTTTTACCTGCAGGAAGGCAAGATCATCTTTGTCTGGTCGGAATGCGAGGGCGAGCGTTTTATCGATTTTTTGCAGCGTGAAACGCGCATGGAACAAAAAGAATTGTCGGAGGGCCTTGCCGAAGCGCAATCATTGAATATACCCTTGATCGGCTATCTCCATACGGTAAAGAAAATCGAGACGGAACTCCTGGAAAGGGTTCTCAGGGAGGCTGCCGAGGAGGCGCTTATCGATGCCCTGCAGTGGGGGACCGGCGCGTTCGACTTTGTTGACGAACTTCCCGGCATAGTACTGAATAGCCCGGTGCTGCTCAATTCTTCCCAGGTAATGCTGGAGTCTTTGCGAAAATACGATGAGAGTCAACTCTCCGGCAAGGTGGATGCTGCCCGGGTTCTCGACGAGATCAAAAACCGCATCAAGCTGGACAGCCCGGACCTGCCGCCCATTCCCGACATCATGCAGCAGATCATGGGAAAAATCAGTCAACCTGCGTTTTCCATCGATGATGTCGTCGAATGCCTGACCGACCAGATTCTGGTTTCCAGAATACTCAGGGTATGCAACTCCCCCTACTACCGCCATGCCGGCAGGATCGGCACACTCAAGGAGGCTGTCGTCCTCATCGGGCTGAAGTCGCTGATGAGCATTGTAACGGTGCACGCGTTGAGCGGATTCAGCCCCCGGAATGGGGACGAGATCAGAAAGGTCCTCCAGCATTGTCTTTTGTGCGGCATGATAGCACGGCAACTGGCGCGCGATATGCGTAGCGATGGCGAACATGCCTTCATCTGCGGGCTGATGCACGATATTGGCAAGACCATTATGCTGGATCTGGTCGACGATTACGTGCTGTCGCCGGAATTGCAGGCAGGCTTGGTCGAACAGCACCACGCCGAAGTGGGGTACCTGCTCGCCTGCAAGTGGCACTTCAGCGACGAGATCCAGGAAGTCGTACGTTTCCACCATACACCGGAGATGGCCACGCGGTTCCATGGCTTGATCGAAATCGTCCATCTCGCGAATATGATGGCCACGCCCGCCTGTACCCCGGAAGATGTGGCGGCCCTTGCCTTCAACAGCATCGAAATGAGCCAGGTCAACATGGACGAACTTATGATGGAGATAGACAGCCTCGACCAGGAGGCCGGAGCGATCATCTCTCTGTCGTGACATTCTAAACCCTGCCCTCGTCTTCCTTTACCTTTTTCCGGGGCGGAACTGGCGGCCGCGGTAATGGTTTGGGCTTCGCCGGTAAAGGCGGTATTCCTGATCTCGGTACTTGCGGATGTTTTCGATCCTCTGCGCGCGGATGATCGGCGGCAGACTGTCGTATTGCACGATGGTCCAGGGACCCGCGTAACTGGGGGCTCGGTACCAGGAGGTACCGTAGTAGAGATAGAAGTTGTCATAGGCAAAGACGATGTCATAGGGAACGCCCACCCCCACATGGAAGCCGAGGCGCGGCGGCGTAATGAAGAGCGGAGGGCTCGGGAACTCCACGTTGGGTTGACCTGCCATGGCGACCGGCTGCGAGGTCGTGGTGCCTGTGGCGGCATTTCCATTGCACCCGGCCGCTACGGCGTGCAGTGTTACCAGAGCGAGGACGATTGCTAATCGTGCATGCATCGCATCTCCTTTCGAAGGGGGACTGTTTGCATTATAGCACGCGATCCGCTCTGTGCCTCTTTTGGGATTAGGGGGGGATGTCCGGCGGGCGGGTCTTTAGGGCGGGCGCGTGGCACTGATGTCGGTGATGTAGACCGTCAGGTCGCCGTTGGGTCGCCGGATGACGACCTCGTCATCGAGCTTCTTGTGCAGCAGCGCCTGCCCGACCGGCGAATCGATACTGATTCGTCCAATACTCACGTCGAATTCATCCGGGCCGACCAGTTGATAGCAGCGCTTGTTGCCGTCTTCGTCCTCATAGGTTACCCAGCACCCAAAGGAAACCATTCTGGGGTCGGCCGGCGGGGTGGCGGGTTTGAGCAGTTTGAGCCGTCCACTCAGGTGTTTCAGCTTGCGGTCGATCTCCCGTAAGCGTTTTTTCCCGTAGATATATTCCGCATTCTCGGAGCGGTCCCCTTCAGCCGCCGCGTCGGACACCCCCTGGACGACCTTGGGGCGTTCCACCCGCCACAGGTAGTGAAATTCGGCTTCCAGCTTTTTCAACCCTTCCAGGGTAATCAGGTTCGTCATAATCCATCCATACAATGTGTTGTGCGCGTGATACGCACCTGGGCACTGTCGGCAGCCGGGCCGATTGGTGCATTAGCAGGCTGTTGAAAGACTCAGGTTGTGCAAAAATAGTCAGATCGCTGCTCCCGCAGAAGTCCCCGAGGAGGCGTAGTACCCATAGGGCATAAACAGCGCTACGCCGCACGAAAGGGTTTTCGAGGACAGCGGCGAGATGGCTGTTTTTCAGCAACCACCTGGCGGGCGGCGTCAGGAGTGCCGGTCAAGGACGTCTTTGACGTTGGTGATCAGGTTGAGCAGTCGGGGGCCGATATCGTCTTCCAGCATGTGGCGTCGCAGTTGGAAGGCAGCTCCTGCGCAACTGAAGATCAGGATGCGGGAACCGTCCGACGGGATCAGGGGGGCGGCCACAGCGTGGACGTCCCGCTTCCAGTCGCCGAGGGAAAGACAAAAACCCCGTTCGGCATAATCTTTCATTGCTTGGTCGATGCCGGCCCTGATCCTGGGCCACTCCGCCTCATTGCGCAGCCGCACCTGGTCGAGGAGTTGGTTACGATCCGCCTCCGGCAGGGCGCAGAGCAGCGCCCTGCCCATGGAAGTCGTGGCGATAGGGATCTGGGAACCGACATCCAGGGTCAGGGTAACGGTGGCGCTGCTGCGGTAGGCCTCGACGTACAACATGTTCAGGCGGTCCTGAACGCCAAGGGCCACCGAGGCCTGGGCGTATTCGGCAAGTTCCTGCATCAGGGGACGGGCGATCCGGCGTACATCCATGTTGACCAGAAACGAATAGCCGAGGGCCAGGACGGCGGAATCAAGATGGTACTTGCCGAATTTTTCCGAATAGGCGAGATAGCCGAGCCGGGTCAGCGTGTGGGTCAGGCGCGAGATGGTTGGCTTGGGGAGACCGGTGCGCACGGCGATCTCCTGGTTGCCAAGAAAACGGTCCCCCGGCTTGAAGCAGCGCAATACCTCCAGTCCGCGCTCAAGGGCGCGCACCGATTGGCGGTCGTTTTCCGTCCCACTGTCGATTGTTTTTGCCATTATGTCTTCCCGACTGTTTCGTTCTGCGAAATTGTCACAGATTTGCACAAACAGTATAAGATGTCAAATTCTATTTATTATAAAATAGTATTTTGCATAACGGAATTTGCCGTAGGATTTAAGGTCGATATTCCGGCAGCAACAGCAATCGGTTCTTTAATTGAAGGCTCATTTTCATGAATTGTAGATGGAAACGGTGTCTTGAAAAAAAGTGTTTACAAGATGGCCGTATTTCGATACAACTATTTTGTAAAGAGAAATTGTATTTCGCTCTGCGAAATAATTCATGGGGTGAAACGATGGGTTCAATGAAAGAGCACCCACGCTACCACGTGGTAAGTATGAGAATCAGCGATGAAGAGCGGGAAGTGCTTGAGGTCTTTGCGCAGCAGACGAGAAGGAATGTGTCGCAATTGATGCGTGAGGCCATGCAACTGCTCCATCTCAAGATGCAGACCGAACGGCCTTGACGGGTGGGCGGCGCAGCTCATCAAACGACAGAAGCGGAGAGAGAATCATGCACACGGGAAATTACCTGCCGACCACGCAGGCTGCGGAAAAGACACTGGAACTCCTGGAACTGCTGGCAGCCGGCGGCGAGAAGCTCAGGATAGGTGAGTTGGCGGGCAGAATGGGCGTTAGCCGCAAGGAAGCATTGCTGTTGTTGGTGACGCTGGAAAGTCGGGCGGTGCTGCGGTGGGACGAACAGGCCAGGGTCTATCGTCCGGGCCGTAAAACAGGGGAGATGGTGCGGCAGTACCTTGCCCAGGCGGGCATGCAGGCTGTGGAAGCATCGCCGCGGAGTACCAAGCCGCCCCGTACGACCGGTTCGCGAACTGCGAGAGCCGAGATGCGCCGTGTTTCGGCAGGTGCTTAGAGTTAAGAATCGTTAACAATGGGTTGCGGACAAAAATAAAGCCCCGGAGATTTCCGGGGCTTTATCAATCACGCTATAGGATATAAGTGATTAAACCCTGGTAACGTTTGCGGCCTGCAGCCCTTTCGGACCACGGGTTATTTCGAACGTAACCCTGTCGCCTTCAGCGAGGGATTTGAAGCCATCGCCAACAATCGCGGAAAAATGAACGAAAACGTCCTCGCCACCTTCCTGCTCAAGAAAACCAAACCCCTTGCTGTCGTTAAACCATTTCACTGTTCCGTTTACCATGTCGTTACCTTCTCCTGATACTGCTCGTTTAATGTGTCCTGGGCGAACCGTAGACGTTACGCCACCGTATCAGTATTTTATCCATAATGTCAAACTTATTAATTATCCGAAGCAAAATTTTTTTATTCCCGCTATGACGCCACGCCGTGGGCCTTAGTGAGATAATACTCGTAATTTCCCTCGTAAACGCGCATCTCGCCGTGGTCGATCTCGAATACCCGGTCTACCAGCAGGCGCAGGAAGTGGCGGTCGTGGCTGACCAGAACGACGGTTCCATTGAAACCCTGCAAGGCGTCCAGAAGGACCTCCCGCGATCTGATGTCCAGGTGGTTGGTCGGCTCGTCCAGTACCAGAAAATTTACCGGTCGCGCCAGAAGAGTTGCCAGTACCACACGGCTTTTCTCGCCGCCGGACAGGTTCTCGATGCGTTTATCCACCGTGTCGCCCTGGAAGAGGAAAGCGCCCAGCAGGTTGCGGATCACGCCGATATTTGCCAGGGGCATGGCGTCCTGAACCGTCTCGAAGACGGTTTTTTTCGGGTCGAGGATGTCCATGGCGTGCTGGCTGAAATAGCCCAGTTCCACGTTGGCGCCAAGGCTCACGGTGCCGGAGGTCTGTCCTGTCTGCCCGGACAAAACCTTGAGGAAGGTGGATTTTCCGGCGCCGTTGACTCCCACTACGGCAATCTTGTTCTGGCGGCGGATGATGCCGGACACCCCGCTGAAAACCGGATGTTCCTTGCCATCGGGCAACTTCCAGCTCTTGGCCAATCCATCCATGACCACCACGTCGTCGCCGCTCCGGGGCGGCTCGCTGAATTCGAAACGCACCACCCGCTCTTCGGGCGGCAGTTCGATGCGCTCGATCTTGTCGATCTTCTTGACCCGCGACTGCACCTGGGCCGCGTGGGAGGCACGGGCGGCAAAGCGGGCAATGAACTCCTCCTCCTTGGCCAGCATCTCCTGCTGGCGGCGGTGACTGGCCAGAAGCTGCTCCCGGCGGATGTCGCGCTCCCGTTCGTAGAAATCGTAATTACCGCCGTAGGTGGTAACGGTCCTGTTGGCCACCTCGACGATGCGGGTGACGATGCGGTTCATGAAATCCCGGTCATGGCTGGTCATCAGCAGGGCGCCGTCGAAGTCGTTGGCCAGCCACTCTTCAAGCCAGATGATCGACTCCACGTCCAGGTGGTTGGTCGGCTCGTCCAATAGCAGGACATCAGGTTTGATAGTCAGGATTTTTGCCAGGTTGATGCGCATCTTCCAGCCGCCGCTGAAGGACTCCACCGGGTGGTGGAAACGGTCCGGGCCGATGCCGAGGCCGGTCAGTACGGTCTGTGCCCGGGTGTCCAGGTCGTAGCCGTCCCGGTGCTCGAACTCCTCCTGGGCCACGCCGTAGCGCTCCAGCAGGGCGGCCATTTCATCGTCGGACTGGGGCAGGCACATGGCCGCCTCCATTTCTTTCAATTCAGTCGCCAGACGCATGGTCTCCGCCGAACCGGCCATGACCTCCTCCAGGGCCGAGCGGCCCGCCATCTCTCCCGCATCCTGGGAAAAATAGCCGATGGTGGTACGCTTGGCGCAGGTTATCTCGCCGCCATCCACCTCCTCTTCGCCGGTGATGATGCGGAAGATGGTGGTCTTGCCGGCTCCGTTCGGTCCCACAAGGCCGTTGCGCGTGCCGGGCAGTATCTGGAAGCTGGCATCGCGGAACAGGACCTGCGAGCCGTGCTGCTTGGTGATATTAGAGAGATGGATCATCGTCTCGATGTTGCTCCTCGTGCTGGAATGGACTGCACCAAATAGCACGAGCAGCGGCGCCAGGCAACCAGTTTTTGTGTTGGCGCCGGCGGATACTTGACCGACGCGGAAAATGTGTTTCAATAAACGAGTGTTCCGAGCGGGACCGAAACGAAATCACCGGGTAAAGGAGTAGCCGTCATGAAGGGAAACGAAAAGATCATCGAGCATCTCAACCTGCGTCTGGCAGAGGAGTTGACCGCCATCAACCAGTACATGGTCCATTCGGAGATGTGCGATAACTGGGGTTACGAACGGCTGCATCATGCCATTGAAAAACGGGCCATCGACGAGATGAAGCACGCTGAAAAGCTGATTGCCCGCATCCTTTTCCTGGATGGGCGGCCTATTGTCAGCGAGCTGAACAAGATGCACATCGGTGCCGAGGTGCCCAAGATGCACGAAAATGACTGGAGTGCCGAAGCGGGTGCCATCAAGGGGTACAATGAAAGCATCAGGCTGGCGGTGGAGGTGGGCGACAACGGGACGCGCGAATTGCTGGAGGCGATCCTCAAGGAGGAAGAGGACCACATCGACTGGCTGGAGGCGCAGCTTGACCAGATCAAGCAGGTGAGCCCCCAGAACTACCTGGTGGAGCAATTGCACTAACCAGGTTGTTGAAAAACATCGCCACCGTCCTCGAACGCCACCTTGTACGGCGTAGCGCTGTTGCGCCTCAGGGGGCTTGTCTATCGGGTGCGACGATCTGGCTATTTTTGAACACCCTCGAGTTCTCCCCATATCTCGACGAGGCGCCGGTAATCCTCCGGGGTGTCCATATCCAGCACGACCCCGTGGTCCGTGGTCTCCAGATGGCGGAGCCGGTTCGGGTCGCGGCGGACAAGGTCGCGTAGGGTGCCGGTATCGTCGAGTTCGTCGAGGATCGAACGGGGGAAGCAGGTGGGGTGGCCGCGTCGTCCGGCGTGGGTGGGAATGATGATGGCCGCCGGGTCGCGGTGGTGCGCCTCGATCAGCCTGGCCACGGTTTCGGGCGTCACCAGGGGGTGGTCGCAGGGTGCAATGAGGACGCCGCCCACGTTCGGCGGCAGCGCCCCGCGGCCGGTCCTGGCAGAACATGCCATGTCGCCCTGAGGGTCTGTGGTCCGTACGATGCGGACCGGGTGGCGGAGGGCCTCGGCAGCAACGGCGTCCCCTTGTGGGCCGATAACCGCGATTACCTCTTCCACTCCCCCCGCCAGCAGGCTTTCCAGACAATGGGCAATGACCGTCTTTCCGCCCAGTTGCAGCAATTGCTTGCAGGTTCCCATGCGCCGGGACAGGCCGGCTGCCAGCAGGATCGCCCCGACCCGGCCCGTCACGGTTTCTTCCGCAGTTGGATCAGTTGCCCCACGATGCTGACCGCTATTTCCTCCGGGGTCTGGGCGCCGATGTCCAGGCCGACCGGGGTGACGATCCGCCCTCGTTGCTCCTCGCCAAATCCTTCCTTTTCCAGGATCGCCAGCAGGGTCTCCCGCTTGCGCCGGCTCCCCAACAGGCCGATAAAACCGGTTTCGGTGGCCAGACACCCGCGTACGGCGTCGAAATCGTGCAGGTGCCCCGGTGTGGCGATCACCGCAAAACTGTCCCGATCGAGCGCCAGTTGCCTGAAGGAATCCTTCACCGGCGCGCAGATGATGGTGTCGGCGCCGGGGAGCAGGGCGTGGGTGCTACAGTCGGGCCGTTCATCCACCGCGACCACGCGGAAGCCGCAGGTATGGGCAAGTGCCGTGACCGCCCGGCCCACATGGCCGGTCCCGAACATGACCAGAAGCGTCCGGCGACCCTGAGGCTCGATAAAGACCGTCATGCTGCCGCCGCAGGCGAAGCCCTGGTCCTCGGTCAGCA
This sequence comes from Geobacter sp. AOG2, assembly GCF_019972295.1. Classification (NCBI taxonomy): domain Bacteria; kingdom Pseudomonadati; phylum Thermodesulfobacteriota; class Desulfuromonadia; order Geobacterales; family Geobacteraceae; genus Geobacter; species Geobacter sp. AOG2. The sequence continues at coordinate 404,547 of NZ_BLJA01000001.1, forward strand.
CAAAGGGGAGCGTCCTGTGCCCGCCGTCGCCGAGAGCGGCCAGGGCTGCCTCGACGCTTTCCAACTCCACCCTGCCGCCCCCCACACTCCCTAATACCGTGCCGTCGCCCCGCACCAGCATCTTGGCGCCGGATTTGCGGGGGGACGAACCGCTGTGCGCGATGACGGTGGCGAGGGCAAACGGTTCGCCCAGCCGGGCGAGCCGCGCCATCTCCTCGTAGAGTTCAAGATCGGTCATGCCTTGCTCCGGGCGGCCATGACCTTTTCCGGCGTCAGGGGTAGCGACCGTATCCGTGCGCCCGTGGCGGCGAACAGTGCATTGGCCACGGCCGGCGCGATGGGGGGCACGCCCGGTTCGCCCACGCCGCCGGGCGGTTCGTCGCTGGGGATGATGTGTACCTCCACCAGGGGCGAACCCTGCATGCGTACCAGCGGGTAGGTGTCGAAATTTCCCTGTTCCACCCGGCCGTTTTTGAGGGTGATGGCCCCGTAGAGCGCCGCGGAGAGACCGAAGACGATGCCCGACTCCATCTGAGCCGCGATGGTGTCAGGGTTGACGATCCGGCCGCAGTCGATGGCGCAGACGACACGGTGGACCTGCACTTGGCCCGCGGCATCCAGGGAGACCTCGGCTACCTGGGCGACGAAGCTGCCGAAGGACTCGTGCAGGGCAATGCCCCGGCCGGTACCGACCGGCAGTTTTGTCCCCCAGCCCGCCTTTTCGGCCGCCGTCTGCAGCACGGCCAGATGGCGGGGGTGGTTTGCCAGCAGGGCGCGGCGGTACTGGTAGGGGTCCTTGCCGGCGCTGTGGGCCAGTTCATCCAGGAAACTCTCCACCACGAAGGCGTTGTGGGAATGCCCCACCGAGCGCCACCAGAGCACCGGTACCCCGTTCTTGGTCGTGTGCAGGTCCACCAGCAGGTTCGGTATGGCGTACGGGGTATCGGCCGCCCCCTCCACCGAGGTGTGGTCGATGCCGCCCTTCACCATGGCCGACTCGAAAGCGGTGCCGGCGATGATCGACTGCCCCACGATGGTGTGGCGCCAGGCCAGGGGGTACCCCTTGTCGTCAAGGCAGGCGGCAATGCGGTCATACCACATGGGACGGTAGAATCCGGCCCGCATGTCGTCGTCGCGGGAGCGGATCACCTTGACCGGCTTCCCGACCGCCTTGGCCACCTGCACCGCCTCGACGACGAAATCCGACGCGGGACAGGCCCTCCGGCCGAAGCCCCCGCCCAGGAAGGTGGTCTCCAGAGCGACCTGTTCCGGCTTGAGCCCGGCCTCACGAGCGGCGGCGTTGCGGTCCACGGTCTGGAACTGGGAGCCGGTGCGGATCAGGCAATGGTCCTTTTTCAAGTCCACGAAGCAGTTGAGCGGTTCCATGGTGGCATGGGCCAGGTAGGGGACTTCGTATTCGGCCTGCAGGGGATGGGCCGCCTTGGCCAGTTCGGTAGGGGCATCGCCGTCGTGGCGCGCCGCCAGGCCGGGCATGGCGGAGAGCCGGGCATACTCCTCGCGCATGGCGGGAGTGGATATCTGCGCCCATTGTCCCTCGTCCCAGGTAATCTCCAGCGCCTCGCGTCCCTTCTGGGCAGGCCAGAAACCCTCGGCAACCACCGCCACGCCGGCGGGCACGGCCACGACCTGCTTCACCCCCGGCACCGTAAGGGCCTTTTTCGCGTCGAAACTCTTCACTGTTCCGCCGAACACCGGCGGCCGGGCGATGACCGCAGTCAGCATGCCGGGGACGTGCACGTCAATACCGAAGATCGCCGTCCCGTTGATTTTGGCCGGGCTGTCCAGGCGGTGGATCGGTTTGCCGAGCAGTTTTCTCTGTTTGGGATTCTTCAGTTTCGGTTCCTGGGGCACCGGCAGTTTGGCGGCCCTGGTCGCCAGGCTGCCGTAGCCCGCGCGCTTGCCGCCGGGGCCGACGACCACGCCGTTCTCGGCACGGCAGGCGGAGGGTTCCACTTTCCAACTTTTGGCGGCTGCCGCCACCAGCATCTCGCGGGCCGCCGCACCGGCCTTGGAGAGTCGCTCCCATTCGGACCGCACGCTGGTGCTGCCGCCGGTCACCATGATCGCGCCGAACTGGGTGTGGTTGTATTCCGGCGCCACCGGCGCCGCTTGGACCCGTACCCGTTTCCAGTCGCACTCGAGTTCCTCGGCGATCAGCATGGGGAGGGAGGTGTAGACCCCCTGACCCATCTCGGATTTATTGACGATGACGGTCACGCTGCCGTCGGTGCCGATGCGCAGGAAGGCGTTGGGGGCAAAGGTCGTCGCCGCGGCAGCGGCGTCACGGCCACCCAGGGGGATGTGGCAGGCCAGCACCAATCCGCCTCCCACCAGCAGGCCGGTCTTGATGAATTCCCGTCGGCTCACCTTGATGATCTCGCTCATGACCGTTTCCCTCCCTTTCCCGCCTTGGCGGCGGTATGGATCGCCCGACGGATGCGGCCATAGGTGCCGCAGCGGCAGAGGTTGCCGCTCATGGCAGCGTCGATGTCGGCATCCGTGGGGTGGGGCTTCTGCTCCATGAGGGCCACGGCGCTCATGATCTGCCCCGGCTGGCAGTAACCGCACTGGGAAACCTCGTCGGCCAGCCAGGCCTTTTTTACGGGATGGTTTTCGGCAATACCCTCGATGGTGGTGACCTTCTTGCCCTGCACATCGCTGAGCGGTGTGATACAGGAACGTTCCGGCCGGCCGTCGATATGGACCGTGCAGGCGCCGCACAATCCCTCGCCGCAGCCGAATTTTGTGCCGGTGAGATGCAGGTGGTCCCGCAGCACCCAGAGGAGCGGGGTGTCGGGGCTGAGTTCCACGGCCTGTTTCTTGCCATTCAGAGAGAAGGTGATCACGGTTTCCTCCTTTGATTCGGTATGTTCCAATGGGTACGAGATGGTCGGGGGATGTTCTCGCGCGTCTAAAAATTGTAGCCGGAAATCGTCCGTCGGCAACCGATGTATGCATTAAAATTGCATAATTGATAGCGATATATAATTGAATTTACATCGCAAATCCGAGGGTCAGTGCCATCTGGCGTGGTTTTGAGCTTATCACGCACAGGGTGTTGACATGGCCCGGAGACATGTCAACATTTTAAAGCAGGTAGTTACGAGAGAAAGGGGGTACAGCGATGAAGATCGAACACACGCCGGTTACCGGCCGGGAAGAGAAGGATAACCTGATGCCGCAGATGCGAGCCCTGTCGGAATTTTATGAAGCCCTCAACAGCAGGGATATGGAAAAAATGGCGCAAAATTGGGTACCGAGCGATGAGGCTGTCATGGACAACCCCCTGGGGGGCATCAAGCGCGGTTGGGAAGAGATCAGGGACGTGTATGAACGGCTTTTCGGCAGCCGGTCCGAATATCGGTTCGAGTTCTACGATTACACTCTCCACGGGGCGGGAGAACTGTTCTATGTCGTGGGAAGGGAGCGGGGTATGTTCAGCATGGAAGGGACGGTTCTCGACCTGGCCATCAGGACGAGCAGGATCTTCAGGCTCATGGACGGCCGCTGGCGCCAGGTCCACCACCACGGTTCAATCGAGGACCCGGACCTACTGGCGAGCTATCAGAAAGCTGTGCTGGGAAAGGGTTGATTGAGCGGGCCTAGGCCCGCTCCAGTCCGGCGAACCGGAGCAACAGCTTCTTGGGGCCCGCAGAGTTGAACCAGACGATGGCCTTCTGGGCTTCGCCGCTTCCCTCGATCTTCCTGATGGTGCCGACCCCGAACTTGGCGTGCCGCACCTTCATGCCCACAAAGACCTCACCGTATTCCTCCTCCGGCTCCGGAACGACCTCTATCTCGTTAGTGTCGCTGAATTGAGCGGCTGCGGCCAGGTTGTGGCTTTCGGCGTATTCCTGCCGGATGGCCGGTGTCCGTCCGAACGTCCGCTCGGTCCGGTAGCCGCTCCCTGTCCCGTTTCCTTCCTCATCCAGCAACTCTCCCGGGATATCTTTGAGAAAACGGGACGGCGGGTTGGACTGGTCCTGGCCGAACAGGTAGCGCCGGCGGGCGTTCAGGAGGTAGAGCCGCTCCCGCGCACGGGTCATGCCCACGTAGCACAGGCGCCGCTCCTCCTCCATGCCGTCCAGGTCGTCCAAAGCGCGGACATGGGGGAAAAGGCGCTCCTCCATGCCGATCATGAAGACCGCTTTGAACTCCAGGCCTTTGGCGGCGTGGAGCGTCATCAGCGTCACCGAGGGTTTGCCCTGCTCCCCCTGCTCCAGGTCCGAGACCAGGGAAACCTGCTCCAGAAATTCGGACAGACCGGCGTCGGGATCCCTCTCGCAGAACTCCTCCATGGCCGCCAAGAGTTGTTCCAGGTTCTCCAACCGCTCCGCATCATCCTCGTCCCGGCTCTCCTTGAGCCGGGTCAGGTAGCCGCTCTCCTCCATCACCATGCGGGTCAGCCCCGGCAAGCCCAGGGATGCGCCGGTTTCCCGGAAGCGCTCCATCATGGCGGCAAAGGCTGCGACCTTAGCCCGCGGCCCGGCCCCTAACAACCCGCTTTCCGCGGCATCTTGCAGGGCTGTGTACATGCTGGTTCCCCCCCGGCTGGCCTGGAGGGAAATTTTGTCGATGCTGGCACTGCCGATGCCCCGGGCCGGGACGTTGATGATCCGCTTCAGGGAGATCTCGTCGGCCGGGTTGTCCAGCACTCGCAAGTAGGCCAGGACATCCTTGACCTCCATACGGGCGTAAAACCTGACGCCGCCCACGATGTGATAGGGGAGCGCCTCGGACACCAGAGCTTCTTCAACCTGACGCGATTGGGCGTTGGTGCGGTAGAAGACCGCCATCTCCTCCAGAGGGATTCCACCTGCCCGCAGGCGGGAGATCTCGCGGCATACGGTGCGCGCCTCCTCCCGGTCCGATTCCACCCGCAGGTAGCGGATGTTTTCTCCGGCCGGGTTTTCGGTCCAGAGGGTCTTGCCTTTTCGGCCGAAATTGTGCCTGACCACCTCTCCGGCCGCCTTGAGGATGGTGGCTGTGGAGCGGTAATTCTGCTCCAGGCGGACCACGCGCACGCCGGGGAAGTCTTTTTCGAATTCCAGGATGTTGCGGATGTCGGCCCCGCGCCAGGAATAGATGGACTGGTCGTCGTCCCCCACCACGCACAGGTTACGCCGCTCCCCCGCCAGGAGCTTGATCAGGCCGTACTGCACCGGGTTGGTGTCCTGGTACTCGTCCACCAGGATCCATTGGAAACGCTCCTGGTAGTGGCGTCGCACTTCGGGGAATTGGGACAGCAGGCGCACGGTCTGGATCAGCATGTCGCCGAAGTCCAGGGCGTTGCATTTCTTTAGTCGTTCCTGATAGGCGGCATAGATGCGCACCAGCCGCTCGTTGAAAATGTCGCCGGTTGCCACGGCGTCCAGATCCTCGGGGAACAGGCCGCGGTTCTTGAAGTCGTCGATCTTGGCGCCGATGGTCTTGGGGGGAAAGCGTTTGTCGTCCAGGTTGAGTTCGGCCAGCACGTCCTTCAGGAGGCGCTCGGAGTCCTTGTCGTCGTAGATGGCAAACGACGATTCGTAACCCAGATGGTGGATCTCTCTGCGGAGGATGCGGCCACAGGCTGCGTGAAAGGTGGAAATCTGGGGTACTTCCCCGCCGCCGAGCAGCTTCCTGACCCGCTCGGCCATCTCATTGGCGGCCTTGTTGGTAAAGGTTACGGCCAGGATATTCCAGGGGGGTACACCCCGCTCACGGATCAAGTGGGCGATGCGATGGGTGATGACACGGGTTTTGCCCGATCCGGCTCCGGCCAGGATCAGGAGCGGTCCCTCGCCGTGCAGCACGGCCTCTTTCTGGGGCGGGTTGAGGTGGGTAAGGAGATTCATGGTTCTTTTTTAGTCGCTGGAGGGATGCGCGTCAAGCGGAAAGCCGTGCCCTAAAAATAGTCAACTATTGACCGGCGGGAGAATGTTGATACAATAGGGGTGCACAAAGTGCCTTTATTTGAGGCAGGGCGCCGCAATAATCAGCGCACGTCAGGATGTGTTTTTTAGTTTAACTAAAATTTTGTCGGTTTGTTTTTTCGGGAAGCAACAAGTCCAACTCCAGCGAGACAGCAGCAGTCTTTCCCCTGACCGGTCACTTTAAAAAGTGCGTATACTTTGACTATGGTCAAATAGGCATACTTTCTGCTCTTGCCATGAATACTCCTGTTGCTGAAAACAGGATTTTATGTAGGGCACCGGAGCCCGGCATGGGACCGTGCCGGGCTTTTCGTTATCGTAGCTCATACCAGGAGAACTTCATCCATGCTCGTAGTCGCCTGTATCAAGCAGGTCCCCGACACCACCCAGGTGCAGATCGACCCGGTCACCAACACCTTGGTACGCGAGGGCATCCCCTTTATCGTCAATCCCTATGATACCCATGCGCTGGAAGAGGCGTTGCGCCTGAAAGACCGCTTTGGCTGCAAGGTCGCCGCCATCTCCATGGGGCCTCCCAATGCCGAAGCGACCCTCAGAAAGGCCTTGGCCCTGGGGGTCGATATGGCTATCCTGCTTTCCGACCGGGTTTTCGGCGGAGCCGACACGCTGGCCACCAGCAACGTCCTTTCGGCGGCAATCCGCAAGTTGCACACCGAGGCGGACGAGGTTGGCCTGGTGTTATGCGGCAAGCAGACCATCGATGGCGATACCGCTCAGGTCGGCCCCGGCATTGCCACCCGACTGGCCTATCACCAGCTCACCCTGGTGGACCGCATCGACAATCTGGATGTCGGCGGCAAACGTATCCGCGTCAGCCGCAAGCTGGAAGGGCGCCACGAGATCGTCGAGGCGCCATTGCCCGCCATGCTGACCGTCGTGCGGGAACTGAACCGGCCGCGCTATCCCCGCGTACCCATGCGCCTGGCCGCAGCCGACGCCCAGGTAGAGGTCTGGAACAATCAGGTACTCAAGCTGGACGAACAGGCCATCGGCCTCAAGGGGTCGCCCACCTGGGTCAGCAAGATCTTCTCCCCGGAGCGGGCCAAAGGGGAGATCATCGGCGACGGCTATGGCGATCCCGAAGGCACGGCTGCGCTGCTGATCGATAAGCTGCTGGCGAAGGATATGCTGCCGCTCTAATAGTTACCTTTATAAAATGAAGAAAAAGGTTTTCCGACATGACTGAACCGCAACCACAACCCAAAGTGAAGAAACCACGCGGCAAGGCGCGCCTGCTGGAGGGCAAGTGCATTGCCTGCGGCGCCCGTTGCCAGAGCGTCTGCCCGGTCAATGCCATCGAGATGAACGATGCCGGTGAGCCGGTGGTCATTCCGGAAAAATGCATCGGCTGCGTCAAGTGCATCAAGATCTGTCCCGCCAGTGCCCTGGAGATGTTCTTCACCCCTGAAGAGTTGAAGATACTGGAACAACTGGCTGCTGCCGCCACCCCTGTCGAAGAGGAAGTGGACGAAGAGGCCGCGGCCCTGGCCAAAAAGCTGGCCGCCTACCGTGGCGTATGGGTCTTCGTCGAACAGACCGAGGGAGAACCGGCCAAGGTGTCGTGGGAACTGCTCGGCGTCGGAGCCCAGTTGGCCGCCTCTCTGGGGGTGGAGTTGTGCGCCCTGGTGATCGGCGAAAAGGTGGAGCATCTCTGTGCCGAGGCTTTTGCCCACGGTGCTTCCAAAGCCTACCTGGTGGATGCCCCGGTGTACCGCAACTACCGGACCGAGGCCTATCTGGAGGCCTGTTGCCACCTGATCGCCAAACACAAACCGGAGGTCATCCTCATGGGCGCCACCGGTATGGGGCGCGACCTGGCCGGAGCCGTCGCGACCCGCGTCGCCACGGGGCTGACCGCCGACTGCACCGGCCTCGGTATCGACGACAAGCGTAACCTCATGCAGACGCGCCCGGCCTTTGGCGGCAACATCATGGCAACCATCATGTGCGATAAGTTCCGTCCCCAGATGGCCACGGTCCGTCCCAACGTGATGCCGATGCCGGAGTGCCGGGAGGGCGCCACGGGCACCATCATTCGCGAGGACTTCGTGGTTCCCGAGGAGAATATTCTCACCAAGGTCATCGAGATCATCCATGATACGAAGAACAAAAGCCACGTGGATATCACGGGAGCCGAGTTCATCGTCTCCGGCGGCCGCGGCATGATGGCGCCTGAAAACTTCGCCATTCTAAAAGAATTAGCCGAGGAGTTGGGCGGCGTGGTGGGCGCCTCCCGCAGCGCCGTGGATGCCGGCTGGATGCCGGTTGACCGCCAGGTCGGCCAGACCGGCAAGACCGTCCGCCCCAAGATCTACATCGCCTGCGGCATCTCCGGCGCCATCCAGCATCTGGTCGGCATGCAGGATTCGGACATGGTCATCGCCATCAACCGCGACCGTCAGGCGCCGATCTTCGAGGTCGCCACCTACGGCATCGTCGGCGACCTGTTCCAGGTGGTCCCGGCCATCACGAAACGGATCAGGGAGTTGAAGCAGCAGCGAACGCATTGACTTTTCACATTTGCCACAGAGCCATAGAATCACAGAGAAAAAAACAAGTTGTTCAAAAATAGTCAGATCGTCGCACCCGCTAGACAGGCCCTGCGGAGGCGTAGCAGCGCTACGCCGCACAAGGGGGCCTTCGAGGACGGCGGCGAGATGGCTGTTTTTCAACAACCTTCTTGAGGTCTTGACATGACACCCAACCCGACCATATTCACCCCCCTCCTGATCGTCTCCCTCGGTATCTTTGCCTGGGGTTGCTGGCGCAGGTTCAGCCTGGTGGCCATAGGCCAGGCGGAGAACCGGTTCGACAACATAGGTCAACGTATCGGCGAAATGCTACAGTATGCCTTCGGGCAGAAGCGGGTCTTGGCCAAGCCATTCGGCCTCAATCATTTCGTCATCTTCTGGTCGTTCATCATCCTTTTGGTTTCCAATACCGAATTCCTGTTGCACGGCGTATTCCCTTCCATAAGCCTGTCACACCTGCCCGACGGCGTCTATTTTCCGCTGCTGCTGGTGATTGATGTCGTGTCGCTCCTTGCCCTCGTAGCGGTAGTCATTGCCATGGTCAGGCGGATTGTTGCGCCTCCCTATCCCGAGGCCCGCACTATCGATGCGTTCTTCATCCTGGGGCTGATCGCCACCCTGATGATGGCAAACTTCGGCATGAATGCCGCCAGGATATCCCGCCTGCCGGAAAATTATCTCGCCATTGCCCACACCTACATGCCGGTTTCGAGCGTTGTGGCCGGCCTGATTGCGTCCTCCGCAGGCGCCCTGGTGTTTAACGTCAGTTGGTGGGCGCATGCCGCCGCACTTCTGATATTCATGGCCTATCTCCCCCACAGCAAGCACATGCACATTCTGACCGCCATCCCCAACTGTTTTTTCCGGCGGTTGGAAAAGCCCAATACGCAACCGAGAGAGGAGTTCGTCGGCGGTAACACCTTTGGCGTCGCCCAGGCGGACCGCTTCACCTGGAAAGACCTGCTGGATTCCATGGCCTGTACCGAGTGCGGCCGCTGCCAGAAGGTCTGCCCGGCAAACATTACCGGCAAGCCGCTCAATCCGAGGGCTGTTGTCCACGATATCAAGGTCAACCTGCTGGAGAACGGTGCACTGCTCAAACAGGGAGCAGCCCCGGCCAAACCTCTGATCGGGGATGGGGGCGAGGGGAGTGTCGGAGAGGAGTCCATCTGGGGCTGCACCACCTGCGGCGCCTGCATGGAAGCCTGCCCGGTCTTCATCGAACAGATGCCCAAGATCGTCAAGATGCGTCGCCACCTTGTGGAGACCGAGGCCCACTTTCCCGAGGAGTTGCTCAACCTGTTCGAGAACATGGAGGGTCGCAGCAACCCATGGGGTATCGCCCCGTCGGAGCGCACCAAGTGGTGCGCCCAGATGGAGGTCAAGCCTTTCGACAAGAATACCACCGAGTACCTGCTCTACGTCGGCTGTGCCGGCTCGTTCGATTCGCGTAGCAAGCACGTCAGCGTGGCCCTGGCCCAACTGTTGGACAAGGCCGGTGTCTCCTGGGGGATCCTGGGCAAGGACGAGAAGTGCTGCGGCGACAGCCTGCGCCGCCTGGGCAACGAGTACGTCTTTGACCGCATGGCCAAAGAGAACGTGCGGATCTTTACCGAGCGGGGCGTCAAAAAGGTCATCACCCAGTGTCCACACTGTTTCTCGACACTGAAAAACGACTACAAACAGTACGGGCTCGAACTTGAAGTGATCCACCACAGCGAATTCCTGCGGAATCTGGTGCAGGACGGCTATCTCAAGCAGGAGGGGGCATCCGCGGAGTTGGGGGCCACCGTATTTCACGATTCCTGTTACCTGGGAAGGCACAACGACGTGTACGATGCGCCGCGCGAGGTGATCAAGCTGGCCACCGGGGCGGCCCCGGCCGAGATGGAGCGCAACCGCAACAACGCTTTCTGTTGCGGGGCCGGCGGCGGCAGGATGTGGATGGAAGAGCATACCGGCGAGCGGATCAACCTCAACCGGGTCAAGGAGGCGTTGGAGGAGAAACCGGACACCATTTGCGTTTCCTGCCCCTATTGCCTGACCATGTTCGAGGACGGGCTCAAGGATGTGAAAGCCGACAGCGTCAAGGTGCGCGATGTGGCAGAGGTTCTGGCCGAGGCCGTGCTCAGGTAGGTTTCGACTGGATAAAAGGCTATAACAAACTGTGCAAACCCGAGGGCCCCGGCAGTGCTGACGGGGCCTTTCAGGCATATACTGGCATGTTAGATGCAACTCCATTTGGTATCCGATGGCCACCGGGAGGATGATACATGAAGACAGTTTTAATATGTGACGACGAGCCGCTTATCAGAATGGGTCTGAAAGCCATGCTCATGGATCTTGGATTCGAAGACGTCCTGGAATGCGGGGATGGTAAAAGTGCCGTGGAGATGGCCATGGCGAGCTTTCCCGATATGGCGGTCCTGGATGTGGTCATGCCGGAAATGGACGGGATAACCGCCGCAAAAGAGATCAAGAAAAAACTCAAGATCCCCATCATACTCCTGACCAACTGTTTCGATGCCCAGACCGCGAAACGGGCAGCAGAGAGCGGAATTGCCGCTTTTTTAACCAAGCCGTTGCGCGAGCAGGATCTTGTCCCGGCGATCGAGATCGCTTTGGCCCATACGGAACACGTGGAAGACCTCAAAGAGAAGATTGAAGACCTGAAAGAAACCATTGAGAATCGCAAGGTGATAGAAAAGGCCAAGGGAACGCTGATGGAAAAACAGCGTATGAGCGAGGCCGATGCCTATCGCGCCATGCAGAAGATGGCCATGGACAAGCGCAAAAGCCTGCGCCAGGTGGCGGATGGCATCCTGAAGGGGGTATAACCGATTGAAGCCGGCCGTGGGCAACCCTGTGTGGTTGCCCCGTCGCCTTACCCCAATCTCCCCGCCGGGCTGGCACTGATCAGCCGCTCGGTTAGTACGTTAATCTCTGTGATCACTTTTTTATCCATCTTTTTCAGCCAGCGCGGTGGGATGCCTTCCATCCCAAAGTAGGCACCTGCCAGCATGCCGCAGATGGCGCCGGTAGTGTCCGCGTCAGCGCCCTGGTTGACGGTCCCCACGACGCATTCCTCGAAACTTTTCCCCCTGAAAAACCAGTGAAAGACGGTCTGGAGCGTATCAACCACATAGCCGGTGGCAAGTCCCCGGTAGGGCTCGAAGTTGAAGGTGGGAAAACGGGCTACCAAGCCGTCGGCTTGACGGCGCAGGCGGTTCCGTGATGCGCCGCAGATCGCCAGGTGCAGCATCTCTCCCAGGCAGATGCAGGCCGCGTCTGACAAGGGGTTGTTGTGGGTTATATGGGCCTGCTCGACCGCATATTTTTTCAGCAGTTCTCCGTCGGGTAGAGAGAAGAGCGCCACCGGAATGATCCGCATTGCTGCACCGTTGCCCGCATCCCACTCGTTTGGAGGCACCTCCGTAGTGCCATGCAGCATGAAGGCACGGATGCCCTTGCGGCAGGTGTCGCCGCAATCCACCGGTCGAGATTTGAGCCAGGCGGCAAAATTGCGGGAGATCGCCTCTACGGACCAGCCTTGGCTTTCGATGATCGCCCGGGCGATGCAGAGCGCCATCTCGGTGTCGTCGGTTACCTGCCCCGGCTTCAGGCGAAGCCAGCCACCGCCGATGATGTCCTTGAAAGTGCCGTATTTTGCGGCAATCTCCGGCGCGGTCATGAACTCCACCGTGGCACCCAGAGCGTCGCCAATGGCCATCCCGATGAAGGCGGCCGCAGCCCTGTTGCGGATCTCTGCTGGGTTATACTGGTTGAACATGGAGCAACCATTCATAATGGATTTGCACGATTCCCGCGTATTCCACATTAGACCTGCAAAAGCGAAACCAGAACAGAAAAAAATATACATGATCAAAAAAAAGGCAATTTGTCGTGTTCAGGTCGCGTCACGTGAACGCCGGGCTTCCGGGGAATCTCTCGCGATACGCCATTATTCGTGCCTTTGCAGGGTAATCGTAAATAATATTGTTCTCTGGCACGCTCTATGCCTTACCCCTTACCCATAGGTAGATTAAAATCTCAATGACACCAACTCAGCTAACGGCAACGGAGCCTGTGGAGTGAGCAACAGGCTCTTTTGATTGAAAGGAGAACAACCATGGCGAGTGCATGTGACATGAAAAATAAGATCCAGGGGCATCCCTGCTTCGGCGGCAATCATCATAAAAACGGCCGCATGCATCTGGCGGTTGCCCCTCGATGCAACATCAAGTGCGGTTATTGCACCCGCAAACATGATTGCGCCAACGAATCCCGTCCCGGTGTGACCAGCCGTCTGCTGACCCCCGAGGAAGCCATTATCAAGGTGCGGGAGGTGATGGCCAGTCCGGTGGTGGGGCCAATTATCAAGGTGATCGGTATTGCCGGCCCCGGTGATCCGCTGGCCAACGAGGAGACCTTTGAAACCTTTGAGCTGGTCAAGAAGGAATTCCCGGAACTCATGTTGTGCATGAGCACCAACGGCCTGCTGTTGCCCGAGTCTATCGACCGCCTGTACGAATTGGGCCTGCACAGCCTGACCGTCACCATCAACGCCGTCGATCCCGAGGTCGGAGCCAAAATCTATCGACACGTCATCTACCACGGTAACCATTATACCGGTGTGGAAGGCGCCCGGATCCTGATCGCCAACCAGTTCGAGGGGTTGAAGCGCGCCGCCGAACTTGGCCTCACCATCAAGGTGAATTCCGTGCTGGTGCCCGGGGTGAACGACGACCAGTTGCCGCTGATCGCCGAGCGGGTCAAGAAATTGGGGGCCTTTGTGATGAACATCATGCCGATTATCCCCCAGGCCGAACTGTCGCACATCGAACCACCCAGCGAAGAGCGGCTCGCGGAGGTGCGCAAGGCCAACGAGTCGGTTATCGGGCAGTTCAGCCATTGCAAACAGTGTCGCGCCGACGCCGTTGGCCTGATCGGGCAGGATGTGACGGTCGGCGAGTCAGCCTGCGCGGTACCGAAATGAATAAGGCTGCGGAGTGAATAAGGCATGACCATCGAGCCGTTTCGTAAAGAGGATGTGCCTCGCTTTCTCGGGCTGGCAGCCGTGGAAAACTGGGTAGCGGAGCCGTGGGAATTCGATTTCCTGTTGTCCTCTTTTCCCTCCGGTTGTCTCTCGGCGCGGGACGAAGCCGGTGCGGCCATAGGTTTTGTGACCTCCCTGCGCCACGACCTGAGCGGCTGGATCGGCAATCTTATCGTTGATCAGCGCCACCGCAGTTGTGGCATCGGCGAAGCGCTTTTCCTCGGGGCGTTTGACAACCTGCGTAATGTTGGTGTCGAGACGTTCTGGCTGACTGCCTCGAAAATGGGCAAAGCCCTGTATGAAAAACACGGCTTCAGCAGCACCGACACCATCATCCGCTGGACCGGCAAGGTCAGCGAACCGGCCGGGCCTGTTCCCGCTGCGGCGGGGGAGTTGGATGCGGCCCTCGACCAGCTCGGTTGGGGGGACCGGCGCGACGGCCTGCTTGCCGCTACATCCAGGCGCGGCACTGTCGTGTCCGAAGACTCGGCTTTTGCGGTTATTCAACCGTGCGGCCACGCGGTACAGGTGGGACCATTCAGCGCTCTTTCGTCGGACCGTGCGGCGCGCCTGCTTGACAAGGCGCTGAACAGCCTGCCGGCCGGCATGACGGTTTATATCGATACCCCGGCCTGCAACCGTGGAGCGGTTGCACTGCTGCAGGAACGGGGCTTTATGGATCACGGCACCAACGTCCTCATGTATGCCGGTGCCAAACCGGACTACAGGCCGGAATATGTTTTTGGTTTGGCAACCATGGGCAGTTGCGGGTGATTCGGGGTTTTGGAGATAAGGAGATGACCATGAACGAACCATCAATCATCATTGACGATACGACACTACGCGACGGCGAGCAGACGGCCGGCGTAGTGTTCAACAGGCGCGACAAGATCGCCATTGCCCGCATGCTCGATTCCATCGGCGTACAGGAGCTGGAATGCGGCATCCCGGCCATGGGCAAGGAAGAACAGAGCGATGTCAAGGCGTTGGTGGACCTGGGGCTGAACGCCCGCCTGATCACCTGGAACCGGGCCACGGTGCCCGACATCCAGGCCAGCATCGAGAGCGGAGTAACGGCCGTGGACGTCTCCCTGTCGGTTTCGGATATCATGATCCGCAACAAGATCAGGAAGACCCGTGAATGGGTCAAGGAACAACTCAAGGTCGCCCTTGGTTTCGCCAAGGGGAAAGGGCTGTACGTTTCGGTCGGGGGTGAGGACGCCAGCCGGGCCGATATTCCCTTTCTCATCGAACTGATGCAGATCACGTGGGCCATGGGGGGGGACCGTTTCCGTTTTTGCGATACCCTGGGTATCCTCGATCCTTTCGGCACCTACGATATGGTGCGCGCCCTCCGTACGGCCGTGCCCGAGCTGCCTCTCGAGGTGCACACCCACAACGACCTGGGGATGGCAACCGCCAACGCCATTGCCGGCATCCGCGCCGGAGCCCAGTTCGTCAATACGACGGTCAACGGCCTGGGGGAGCGGGCCGGCAACGCAGCCCTGGAAGAGGTGGTAATGGGGCTCAAGCATGCCAGCGGCATCGACACCGGCATCGATACCCACCGTTTTCGGGAGCTGTCGTTGTTTGTGGCCAAGGCCTCCAACCGGCCGTTGCCGGCCTGGAAAGCGGTGGTTGGCGAGCGGGTCTTTGCCCACGAATCGGGCCTGCATGCCGACGGCGTGATCAAGGACCCCAGAAATTACGAAGGATTCGATCCGGCCGAGGTAGGTCTTGTGCGGCAGATTGTGGTGGGCAAGCATTCCGGTACCAGCGGCCTTATGGAGCGGTATAAGGATATGGGTATTGCCATCAGCCGTTCCGAGGCCATGCACCTGATGGACAAGGTCAGAAAGATTGCCCAGCAGACGCGGCGGCCGCTCAGTAACAGCCAGCTGATCAAACTCTATGGTCTGAAGAGGGCCGCTTGATCAGGCCCTTCTGGTGAGGAGTGTAGCATAATCAAAGGCACCGGCTGCGGTGCCTTTTTTATGGGCATAATGGTTGAGGGTAGGACGTGCTGGCAATGAGCATGCGTGCATAATAAATATGCAATTTTGGTTGCGACAATCGTGTTATTCAGGGCGCTATTTTAAATTATGTTATAATACAGATAGTTGTGAATTGGCATGCAGGATGCAATAACGAGTTTCAAAACATTCGGCGTTGAAAAAACACTAATCGAATTCGGCAAAGGCGCCGCCATTCAGAGTAATGGGGCGCCTTATTAAATTGCCCCGAAAAAACTACGAAAGCTCACGGATTGGTGAGCGAAAGGAGCAGTAACATGAGACAGATCGCAATCTACGGTAAGGGCGGCATCGGCAAATCAACCACCACACAAAACACGGTAGCCGGTCTGGCGTCTATCGGTAAAAAAGTCATGATCGTCGGTTGCGACCCCAAGGCCGACTCCACCCGCCTGATCCTGCATGCCAAAGCCCAGAATACGGTTATGGACCTGGTGCGCGAACTCGGCACGGTCGAGGACCTTGAACTGGCCGATGTCATGAAAGTGGGTTACGGCGATGTGAAATGTGTGGAGTCCGGCGGTCCCGAACCGGGCGTCGGTTGTGCCGGCCGCGGCGTCATCACCGCCATCAACTTCCTGGAAGAGAACGGCGCCTATACCCCTGACCTGGATTTCGTTTTCTACGACGTTCTGGGTGACGTTGTCTGCGGCGGGTTCGCCATGCCGATTCGTGAGAACAAGGCCGAAGAGATCTACATCGTCTGCTCCGGCGAGATGATGGCCATGTACGCCGCCAACAATATCGCCAAAGGTATTCTCAAGTACGCTTCTTCCGGTAAGGTCCGCCTGGGCGGCCTGATCTGCAACTCCCGCAACACCGACCGCGAGGACGAACTGATCGAGGCCCTGGCAAAGCGTCTCGGCACCCAGATGATCCACTTCGTCCCCCGCGACAACCAGGTACAGCGCGCCGAACTGCGCCGCATGACGGTCATCGAGTACTCGCCCGAGCACAAGCAGGCTGAAGAATACCGCACCCTGGCCAAGAAGATCTCCGAGAATAAGATGCTGGTCGTTCCGACCCCGCTGGAGATGGAAGAACTTGAAGAACTTCTGATGGAATTCGGCATCATGGAAGTTGAGGACGAGAGCATCGTCGGCGTGGCAGAGGCAGCAGCCTAGTCCCAGAAGGCATACAGCAGAGGCTGGATTTGCCTCTCATAATCAGAGGAGACCTATTATGTCAGACAAGATACGAAAAGTTGAAGGTATCACCAAGGAATCGACCGAGACCTTGATCGCCGAAACCTTGGCTGTCTACCCCGAAAAGGCCAAGAAGAAGCGCGCCCCGCATCTGGGCGCCAATGATCCGGCATCCGGTTCGGCCTGCGTCAAGTCCAACAAGAAGACCGTCCCCGGCGTCATGAGCGCCCGCGGCTGCGCCTATGCAGGCGCCAAAGGGGTGGTCTGGGGACCGATCCGCGACATGGTCCACGTCTCCCATGGTCCGGTCGGCTGTGGCTGGTATTCTTGGGGTACCCGCCGCAATATGATGAGCGGCATCACCGGCGTTACCAGCTTTCCGATGCAGTTTACCTCCGATTTCCAGGAGAAGGACATTGTGTACGGCGGCGACAAGAAGCTCAAAACCTTGCTGGAAGAGGCTCATGACTTGTTCCCGCTGGCCAAGGGGATCTCGGTCCTTTCCGAATGCCCGGTCGGCCTGATCGGCGATGACATCAACTCGGTCGCCAAGCAGTCGGCCAAGGATCTGGACATCCCCATCATCCCTTGTAACTGCGAGGGGTTCCGTGGTGTTTCCCAGTCGTTGGGACACCACATCTCCAACGATACGATTCGCGACTTCATCATTGGAACCCGCGAGTACGCCGAACCGGAAAGCCCCTATGACATTGCCCTGATCGGCGAATACAACATTGGTGGCGACGCCTGGTCAACGAAGCCGCTTCTCGAAGAGTGCGGTTTCAACGTCAAGGCTGTCTGGACCGGCGACGGCGAACTGGAGAAGATCGCCGCCACCCACACGGTCAAGCTCAACGTCATCCACTGCTACCGCTCCATGAACTACATGTGCAAGGTTATGGAAGAGAAGTACGGCATTCCCTGGATCGAACTCAATTTCTTCGGCCCGACCAAGATTCGCAACAGCCTCAGGCAGCTTGCCGCATTGTTCGACGATACCATCAAAGCCAAGGTGGAGGCAGTGATCGCCAAATACGACCCGATCATGCAGGCGGTTATCGACGAGTACAAGCCGCGCCTGGATGGCAAGAAGGTCATGCTGCTGGTCGGCGGGCTTCGTCCGCGCCACACCATCGGCGCCTATGAGGATCTGGGAATGGACTGCGTCGGTTCGGGCTACGAATTCGCCCACACGGACGATTACGACCGCACCGCCCCGGAGATGCCCGACGCCACCGTGGTCTACGACGACCCCTCCGAGTACGAGTTCGAGAAGTTTGCCGACGCCCTCAAGCCTGACCTGGTCGGTTCCGGCATCAAGGAGAAATACGTCTTTCAGAAGATGGGTATCCCCTTCCGCCAGATGCATAGTTGGGACTATTCCGGTCCGTACCACGGCTATAAGGGATTCGAGGTGTTTGCCCGCGATGTTGACATGGCGATTAACAGCCCGACGTGGAAGCTGGTGAAGGCGCCTTTCTGATTATGTCGGGTTGTCCCCCCTACGGGAAAAAATAACCGTACCGTGGACGGATTGGTCCCGGACGGCTTAAGGAGAGATAAATCATGTCAAACGCACTAGGACTTGAAGTCAAAAAGATTGTCGAGACGCCGCCGGAAGAGGTGGAGCGGGTCAAGGAATGGATCAACACGGAAGAGTATAAAGAGAAGAACTTTGCCCGTCAGGCACTGGTGATCAACCCGGCCCACGCCTGTCAGCCGCTCGGCGCCCAGCTTGCCGCCCACGGTTTCGAGGGGACGCTGCCTTTCGTACACGGTTCCCAGGGGTGTGCCTCCTATTACCGCTCCACCCTCAACCGTCACTTCCGCGAGCCCGCCCCGGCCGCATCGGATGCCATGACCGAGGACGGCGCGGTGTTCGGTGGCCAGAACAACCTGCACGAGGGGCTGGAAAACGCCAATGCCATCTACAAGCCGAAGATGATAGCGGTTTTCACCTCCTGCATGCCGGAGGTTATCGGCGACGACCTGACCGCCTTCATCAAGAACGCCAAACAAAAGGGATTGGTGCCCAAGGAACTCCCGATCCCCTATGCCAACACCCCCAGCTTCAACGGTACTCATATCCACGGCTATGACTCCATGCTGGTCTCGATCCTGCAAAACCTGACCGAGGGTAAACAGGTCGAGGGGCGCTGCACCGGCAAGCTCAACCTGATCGCCGGCTGCGACTTCAATACCGGTGACTATCGCGAGTATAAGCGCATCCTGGAGGCCTTCGGCATCCCCCATACAATCCTGGCCGATATCTCCGACAGCTTTGATTCCCCCTGCGACGGCAACTACCATCTCTACGCCGGCGGAACCAAGCTGGAGGATGCCGCCGACTCCATCAACGGCAAGGCCACCATCGCCATCGGCGCCTATGCCACCCCCAAGACCTTCGGCTGGATCAAGGACAACTACTCCGGCAAGCATGCCACCATGCCGATGCCCATGGGGATCGAGAAGACCGATGCCTTTATCATGAAACTGGCCGAACTGTTCGGCAAGGAGGTGCCCGCCTCCCTGAAAAACGAGCGCGGCCGCGCCGTGGACGCCGTCACCGACTCCCATCAGTACATCCACGGCAAGAAGTTCGCCGTCTACGGCGACCCGGACTACCTGCTGGGCTATGTATCCTTCCTGCTGGAGGTGGGCGCCCGCCCGCACCACATCCTGTGCAGCAGGGGTAACAAGAAGCTGGAGAAGGAACTGCAGGCCCTGCTGGACGGCTCCATGTACGGCCAGGGGTGCAAGATCTACATGAACAAGGACCTGTGGCACCTGCGGAGCCTGATCATGACCGACCCGGTGGACGCCATGATCGGCGATACCCATGGCAAGTTCGCCGCCCGTGACGCGAAGATTCCGCTGTTCCGTTTCGGTTTCCCGATCTTCGACCGGGTCAACAAACACCGTTACCCGATTATCGGCTACCAGGGCGTCGTTAACATGATGACAGAGATCTGCAACAAGTTCATCGATATTACCGATGAAACGTGTGAGGATCGCAACTTCGAGATGATGCGGTAGGCAGAAGGATTCATAAAATGCAGGTAATGAAAAGAGGCGGCCATGGGGCCGCCTCTTTTCGTTTGTTTCCATGGCGTTTTTACCGTCCTGCCGGAGACCCTCGAAGGCACCGGCGCTACGATCAGGCAAGGTCGAAACGGTCGAGGTTCATAACCTTGTCCCATGCCCTAATAAAGTCGTGCAGGAACTTCTCCTGGGAGTCCTCGCACCCGTAGACCTCGGCCACGGCCCGGAGCTGGGAATTCGAACCGAAGATGAGATCGACGCGGGTGCCGGTCCACTTGAGTTCGCCGCTCGTGCGATCGCGGCCCTCGAACACGTTTGCGTCGGGGGTTGCCTTCCACGTCGTGCCCATGTCGAGCAGGTTCACGAAGAAGTCATTGGTAAGCGTCCCCGGCCGCTTGGTGAAGACGCCATGTGGGGACTGTCCGAAGTTGGCATTCAAGGCGCGCATGCCGCCAAGGAGAACCGTCATCTCAGGGGCGGTCAGCGTCAGTAATTGCGCCTTGTCAACCAGCAACTCCTCCGCCGTTACGCTGTATTTTGCTTTGAGATAGTTTCGGAAGCCGTCGGCAATCGGCTCGAGTACGGCGAACGACGCCGCGTCGGTTTGCTCCTGTGACGCATCCGTGCGTCCCGGCGTAAAGGGGACCGTCACCTCGTGTCCGGCATTCTTCGCCGCCTGCTCGACACCTGCGCATCCGCCCAGAACGATCATGTCGGCGAGCGAAACCATCTTCCCGTCCGGCTGCGCTCCATTAAACTCCTTTCGAATCCCCTCGAGGACTTGCAGCACAGCCTCCAGTTGGGCAGGCTGATTAACCTCCCAATCCTTCTGCGGCGCGAGACGGATGCGCGCGCCGTTTGCCCCGCCACGCTTGTCGGAACCGCGGAAGGTGGCTGCCGACGCCCAGGCGGTCGAGACCAGTTGGGAGACGGACAGTCCTGAAGCCAGGATCTTGCTTTTGAGAGAAACGATGTCCTGCGCATCGATCAACTTGTGATTGACAGCGGGGACGGGGTCTTGCCAGATGAGCTCTTCCGAAGGGACTTCAGGACCGAGATAGCGCGCGCGTGGTCCCATGTCGCGGTGGGTCAGCTTGAACCACGCCCTGGCGAAGGCGTCCGCGAATTTTTCGGGATTCTGCTGGTAATGCCGTGCGATTGGCTCGTAGATCGGATCGAAGCGCAGGGAGAGGTCCGCCGTGGTCATCATCGGCCGGCGTTTCTTCGACGGGTCGTGCGCGTCGACCACCATGTCCTCCTCGGCCACGTCCTTGGCCAGCCACTGATTCGCGCCGGCCGGGCTCTTGACCAGTTCCCATTCATACTTGAACAGCGTGTTCAGATAGCCCATGTCCCAGGTGGTCGGGTTTGCTTTCCAGGCCCCCTCGATGCCGCTGCCGATCGTATCGCCGCCTTTGCCGCTGCCGAAGCTGCTCTTCCAGCCGAGCCCCTGCTCTTCGATGGGGGCGGCTTCGGGTTCCGGACCTACGTGGGTTGCCGGTCCGGCACCGTGGCACTTGCCGAAGGTATGCCCGCCGGCGACGAGCGCTACGGTCTCCTCGTCGTTCATCGCCATGCGCGCGAAGGTCTCCCGGACGTCACGGCCGGAGGCCACCGGGTCCGGGTTGCCGTCCGGGCCTTCGGGGTTCACATAGATCAGCCCCATCTGCACGGCGGCGAGGGGGTTTTCGAGATCCCGATCGCCGGAGTAGCGGCTGTTGGGTTTGTCGCTGGTAGCCAGCCACTCCTTCTCCCCCCCCCAGTAGATATCCTCTTCAGGCTCCCAGACATCCTCGCGCCCGCCGCCGAAGCCAAAGGTCTTGAACCCCATGGACTCCAGGGCGCAGTTGCCGGCGAGGATCATGAGGTCGCCCCAGGAAATTTTTCTGCCGTATTTCTGCTTGACCGGCCACAGCAGGCGGCGCGCTTTGTCGAGGTTCACGTTGTCAGGCCAGCTGTTGAGGGGCGCAAAGCGCTGCGAGCCGGACCCGGCTCCCCCGCGGCCGTCGCCCATGCGGTAGGTGCCCGCACTGTGCCAGGCCATCCGGATGAAAAGGCCGCCGTAGTGCCCCCAGTCGGCCGGCCACCACTCTTGCGAGTCGGTCATCAGCGCATGGAGGTCTTTCTTCACGGCCTCCAGGTCGAGACGTTTGAATTCCTCGGCGTAGTTGAACGCCGCGCCCATAGGATTGCTCAAAGCGGAGTGTTGGTGCAGCATCTTGAGGTTCAACTGGTTCGGCCACCAATCCCGGTTCGACGGGCCGTTGCCGGCAGTGGGTTTGTCAACTCTGCCTGTTACCGGACATTTGTTATCTTCACTCATCTCTGCTCTCCTTTCATGGTAAATAGTGCCCAGCCATAACGCATGGTGCCGTTTGGCCCTCCCGGGAACCCGCTTGTCTGACAGGCGCCGCCTTAAATATTATCTCATGGGTAAATTATAAGTATAATTATTAGATAGTAATTATTACTATAGTTATGTCAAAAAAAACCATTCTGCCGCCGTTATCCATCCAGACAATTTTTGCAGATCCCGTATACTACTACGCTCCGGTTGTCGACCCTGCCCCAGGTTTTTACTATTTCCGGGAGAGCCGCCTCGTCCATGAACGGCCACTGGAAGTCCATGATAGCGTTGCATCTGCTACAGATCAGATGATGGTGGCGCGCGAGCGTCACCTCAAAGCGCCCCTGGCTCTCGATGGTTTCCACTTTATTAATCATACCATGGTGTACGAAGGTTGCCAGTGTCCGATACACCGTATCCAGCGATAAAGTGGGGATTTTTTTGCGCAGCCTCTGGTGGAGCGCTTCCGCAGAAGGGTGGTCGGGCGACCGGGCCAGTTCGCTGAAAATCTCCAGGCGCTGGTGGGTTAACTTGAGCCCCGCTTTCCGGCAGGCATCCCCGAACTGTTTCAGTTGTTCCTGTAAAGCGTCCATGATCCGTGCCCCGACCCTGGATGAAATGAATTGTTACTATATAAGAATAATACCTATCTGCGGCAGGTGTGTCAAGCAATGCATGGCAGTACGTGTCAGGCCTGCCCGGCAACGACATTATCTCCGCAGGCGACGTGCCGTCGACAGCAGAATCTTCGCCTGCACTCTGGTAAAGTGCGGTAGTGGTGGTTATAGTACATGCATGGAGCACGTGAGCGAAATACACGGGCCGCATGTCGAAGAGTGGGCAGAGGTCTCCGCAGGGCTGATTTCGGAGCCTCCTTCCAGGGGCCGGACCCAGCTCTGGGCGCTGGTCCTGGATGCCCGTTCGGTGCCGTGCCGTCTTGAACAAGATGCGGGACGCTGGTTCCTGTTGGTGCCGGTCAGCCACCTCGACAGGGCTCGAGAAGAGTTACGGCTCTTCGAGGAGGAAAACCGTGATTGGCCCCCCGCGGCCCCGCCGGTCCACCCTCTGGTGGAAAATACCCTGTCTACCCTCTCGATTCTGATTCTCCTGGCAACCTTCCACAACCTGACGCAACTCGATGGTACGCTGTCCGCCTTTTCCCAACCGGATTGGACCGGGCTCGGCAATGCACAAGCCGGGAAAATACTGGACGGCCAATGGTGGCGGATCGTAACGGCTCTCACCCTGCATGTCGACAGCCTGCATCTGGTCAGCAACCTGGCCATCGGGGGCATCTTCGTCATCTTTCTCTGTCGTGAACTCGGCTCAGGGCCGGCCTGGTGCCTACTGTTGGGGGCCGGAGCCCTGGGGAACCTGGCCAATGCATACGCCCAATCTCCCGATCATAGTTCGGTGGGGGCCTCCACCGCTGTGTTCGGAGCTGTCGGCATCCTTGCGGCGCTCAGCCTGGTGCGTTACCGACAGCACTTGCAGCGGCGCTGGCTGCTCCCCTTCGCGTCGGCCCTGGCCCTCCTGGCCCTGCTTGGGACGGAGGGCAAAAACACCGACCTGGGGGCACATCTGTTTGGTTTTTTGTTCGGAATCGGCCTTGGTCTGGTGGCGGAATATCTGTTGGGGAAGAACGGCCGTCCCGGCCGCCTGCTCAACGCCCTATTGGCGATGCTCAGCGCCGCAGTAGTCATTGCAGCCTGGTGGGCGGCGCTGGAGTTCGGGGGATGACCTGCGTCTTCAATCGGGCGGAGAGGGGCCCAGGCCCTCTCCCTTCCGTCATGGCGGCACATGGCCATTGGTCGGGGCATCGGCCACCATAAAGGGGATTACGACGTGGAATGTGCTGCCCATCCCTTCCTTGCTTTCGGCCCAGATCCTGCCTCCCATGAGTTCCGATAGCTGCCGACAGATTGAGAGTCCCAAGCCGGTTCCGCCATATTTACGTGTTGTGGACGTATCTGCTTGACTGAAGGGGGCAAATATCCGCTCCATGGCCTCCGGCTTGATGCCGATGCCGGTATCCGCCACGCTGAGCCAAAGAAAGACGATAGCGCCATGGCGCTCGAACTGGTGGGCGGAAACGGTCACCGAACCGTGCTCCGTGAATTTGACGGCATTGTTTATCAGGTTGATCAGGATTTGTTTCAGGCGCAGTTGGTCTCCCACCAACGCATCGGGAAGTTGAGGGGATATTGCGGTTTGCATGGTGAGTTTTTTGGCATGGATGTGGGCCGCCTGGGCACGCATCGCGCTGCTGATAATGTCCCTCAGGCTGAATGATGCCGATTCCAGCTCGATCTTGCCGGCCTCTATCTTGGAAAGGTCGAGCACATCGTTGATCAACGACAAGAGGAGTTCGGAGGAGTCCATAATCGCCTCCAGGCACTCCTTTTGCTCGCCGCTGAGTTCAGTCAGTCCGAGGATGCTGGCCATGCCCATGATGCCGTTCATGGGGGTACGGATTTCGTGACTCATGTTGGCCAGGAATTCGCTCTTTGCCCTGTTGGCTGCATCGGCTGCCTCCTTGGCCCGCTGCAGCTCATGTTCCATCCGCTTGCGCTCGGTGATGTCGACGGCAATGGCCAATACGGCCTTTTCGCCGTTGTAGCAAAAGGGCATGCCCGTAATCTCGACATCGAAGATGCTCCCATCCAGCCGGAGCAGTTTTTCCTCCTTCTTGAGGGAGGCCGTGTTCCTGTCCGTGATGATGCTGACCCGTTCCTGCACAATCCCGCGGAAATCGGCATGAATCGTTTCGGAGATCGGTTTGCCGATCAACTCCTTCGGGTCCTGGGCGCCGAATTTGGCGACAGCGGTCGGGTTAAGATAGACGTACCTCCCGTTAACATGGACCATGATCATGTTGGGGGAAAATTCGATTATCGACCGGAAGCGCGCCTCGCTCTCCTTCAATGCCTGCTCCGACAGCAGGCGGTCGCTGACATCGTTGGCCAGCCGTTGCGCCATATCGTCAAAGGCAAGCCCCAGTTCTCCCAGTTCCCCCCCTCCCACACTCCGGGCAACCCTGACCGACAGGTCGCCTTGGGCAAGGCGCCGGGATGCCGCCTGCAACAACTCGATCTTTTCTATGACCCGTTTTTTATTGATATACCAGGCCACACTGATCATCAGGACCATCAGCGAGAACAGCAGCCCCACATTAAACCGGAGTCTGGTACTCGTCCGGCCCAGGACCGCATCCTTTTTCATGCCGACCCGTATGTACAGGTAAGGTGTTTGCTCGCCTTCCAAGCGCAGCTTGCGGTAGGAAAATATGCGGTCGATGGCGGTGTTGCCGGTGGCTTCGAACGTCCCCTCATTGGGGCCGTTACGCATGCGTTCGAACAGATCGGCCCGGTCCTTTTTGCCGACAAGACGGGGGCTGTTCGCCGAATAGAGGATGATGCCCCGGTGATCGACCAGAAGGATTGAAGAGTTGGGAAAGGTAATGTTGCTTTTGAGCAGGTCTTTGTATTTTTGGAGGACAATGGCAACCGATGCCGCGCCGCTGATGTGCCCGGAGTCATCCCTGATGGGGTAGCTGAAGCTGATGGTAGGTGTCTTGAGAAGTTTGCCGACCACGTATTCGCCGGAGGAGAAGTTGCCCGATGCGATGGCGTTTCTGACGTGCCGCCGATCAGCGTAAGACGTCGGGCTCTTTATCGGGATGGCCGATGCCCACAACAGGCCGGATTTGTCCTGGAGGCCGATATTGCCGTACTGGGGGTTTAATTTGATGATCTCCGCGAGCAGCTTGCTCGTTCCGGCCCCGTCATGCTGCTGGACCGACGGCACATGGCTCAGGGTGATCAATAACTGCTCTACGCCTGCTACAAGGATGTTCTGGTTATTGGCGATCTGGTCGGCAATCCCGGCGGCAATCGCGGTTGCCCCCTCGATATCATGAGCCCGTTGCTGGACGCTCGAATAGACGATAATCCCCGTGGGAACGATCGTCATGAGGATGATCAGGATTATGATATGTTTTCGTATCGACATGGAAAACAGATTCGACTCCGTCACTGTCCTGATGCTGTAAGCGGCTGCTTGCATAAAAAGCGCTCTGCAAGAATATAGTAATCTGAAAACAAATGCTATAATAAGCAATAAACAAACGCTGCGGTCTGTTTTGTCGGCAGGCCGGCGGTTTTCAGAGCCAGGAATGCTGCGAAGGTTTGCAGCAGGAGGTGGATAATGAAAAATGGCACGATACGAACCCTGATCGCGGCCGCTCTTCTTCTGGGAGGAGGCTGCGCCCTTCATGGGGGGGCGCCTGTCCCCATAGACCTTGGGTCATCGGCGCCCGGCGCGACGGTCAGCCTCAGGGGAGAGACGCACCAACTTGTCGGCACCCCCTTGCAAGTGGGACGCCCTCTGCCGGCAACCGCCCTGATCGATGCTTTTACGATGGAAAAAGTCGATATATCGCAAATGGAAGGGAAGGTTCTCATCTTGAGCGTGGTCCCTTCCATCGATACCAAGGTCTGCGAGCTCCAGACACACTATCTTGGCGAAAAGGGTGCGCGACTTCCCCGGGATGTGGTCCGTATCGTTGTCAGTCGTGATACCCCTTTTGCCCAGAAACGTTTTGCCGAAGAGGCAAAGCTTGGGGGGCTCACCTTTCTTTCCGACTATAAGGAAGGCGCCTTCGGCCGTGCCACGGGGCTGCTCATCGGCGACAATATGCTGCTTGCCCGGTCGGTGGTTGTCGTGGACAAGGCGGGCATAGTCCGCTATATCCAGGTGGTCCCCGAACTTTCGCATCTTCCCGACATGGAGGCCGCCTTTGCGAAAGCGGCGGCTCTCAGCGGCACGTAGAAGAGGGGCGGGGTCGAGCCCGTACGAGGGAGAAGATTGGACATGCTTTTGGCGGCACTCGTTGCCACAAGGGGGAGGGAGACGTCCGTATGAAGGTGATCGTGGATTTGTGCATCGTGCCGATTGGTGTCGGCGTATCGTTGTCGCCCTATGTGGCTGCGTGTGAAAAGGTGCTGTCCCAGGCAGGCCTGAAGGTTGTATTACATGCGAACGGGACGGATATCGAAGGCGAGTGGGATGCCGTGTTCGCGGCGGTCAGGCAGTGCCATGAGGTCGTGCATGGGATGGGTGCACCCCGGATCACCACGACCATAAAGGTGGGAACACGTACGGACCGTATCCAGACCATGGAGGACAAGGTGAAAAGCGTGAAGAGCAAGCTGGGAGAGGTGCGGATTGAGGGCGCCTGAGCGACCCTGCGCCGCCTCCAATATTGTGCTGATCGGGATGCCGGGGGCCGGAAAGAGCACGATTGGCGTCATCCTCGCCAAGCTGGCCTCGTTGGACTTCATCGACACCGACGTCCTCATCCAAAGCTGCGAGCGCCGCTCGCTTCAGAGCATCATCGACTCCCAGGGATATATGGCCCTGCGGGAGATCGAAGAACGCATCCTGCTCGACCTTGAGTGCCGGGATCACGTCATCGCGACGGGGGGGAGCGCCGTCTATAGCCGGGCCGCCATGGCGCATCTGGCCGAAAACGGGGTTGTGGTTTTTCTGGATGTTGACCTGGCCACCCTTGAGTCGAGAGCCTTGGACCTGGGGAGGAGAGGGGTTGCCAAACACCCCGGCCAGAGTTTTGCCGAACTCTTTGAAGAGCGGCACAGGTTGTATGTGGCATATGCGGATGTGACGGTTGACTGCAGGGGACGTACCCACGAGATGGTCTGCACAGAGATTCTCGGCAGGCTGTAACTGCCGCGATAGTGAGAAGGAGAGGGGGTTTCCATGACCATTCTTCGTCAGATAGCCCAATTGGGACAACCGGTTCTCCGCCAGGAGACCGAGCTTGTCGGCGATCCGGCCGATAGGGCCCTGCAGGCGCTGATCGACGACATGCTGGCGACCATGGCCGAGGCCAACGGTGTCGGTATCGCCGCGCCCCAGGTGTATGAGCCGTTGCGCCTGTTCGTAGTGGCTTCACGCCCTAATCCCCGGTATCCCCAAGCCCCGGCAATGGAGCCGACCCCCATGCTTAACCCGGAGATCCTCTGGCAGTCGGATGAGATCGAGAAGGGGTGGGAAGGGTGTCTGAGCGTGCCGGGCATCCGGGGTATGGTGCCGCGCAGCCTGCGTATCGGTGTGCGCTATCTGTCCCGCACGGGCCAAGTGTGCGATGATGAATTGTCCGGTTTTATTGCCCGGGTTTTCCAGCATGAATACGATCACATCAGCGGCATGGTCTTTCTGGACCGGGTGGCAAGCAGCCGCGACTTGATCAGTGAACGCGAGTATCTGCGGCTCGTCTCGGCCTGAAAATTCATGACATGGGCCTGAATCCGTGGCGCCTTCACGGCTCCTCTCGCTTGGCATGCCTCAGCCCCGGCGTTGCAGGCCGTATCTCCACCGAGGCGGAGGACCGACGGCACAGTTGGCATGATGCTGTTTGGGCGGTGTTGGACTCCGGCATGTCGCTCGCTCCACCGTGAAGGCGCCACGGATTCAGGGTGGAGTGTTCACGGGGGCAGCCCCGGCCATTTAATGCAAGACAGAACAGGAGGGATGACATGAAGCACCACCCGCGTATCGCACTGGCGGCGATAATGCTTATCCTGGCCATCTGCGGCCACGCCCCGGCCTCGGCCGCCCCTGATGCCCTTGAATACCGGCTTTCCAGGGGGCAGACCGTATATGTGCCGGCCTATTCCAATGTTTTCAGCGGGCCGAAAGCGCTGCCTTTCAGCCTGGCGACCATGCTGAGCATCCGGAATGTGGATCTGCACAACCGGATGAGGGTCACCGCCATAGACTACTACGGCACCGACGGCAAACGGCTTCGCTCGCACCTCGACAAGCCGTTGACATTGCCACCGCTGGGATCGACGTCCGTATACCTGGGCGAGCAGGACACGGCGGGCGGATTCGGGGCGAGTTTCGTCGTCCGCTGGGACGCCGTCAAGGTCATCAACGAGCCAATTGTGGAGTGCGTCATGATCGGCGCCAAATCGGGGCAGGGGATTTCCTTTGTCAGCCCGGGGCGGGTGATCAAGGAAAACACGCGGTGACGACGGGCAGTAAACAGGTGATTTTTGCCGGCCGGGATGCTATAGTCCCTGCCCATAAGCAGGTTTGAATCCCATAGGGGGACGCAGGCAATGGCAGAACAGAAGATCTATCTGGTGGGGGCAGGCATCACGGGGTGGGAGGGGTTTGGCGCCAAGGCGCTGGAGATCATCGGCAAGTCCGGGGTGATGATCGGCCACCAGCGGCACCTGGACTGCTTTCCCAACTATGCCGGCGAAAAGATGCCCCTGGGCGATCTTTCCGAACTGCTGGATTTCCTCAAAAAGACCGAAAAACGCGTGGCCCTGCTGGCCTCGGGCGACCCCACCTTCTTCGGCGTATCCCGCTTCCTTCTGCGCAATCTGCCCAAGGAACGGATCGAGATCTTTCCCAATGTCACCAGCATGCAGTATGCCTTTGCCCGCATCAAGGAGCCGTGGGATGACGCCATCTTCGTGTCCGTGCATGGCCGTGGCCTGCATCCGGCAGTGGACAAGATCGTGGCCGCCGAGAAGGCGTGCGTCCTGACCGACAAGGTCAACACCCCGGCAACCATTGCCGCAGAACTGATCGAACGGGGTGCGGAGGGGTACGAAGCATGGTTGTGCGAGGATCTGGGGCTGGCGGGCGAGAAGTTCACCAAAACCTCGGTGCGCGGTCTTCTGGAGTTGAAGCCCTCCGACCTCAATATCCTGATCCTGATCCGGACCTACGAGCCGAATCTGACCCACTACCCCCTGATCGGCATCGACGATGAGGAGTTCCAGACCTCGAAGAAGTTGATTACCAAGCAGGAGGTGCGGGCCGTCACCCTGGCCAAGCTCCAGTTGCAGGATGACCTGGTGCTGTGGGACGTGGGGGCCGGAAGCGGTTCCGTCTCCATCGAGGCGTCCAACCTGATGCCCAATGGCCGCATCTTTGCCGTGGAGCAGAATACCCAATGCCTGACTTTTATCCGGGAAAACCTGAAAAAATTCCTGGCCCGCAACGTGAAGCTGGTGGAAGGGGAGGCGCCGGAGGCGCTGGACGCACTGCCTGACCCGGACCGGGTTTTCATCGGCGGGTCCGGCGGGCACCTGGAGGAGATCATCGCCACGGTGGACGGCCGCCTCAAGCCGGAGGGGGTGGTGGTACTGAACGCCGTGACCCTGGATACCCTGACCAAGTCGGTTGAATTCCTTGAGGATCACGGTTTTACGATCGAAGCGGCCTGCGTCAATATCGCCAAAACCCGTAACCTGACCGAGTACAAGATGTTCGAGGCCCAGAACCCGGTCTACGTGATCACTGCCCGCAAGGGGAACGAATAGTGGCAACGATCTACGCCGTGGGGGTGGGTCCCGGCGACCCCGAGTTGCTGACCCGTAAGGCCGAGCGTATCCTGCGGCAAGCGGACGTGATCCTGGCGCCGGTGTCCAACCCCTCCGAAGCCAGCGTGGCCTTGGCGACCATCCGCGAGTTCCTGGATGAAGCCCGCCAGGAGGTCATTGTTCACCAGTTTCCCATGACTTCGGATAAGGCTCGTCTGATACCCGCCTGGCAGGAGGCGGCCGCCCTGATCGCCGTCCGGGCTGAAGCCGGCAAGGACGTGGCCTTCGTGACCATCGGCGACCCGCTGTTCTATTCCACCTTTATTTATCTGCAGCGCATCCTGCGGGAGATCTGCCCCCATATCCCCCTGGAGATCGTCCCCGGTATCTCCAGCGTCAACGCCGCTGCGGCCCAGGCCGGCATTCCGCTGGCGGAGGCCGACGAAAAGATGGCGGTCATCCCCGCCACCGCCGGCGTGGAGAAGATCGCCGAGGCTCTGGTAAGATTTGAGACGGTGGTGCTGCTCAAGGTCAAGCCGGTCTACGCCGATATTCTGGAGCTGATTCGGCAGACGGGCCGCGAACAAGGTACGGTCTTCGTGGAACGGGTCGGGAGCGACCGCCAGAAGGTGCTGACCGATTTTGCCGAGATCGCCGCCCATGTCCCCGATTATCTGTCACTGATGATCGTAAGGAGACTAGCAACAATAACATGAACGTCTTGCATCTCATCTTCCGGCCATCTTTGGCCGCAGCTCAATCACAAAATCCTCGGCGTAGCCCTGCTACGCCTGCGGTTTTGTCCAATCGCTACCGCCAAATCCGACCAAAATCCGAGTGCAATTTTGTTCAACTTATTATTACTAGCCTCCTAAGATGTTCCTGCTGAAGCTCGCCGTCGCCAACCTGATCATTATCGCCTGCGTCCTGCTGGGCAGACGCATTCCGTCGCTGGGGGGGCTGATCGCCACCATGCCGCTCATCAGCCTGATCGTCCTGGCCTGGCTGGCCACGGACCGGCCCGGAGACGGGGCGCTTATCACCGGCTATACCAGAGGGGTGTTGTGGGGCCTGGTGCCCACCATGGTCTTCTTTGCGGCGGCATACCTCTGCCTGCGGAAGGGGATGGGGCTGCCGGCGGCGTTGGGAACAGGGGGCGCCCTGTGGCTGGGAGGGGCGCTCCTGCATCAGTGGCTTTTGCGCTGAGAATCCAAACAACAACGCCTTTCCTGCACTAATCGGAAAGGCGTTGTTGTTTGGTGCAGTGTTTTTACCGGGGAATCCAGGTGATTTCCCGGACAAACCGTTAGAGCGTGCTCCCCTTGGCGGGGACGATCTCGTCGGTGGCCGGGGCTACGGGCGCGGCTGGCGCGGTCGGGGCAGCAGGGGCAGCAGGGGCAGCAGGGGCAGCGGCCGGTTGCTGTATCGCGGGGGCCGGGACGGGTTGTTCGACCGGCTTCGGCTGCTCCGGGCTCGTTGCCGGCTTGCCGGCCGGAACGGCATCCTTTTTCTCCGCGTCGGCGTCATATTTCAGAAGCGAGACGATATCGTCGAACTGTTTTCCGTAGACCTGCGATTCCTGTGTCTCCCGCAGCAAAATATCTTTTTGCCTCTGATCCAACGTCCGCCTGATGCCGTCGAGGGTTTTGAACTTCAGGTCGGCCTTGCCGGATAAGTTGGCCTCCGCCTCGCTGAAATCGGGGTACTGGAGGTTGATCAGGGGCGAGTATGACAGAATGCGGCCGCGGAAGTTGGGATATTCCCAGAGGATGGTGCCGTCGCCATCCAGGATCTGGGCGGTGAGGATGAGGTAGTTATAGTCACTGGTTTGGGACGACAGCAATGAATTGGAATACACCTTTTCGTTCTGGGTGAGGCCGCTGACCACCAACAGCATGACGGCGTCCAGGTTGTTTTTCCTGAGATAATTCCGCAGCTCATCGGTTTTCCAGAAATATTTATTGTACCGTATCGTGGCGTCATCGCGCTTTTCGCTGCGGAAGAAGAGGTCGCTGAAGATGCGCTGCGGATCGCCGTCCAGAAGCGCCACGGTGTAGTAGTCGCCGGTCGCTTTGAGTTTGCGGACGAGTTGCTGTTCATACTTGCGGTTCATATCGGCAATCAGGTTCACGAGCTGGTCTTTCTCGGGATACCTGATGTCGGAGTTCACATCGATGATGATAGGCGCAACGCCGAGCACCTTGACCTTTGCGGCAAAATGCTCCGTGGGAACATTGAAATGGTTCTGGGCGCAGCCGAACAACAGCGCCAAAAGCGGCAACAAGAACAGTCGTTTCATCCCTATCCTCCTCATGCGTGCGTGATCCTTCATGGTTCCCGTATGTTTTATACCAGATGCCCAACCCCATTTCCAGATAATTTGGTGCCGCAACGGCCCGCAGGAATGCGCTTTCCGGTCCTCGCTCCGCCAATGCAATACGCCCGTGCAGGTATTTTCCCGGGCACCGCCTGCTGGGGAGCAAGGTCGCAAAAAGCAGCATATTTGGTTGACAATGCTCGCGTTCTTCCCTTATTCTCATTCAATAGACCTGCTTATCGAGAGTGGTGGAGGGAAAGGCCCTGTGAAACCACAGCAACCGGCCAATGAGGCGTCAGGTGCTAATTCCTGCCGAAAGGCAAAGATGAGGGGTGTGCTGTAACCGTTGCGTTTCAGCCCCTTCTCATACCGTGTGAAGGGGTTTTTTCATGTCCGTCGGCATTGTCACGGAACAATCCATAGCCTTCCAATCCGGCATCAGGTTGGACAGCGGGCGCATCCTCGCCCCCATCACGCTCGCCTACGAAACCTACGGAGTCCTCAGCGAATCCCGGTCGAACGCTATTCTGGTGGAGCATGCCTGGACCGGCGACGCCCACCTGGCGGGCAAACACCGCGAAGAGGACGCCAGGCCGGGATGGTGGGACGCCATCGTCGGACCGGGACGTTTGCTGGATACCGACCGCTATTTCGTGATCTGTTCCAATGTGATCGGCTCGTGCCATGGTTCCACCGGCCCCACGTCAATCAACCCCAAAACCGGCAAACGTTATAACCTTGCTTTTCCGGTCGTGACCGTGCGCGACATGGTGCGCGCCCAGAAGCTTTTGATCGATGCCCTTGGCATCGAGAAGCTGTTGTGCGTCATGGGTGGGAGCATGGGAGGGATGCAGGCCCTGGAGTGGGCCACGCAGTATCCCGGGAACATCGCTTCGGCCATCGTGCTGGCGACTACGCCGCGTCCCTCTCCGCAGGCCATTTCCCTCAACGCCGTGGCCCGTTGGGCCATCTTCAACGACCCCACGTGGCGCAAAGGCGAGTATAAGCACAACCCCAAGGACGGTCTGGCCTTGGCCCGCGGCATCGGCCACATCACGTTCCTGTCGGACGAATCCATGAACACGAAGTTCGGTCGGCGCTTTTCGGCCAAGGACGGCCAGTTCGATTTTTTCGGCCAGTTCGAGGTGGAGCGCTACCTGAATTACAACGGCTACAACTTTGTGGACCGCTTCGATGCCAATTCCTTCCTGTACCTGGCCAAGGCCCTGGACCTCTACGACATTGCCCTGGGGTACGAATCAATGGCCGAGGCCTTTGCCGGGGTGGCCGCGCCGCTGCAGTTTTTCGCCTTCACCTCGGACTGGCTCTATCCGGCCTATCAGACCGAAGAGATGGTCGATTGCCTGCGCAGCCAGGGTAAACCGGTCGAATACCACCTGATCACGTCCGCTTACGGCCATGATGCTTTTCTGCTGGAACACGAGACCTTCGCCCCCCTGGTGCGGGACTTCTTCGCGCGCGTGGAGCGGGACGGGGCCTGTTGAGCTTATGACGCTTTTGCTCGACGAATTCAAAGATAAGGGGCTTCTCAGGAAGCTGCGGCATGGCATCGGCCGGGCTGTTGCCGACTTCGGCCTGATTGAGGAAGGGGATCGTGTTGCCGTGGCGGTGTCGGGGGGTAAAGATTCCTATACCCTGCTGCTGTTGTTGGAGGAGTTGCGCCGGCGCGCGCCCGTTTCGTTCGAGATCGTGGCGGTCAACATCGATTCAGGGTATCCCGGCTACCGCACGGACGTCATCGAGCGATTTCTGCGGGAGAACGGCTTCACCTACCGCATGGTGCCCACCGAGCACTATGCCCTCATTCAGGAAAAACGCAGGGCCGGTTCATCATTCTGTTCGATCTGTGCGCGCTTCAAGCGCGGCGCCCTCTATACGGCAGCCCAGGAATTGGGGTGCAACAAACTGGCCTTGGGGCACCATCAGGACGATTTCATCGAAACCCTGCTGCTGAACCAGTTTTTTGTCGGCTCGCTCAAGGCCATGGCGGCCTCCATGCTGGCGGACAACGGCGAGACGGTGGTGATCAGGCCGCTTGTGTACCTGGCCGAGGAGGAGATCATCCGCTTTTCCCGGGAAGCCGATCTGCCGGTGGTCTGTTGCTGCTGCCCGGTCTGCGGCACGGCCGACCTGCAGCGCAAGCGGATGAAACAGCTTCTGAAGGAGTTGGAAAAGGATATTCCCCACGTCAAGAACAGCCTGTTGAAGGCGATTTCAAACGTACACCCCCGCCACCTTCTTGATCGGCGCCTGCAGGCGGCGCTCCCCGACCTTTGCGTGCCTCTCCTTCCTGGCGGGCCGGACGGGGAGCAGGGCTGAAACATCCTGCCGCAGGTCAAGCCACGCCACATACCCGCCATACGCGACCGCAATCAATCCCAGCAATACCATCGGTTCCATAAGACACCTCCGTTTCATTTGAGGAAACGATAGCATTGCCTTATGACAGAAAGTGTCGCATCATGAAGACGATGATCGATTTTCGGTGGGGTGCTTTAGGGTGTGGTTGTGACGTGGGTGGATAAGGAGTTGCCGGCCGGCGTGAATGACGGGACTCAGGTTGTTCAAAAATAGTCAGATCGTAGCACCCGCAGTATAATCGCCCAGCGATTATCGGTGACGAAGCGGAGCGGAGTTCATCCCGCAGGGACAGAACCGGAACGGTTCTGCTAAAGGCCCTGAGGAGGCGTAGCAGCGCTACGCCGCACGAAAGGGCTTTCGAGGACGGCGGCGAGATGGCTGTTTTTCAACAACCGCCTAAGGCTCGCCCCGCTCGCCCTCTCCGGAGAGCAGGACAATATCCACGCGGCGGTTCTTGGCGCGGTTTTCGGGGGTCGAGTTGTCCGTGACGGGGCGGAACTCTCCGTACCCGGTGGCGGATATCTTTTCGGGCTCCGCATCGTAGTATTTGAGGAGGTACTTGAGGACATTGGTGGCCCGGGCGGTCGACAGTTCCCAGTTGGAGGGGTACTGGGCGGTGCTGATGGGAACATTGTCCGTATGCCCTTCGATCCGCAGGGGATTGTTATACTGGGTCATGACCTCGGCAATGGTGTTGAGCAGTTCGTGGGCGCTCTGCTTGATCTGGGCCTGCCCGGAATCGAAGAAACCGGCCTCCTTGAGGCTGACGATCAGTCCCCTCCGGGTAATGGTGAGATTGACCTTGTTTTGGGCGCCTTGTTTCACAAGGTAGGCCTCAATGGAAGACTTTATCTGGCGGAAATCCTTGTCGTCGGCACGGGTGCGTGCCTGCCCGCTGCGGGCCCTCCCGGATGGGGCAACGGACATCTCCGGCTTGATGGTCGGTATGATGCTGATCGGCTTGGACTGGATAACGTTGATCTTCGGCGAAGGCGCGCCGGCGGTCACCATGCCGAAGGACTGTTGAAGCGACTGCATGACCTCCTCGACCTTCTTCTTGTCGGTCTGGGACATGGCATACAGGGTCGTGAAGACGGCAAACAGAAGGGTGATGAAGTCGGCGTAGGATACCAGCCAGCGTTCGTGATTGGCATGTTTTTCCGGTTCTTTTTTCAGTGCCATGGCTGGTTAATGGGCGCCTACGAAGGCTTTCAGTTTCTGTTCGATGAAGTGCGGGTTCTCGCCGTTCTGAATGGCGATCAACCCCTCCAGGATCATGACCCGCCGCAACACCTCTTCCTTCATGCGGATCTTCAGCTTGCTGGCTATGGGAAGACAGATGATATTGGCGGTCATCAGGCCGTAAATGGTGGCGACGAAGGCCACGGCGATGCCGGCCCCCAGCTTGGAAGTATCCGAGAGGTTGCTCATGACGTGGATCAGGCCGAGAACGGCGCCGATGATACCGATGGTCGGGGCGTAACCGCCGGCCGCCTCGAAAAACTCGACGCTGTGTTTGGTGTTGTCCTCGTAGGCCATGATGTCGGCTTCCAGGGTTTCCCGCAGTTTTTGCGGGTCAATGCCGTCGACCACCAGCGATATCCCTTTCTTGATAAAGGGGTCTCTGGCGGACTGGGCCTCCTGCTCCAGAGAGATGAGCCCGTTGCGTCGCGCCTTGGTGGCATAGTTGATGATGTCCTTGACCACCGCATCGTGATCGATCTTCGGCGGCAGGAAAGCGTTTTTGACATCCTTGAAGGCCTTGATAATGGCGGGAAGCGGGAAGCTCACGAACGCGGCGCCAAAGGTGCCGCCCAGAACGATCAGGGCGGCTGTCGGCTGGATCAGCGCCTTCATGTGCAGGCCTTCCAGCGCAGCACCGCCGAAAATGGCCCCGAATCCCATTAACAAGCCTATGAGTGTTGCGATATCCATATCCTAGAATTCCTGGCTGTGAAATGGACTGCGTTCGTGCTCTTCACGATTGTCGATGGTAAGGTTTCTGTTCAGGGTTGCACTGCGAAAAAGGCTTTTTTTGGCCTTTGTGAGGTACTTGCGTCCTATGGCATTTCCAGAGCGCCGTATGATCCTGGCGCGGAAGGCCACAACCCTGCTGATGATATCGGCGGCGGATTCCTTTACGATAAAATGATGGCCGTTGAAGAGCGTAATGACCGTATCGGGTGTTTCCTCTATACTGACGATGTGATCAGGGTTCAAATACATCGCCTGTCTGTCCATACGGGTCAGGAAAATCATAATACCACCGGAGATATGAATGTTTGTCTATAAATATCAAAAACGCTGTCAGGTCAAGAACTTTTTGCCTAAAGTTAGGGTGAGCACATTATTGCCCGCTACAAAAAGGCATCGATGGCCGGGAAGTCGATATAGCGTTCTGAGATTGAGTTGATCAGTTCGATTTTTTCCCGGTCCTCCGGTCCGATCTTTGAGACGTGTTCCCTGAGACGGTGGAAAACCTCCGAAGAGGTCTCCTCGATGCGGATATAGGGGATCTTGCTGTCGTCAAGGATTTGCCGGGTGATGAGCGACATGGGGGCATGGCCGCTGATGACCAGGCCGGCCAAACGTTTTCTGAAATCCGGTATGTGATGCAATGAAGAAGCGGTGACGATCAACTCATCCCGCGAACTGGTCACAATGAGCAGCGTGGAGTCTTCAAGGTGATCGATGACCCGCTGTGAAGATGCCGCCCCCAACTGGATGGTATGGCAAATACGGCTTCTGTCGTCGGGGTTCCCTTTGAGCGACTGTCCGAGCATTACAGCCACATGTTGCAGGGTCGGATGGGCCAGGATCGGATTATAGTCAAAGGCGCTTGTCACCAGGAGGTCGGTTCCGCTAAAGGCCTTCTTGAGGTAGGCAAGGGAGCGTTCGCGTTTTTCCGGCACCAGCTTGTTGACCATGATGACGCGGACGTCGGCCTTTTCCCGCTCATACAGCGCAAGGTTCAGTTCTACGGCGTCAATCACATTGCCGATGCCGCCGTTGGTAACCATGAGCACCGGTGCGCCCGCTATGGTGGCAACCTGGGCGTTGTTTGCGCCGACCACCGAGCCGACGCCGCCGTGGCCGGCTCCTTCTATGATCAGAAAGTCGTATTTTTGCTCCAGTTCGTGAATCGCCCCGGCGATGAGGGTGCGGGGTATTTCCGGGGAAATCTTGCCGTCCAGAAATTTTCTGGTCGAGCCGGGAGTGAGGGTCATGGGCGACATGAGGTGTGCGTCGCTATCCAGGCCGTAAACGCTGGCCATCATGGCGGCATCCATATCCATGGTCAGGCCGTTGTACTCGATGCATTTGGGGCCGAGCGGTTTCACGAAGCCGACCCGCTCATACTTTTTACGCGCCAGATGCATGAGCGACAGGCTGATGGTGGTCTTGCCGCAATGTTGGCCGGTGGCGGCTATGAATATCTTTTTACAGGCCATGAGTCTTTTTTCATCCTCTCGAAACCATGTCACTCCGGCTGGCTGCCGCAGAGACTTTGGTCATGCCCCTTCAAGAAACCGCAGGAAGTGCTCTTCACCGGCCTGGAAGCGCAGAAACCTTACCCCCATGCCGCTTTTCTTGGCCAGATGAAAGAGGTTTTGCGGTACCTTCTTTGCCCACATGACCCGCGCGTCAACCTGAATCAGGTTGTCATCAACGGTAAATTCGATTCTGATCCTGCTGTTGGGTGGGCAGACATTGGCGGTTCTGATGAACATGCCGGTCGTCGATACGTCCTCGCTGAATGCCACACGGCTTGCGCCGTCGATGCCGAAATGGACGGTCAAACGTTTTTTAAGCCGCCGTATAATTCTCTTTTCGGTCATTATGCCCTCAAACTGAAGTGCTTATTACGCAATGAAAGCGCCACGACTATACCACAAAACAACGGATGCGGGAGAAGATTTGAAAAGGTGGGGAATTTTACTTGCCACTTTCCCGGATTATGGCGGCATAAATTCAATTGACAGACCCGCGCCAATACACTAGGTTAATGTAAACGCTGGGGGAGTTTCGACTGAGAGCGGCAATGCCCGCGACCCTTAGTACCTGATCCGGGTAATGCCGGCGTAGGGAAGCGCAGACATCCGATGTTCCAAGCCGCTTCCGCGGCTTTTTTGCGTTTTAGGAGGCCGTTCAACAGCCTGTTCACGACCCGTGCAGTCAGTTCGTACCGGGCGCTGAAGGAGAAAACATGCACATTACACTGAATGGCGAGACCATCGACATCGCCGATGGCAGCACGGTCGCCGGCCTTCTGGAGCATCTGCAGCTGCCGCGTGAGCGGGTGGCGGTGGAGGTCAATCTGGATATCGTTCCCAAGGCGGCCTATGACGGTCACGGGTTGTCCGAGGGAGACAGGATAGAGATCGTCCACTTCGTGGGCGGGGGATAAAGGGCGGGTAAGGGTAACGGCGGGGGAAACCGTTCGCCGGAACCCCGTCCTGTAGTCAACACGGCAGCACAAGGAGAGGCTCTACCATGACAACCAAAAACGATACATGGACGATTGCCGGCCGCGAATTTACCTCACGCCTGATGGTGGGTACCGGCAAATACGCCAGCTTCCAGCAGACGGCCGAAGCCCTGGAGGCTTCGGGGGCCGAGATCATTACCGTTGCGGTGCGGCGGGTCAACCTGGACCGGAGCAAGGAATCACTCCTGGATTATATCGACCCCAAGAAATACACCCTGCTCCCCAACACCGCGGGCTGCTACACGGCCGACGACGCCATACGCACCTGCCGCCTGGCCAGGGAGGCGGGCATGTCGGATTTTGTCAAGCTTGAGGTGCTGGGAGACGAGAAGACCCTCTTCCCGGACAACGAGGAGTTGCTCAAGGCCGCCAGGATTCTGGTCAAGGAGGGTTTCACCGTACTCCCCTACACCAGCGACGACGTGATCATGTGCCGAAAGCTGGAGGATATCGGCTGTGCCGCGGTCATGCCGCTGGGTGCCCCCATCGGCAGCGGCCTGGGTATTCGTAACCCCTATAACATCAGGATCATTCTGGAAACGGTCAAGATTCCGGTGATCGTGGACGCCGGGGTCGGCTCGGCCTCCGATGCGGCCGTCGCCATGGAGTTGGGCTGCGCCGGCGTGCTTATGAACACCGCCATCGCCGGAGCCCAGGACCCTATTGCCATGGCCCGCGCCATGAAGCTGGCCGTGGAGGCGGGGCGGCTGTCCTATAAGGCCGGACGGATCCCCCGCAAGCTCTACGCGAACGCATCCAGCCCGCTGGACGGCATGATTGCCTAGTTTCCGCCCGGAAAGGGTTCTTTTCCGCCCATGCGGCGTCAATCTTCGGGCTTGCTTGTGCGGCGTACCGATGTACGCCTCCGCGCAATCCCTTGATTTCCTTGCCTGGACGAAAAATTCCTCCTTTCCGAATCGGAAACTGCTCGTTTCTAATTGTGACGCATTCACCCAAGGGCGTGACCGGTTGCGCCCCGATGATCTTTGTCGCATGTTTCCCGTGTCCCCATGAAACCAGTTGATTTTTCCCTGTACCTGATTACCGACCGCAGCCAGACCGCGGGCCGGCCGCTTGTGGACGTGGTGCGCGCCGCACTGTCCGGTGGGGTGCGCGCCGTGCAACTGCGGGAGAAGGATCTGCCGGATGATGAATATACTGAGCTTGCCCTGGCGCTCAGGCACGTAACCAGGGAGTTCGGAGCGCGGCTCTTCATCAACAGCCGGGTCGATATCGCCCTGGCCGTGGGAGCCGACGGCGTCCATCTGGGGACGGCCTCCGCACCCGTGGCCGAGGTGCGCGGGCGGTGCGGCAAGGGCATGATGATCGGCTATTCCTGCCACGGTCTGGCAGAAGCGCGCCGCGCGGTGCATGACGGGGCGGACTTCATCACCTTCGGCCCGGTCTTTGCGACCCCCTCCAAGGCGGCTTATGGGGAGCCGCTGGGGTGTGCAGACTTGCAGCGGGCGGTGGAGGCGTTGCCGGTCCCGGTGTTTGCCCTCGGCGGCGTGAAGCCTGAAAACATGACCGCCGTGCGGGGGACGGGCTGCAGCCACGTGGCCCTGATCTCTGCCGTCAGTGCCGCCCCCGATCCCTGCCGCGCGGCCCGGGAACTCCTGGCAAGTCTGGGAAACCCGTTGCCCACGGCCGTCCATCACGAGTTGCGCATCCACTCCTATGGCCATTACCTGCGGCGGCGCTTCGACTGCCGGGTCAGCAAGGTCAACGTGGATGCCGGTTTTACCTGCCCCAACCGGGACGGCAGCAAAGGGACCGGCGGCTGCATCTACTGTAACAACGTCTCCTTCTCCCCCAAGGACACCCAGTCGGTCATTCCCCTGGAAGAACAACTCTCTGCCGGCATGGCCTACCATCGGCACCGTCTCGGCTCCGAGAAGTTCATCGTCTATTTTCAAAAATACACCAATACCTACGCCTCCGTGGATGTTTTGGCCGACCTCTACCGTCGCGCCCTGGCCCATCCGGACGTGGTCGGCATCTCGGTCGGCACCCGGCCCGACTCTCTGACCGACGAGGCATTGGAGCTGTTGACGGAGATCGCCCGTGACCGTTACGTCTGTCTGGAGTTGGGGCTCCAATCCGGTGATGACGCCATCCTGGAGCGTATCAATCGTGGTCATACCGTGGACGATTTCGTCGCGGCCGTGCAGCGGGCGGCGGGACGAAATTTCGATATCTGCGCCCACCTGATTCATGGCTTTCCCGGTGAACGGCCGGAGGATTTTCTTAAAAGCCCCGAGCTGATCGCCTCCCTGCCGATCGACTCGGTCAAGCTCCATCAACTCCACGCCGTCGAAGGGACCGAATTGGCCGCCATGTACCGCCGTGGCGAGTTCGTACCTCTCACCCTGGAAAGATACGTGGCCTCGGCCGCCGATTTTCTGGAGCGCCTGCCGGCCCGCATCACGGTACAGCGGCTGTACGGCTCGGCGCCGCTGGCGATCAGGGTGGCGCCCCAATGGGGGCTGAAGAACAACCAGATGTGGTTCGCGGTGGTCAACGAACTGCGGCGGCGCGGCACGTGGCAGGGGTATCGGTTCAATTGACCCGCCGGAGAACGGCGATGTATTCGTTTCCTGCCGGGGAAAGTGCTTTTTTCGGCCGCCCGGCGGTGCTATAGTAACCGTCCGCACAGATGCCCCGCTTCTGCCGCATTTAAAAAGAATTGAGGAGATAGAACATGTCCGACCTGCGCGTCCGTTTCGCACCCAGCCCAACCGGCTACCTCCATGTGGGGGGAGCCCGTACCGCCCTGTTCAACTGGCTTTTGGCCAGAAAGCAGGGGGGCACCTTCATCCTGCGCATAGAGGACACCGACGTCGAACGCTCCACCCAGGAATCCATCGACGCCATCCTGCAGGCCATGGAATGGCTTGGGCTGGATTGGGACGAGGGTCCCTTTTACCAGACCGACAACTTCGATCTGTACCGGGACTATGTCCAAAAACTGCTGGAGCAGGGGAAGGCCTACAAGTGCTACTGCACGGCGGAAGAGTTGGAGGCCAAGCGTGAGCTGGCCATGAAGGAAGGCCGCAAACCCAAATATGACGGCACCTGCCGTGAACGGGGCGACCAGCCGGCCGACAGGCCGTTCGTCGTCCGTTTCCGTGCCCCCCAGGAAGGGGAAGTGGCCTTTGACGACCTGATCAAGGGCCGCATCGCCTTCCCGGCCGAGGAGTTGGACGACCTGATCATCCAGCGGAGCGACGGCACGCCGACCTACAACTTCTGCGTGGTGATCGACGACGCCATCATGAAGGTCACCACCGTGATCCGCGGTGACGACCACGTGAACAACACACCGCGCCAGATCCAGCTCTACGAGGCGCTTGGCTTTCCGGTGCCCGCGTTCGCCCATGTGCCCATGATCCTGGGTGACGACAAGGCCCGTCTCTCCAAGCGTCACGGCGCCACCAGCGTGATGGCCTACCGGGACATGGGCTTCCTGCCCGAGGCCCTGCTCAACTACCTGGTGCGCCTGGGGTGGAGCCACGGCGACGACGAGATCTTCAGCCGCGAGGAAATGATCCAAAAGTTCGACATCAACGGCGTGGGCCGGTCCGCCAGTGTCTTCAACACGGAGAAGTTGTTGTGGCTGAATGCCCATTACATCAAAAACACCGATCCGACCCGACTGGCCGGACTGCTGTTGCCCCATCTGGAAAAGCGCGGCATAGCCGCCCAGGGCGGCCCCGATGTGGTCGCGGTGGTAAAGACGCTCCAGGAACGGGCCCAGACCCTGGAAGAGATGGCCGAGCGGGCCGTGTTCTATTTCAAGGCCCCCGACTCCTACGACGAGGCGGCCCTGGCCAAGTTCGACAAGGAACACCTGCGGGCGGTCTACGACACGGTGGCCGACAGGCTGGCAACTTCCGCCGCTGCCGCGGTCGAAGAGGTCGATGCCCTGTTCAAGGAGATCTGTGCCGACAAGGGGTGGAAGATGGGCCAGGTTGGGCAGCCGGTGCGCATCGCCCTTTCGGGCGGTACCCAGGCCCCCGGCATCGGCGAGATCGTCATGACCCTGGGGATCGATGAAACCGTCAAGCGGATTGCCAAGGCGCGGGCGGCTGTGGCGGCATAGCAAGCGTATCACCTTTCCCTTCACCCGGCCTTCGGCCGCCCTCTCCCCCGGGAGAGGGTAAAATAAGCCCTTCTCCCCTGGGGAGAAGGTGCCTCGAAGGGGCGGATGAGGGGGCCTTACCGTCCCTCCGACGGGAAGGTTCTGGACAGGGTCGTCCGGTGAGGCTAGAATGATTCCATGAGTTCGCGTGAATCCATATTCAACCTGACCACAACCTATACCCCCCGCGGCGACCAGCCCCAGGCCATTGCCGAACTGGTGGAAGGGGTCGAGCGCGGCGACCAGCACCAGGTGCTCCTGGGGGTGACCGGCTCGGGCAAGACCTTCACCGTGGCCAACGTCATTGCCCAGACCGGGCGGCCGGCCCTGGTGCTGGCCCCCAACAAGACCCTGGCGGCCCAGCTCTATGGCGAGTTCAAGGAGCTCTTCCCGGACAACGCCGTGGAGTATTTCGTCTCCTACTACGACTACTACCAGCCGGAAGCCTACCTCCCCACCACCGACACCTTCATCGAGAAGGACTCCTCGATCAACGACGAGATCGACAAGATGCGCCATTCGGCCACCCGCAGCCTCCTGACCCGGCGCGACGTGATCATTGTGGCCTCGGTCTCCTGCATCTACGGCATCGGCTCGCCCGAGGCCTACGCCAGCCTGCATATCTTTTTCCACCAGGGGGAGGAGTACGGCCGCGACACCCTGTTGAGAAAACTGGTGGAGATCCAGTACGAACGCAACGACATGGATTTCCACCGCGGCGCCTTCCGGGTGCGGGGCGACGTGGTGGAGGTCTTCCCGGCCTACGACAGCGACAAGGCACTGCGCATCGAGTTCTTCGGCGACGAGGTGGAGGCCATCAGCGAGATCGACCCGTTGCGGGGCGTGGTGCTCCAGAAGTTGACCAAGTGCGCCATCTACCCGGCCTCCCATTACGTTTCCACCCGCGAGACCCTGGAACGGGCGGTGGAGCAGATCCGCACGGACCTGGGGGAGCGTCTCCGCTATTTCGGGGAACGGAACATGCTGCTGGAGGCCCAACGTATCGAGCAGCGCACCTTTTTCGACATCGAGATGATGGAGGAGATGGGGTTCTGCCAGGGGATCGAGAACTATTCCCGTTATTTCGACGGCCGCAGTGAGG
Organism: Geobacter sp. AOG2; assembly: GCF_019972295.1. Taxonomy (NCBI): domain Bacteria; kingdom Pseudomonadati; phylum Thermodesulfobacteriota; class Desulfuromonadia; order Geobacterales; family Geobacteraceae; genus Geobacter; species Geobacter sp. AOG2. The sequence continues at coordinate 449,452 of NZ_BLJA01000001.1, forward strand.
GGGAGCCCCCCTACACCCTGATCGACTATTTCCCCGAGGATTTCGTGCTCTTCGTGGACGAGTCCCACATCACTATTCCCCAGGTTGGGGGCATGTACCGGGGGGACCGCAGCCGTAAGGAGACCCTGGTGCAGTATGGTTTCCGCCTGCCGGCGGCCCTGGACAACCGGCCGCTCAACTTCCAGGAGTTCGAGAAGCGTATCCGTCAGGCGGTGTACGTCTCGGCCACGCCGGCGGATTTCGAGATGGAGCGGAGCGGCGGCGTTTTCGTGGAGCAGGTCATTCGCCCCACCGGATTGGTGGACCCGAAGATCGAGATCCGGCCCGCCACGGCGGCGGGTGCTGCCCTCGGCCAGGTGGACGATCTCCTCCACGAGGTCCGGGAGACCGTGGCCAAGGGTGAGCGGGTGCTGGTGACCACCCTGACCAAGCGCATGGCCGAGGAATTGACCAACTATTATCAGGAGTTGGGCGTCAAGGTGCGTTATCTGCACTCGGATATCGTCACCATCGAGCGGATGCAGATCCTGCGCGACCTCAGGCTGGGGGAATTCGACGTGCTGGTGGGCATCAACCTGTTGCGGGAGGGACTGGACTTGCCGGAGGTTTCCCTGGTGGCCATCCTGGACGCGGACAAGGAGGGGTTCCTCCGTTCCGCCCGCTCCCTGATCCAGACCTGCGGCCGGGCCGCCCGCAACGTGGGAGGCCGGGTGCTGATGTACGCCGATACGGTGACCCGCTCCATGCAGGCCTGCATCGACGAGACCGAGCGCCGCCGCGCCAAGCAGCTGGCCTACAATGAAGAATTCGGCATCACCCCCGAGACGGTCAAAAAAAGCATGGGCACGATCCTGGGTTCCATCGAGGAGAAGGATTACTACACCCCGGCGGGGGGCGTGGCCGAGACGGCCGAGGAGTACGTGGCCCCCAAGGAGATCCCCAAGCTGGTCAAAAAGCTGCGCAAGGAGATGCTGGCGGCGGCCAAGGCCCTGGATTTCGAAAGCGCCGCCAAGCTGCGGGACCGGATCAAGCGGCTGGAGGAGATGGAGTTGGCTTTGCGGTGACCCCGGCGAATCTCTTAAAAGCAAATCTGCCACAGAGACACGGAGACACAGAGGTGCACAGAGGTACACAGAGGTACACAGAGAAAGGCAAAAGGCTTTTTGGGGTAAAACCATTATCTGGAATCGTTGTTTTTTGTTTGTCTTACGCCCGGTTTTCTCTGTGTCTCTGCGTCTCTGTGGCAGAATTGCCGTTTTTTTATCATAGGATTGAAGTTTGACATTGAACCCTGAACACCTCACCAGCCATTACCACGAAACCGGCACCCTCGCCCCCGCAACGGTCAAGGCCTTCCGGAAACTTATCCTGGCCCACCACCGCACCAACCCCCGCCCCATGCCGTGGCGCGAGACCCGCGACCCCTATCGCATCCTGGTTTCCGAGATCATGCTCCAGCAGACCCAGGTGGAACGGGTCAAGGCCAAGTATGCCGAGTTTCTGGCGTCCTTTCCCACGCTTGCCGACCTGGCCGCCGCGCCGCTGCCCTCCGTGTTGCAGGTGTGGCAGGGGCTGGGCTACAACCGTCGCGCCCTGGCCCTCAAACGGTGTGCCGAAGAGATCGTGGACCACTTCGCCGGACGGTTTCCCACGGCCATAGAGGAGTTGGAAGCCCTGCCCGGCATCGGCCCGTACACGGCCCGGGCCGTGGCGACCTTTGCCTTCGGGGCCGCGGAGCCCTTCATCGAGACCAATATCCGCACGGTCTTCATCCATTTCTTTTTCCACAACAGGGACCAGGTGGGAGACCGGGAGATCATGCCCCTGGTCGCCGCTACGTTAGACAGAGCCGACCCCCGCACGTGGTACTACGGGCTGATGGATTACGGCGTGCTGCTCAAGCAGAACCACCCCAACCCGGGCCGCCGCAGCGCCCACCACACCCGGCAGTCGAAATTCGAGGGGTCGAATCGCCAGTTGCGTAGCCGCATGCTGCGGGAGGTCATGGAGCAGCCGGGGATAACGGCGGGAAAATTGGCCGAACTGCTCGGGGCCGAGCCGGAGGCGGTGAAGCGCAACCTGGAGGCCATGGAGCGCGAGGGGTTTCTCTACAAACAGGGGAAAGGGATGGGGATCAAGGGATAACAGGTTGTTGAAAAACGGTCATCTCGCCGCCATCCTCGAAAGCCCTTTCGTGCGGCGTAGCGCTGCGGTCCCTCACCCAATCCCTCTCCCGGAGGGAGAGGGCACGGCATGCTCTCCCCCTCCGGGGGAGAGATAGAGAGAGGGCTGCCTCCTCAGTGCCTTCTGCGGGTGCGACGATCTGGCTATTTTTGAACAATCTGCCGAAACAAGAAGAGGGCGGCACCGGTGCCGCCCTCCCGTGAAACCTGTCAACCGTTCAAACGGTTACTTGTGGCAGTCTTTGCAGGAGGTCGGGCCTTTGCCCATGGTGCTGTGGCAACCTTTGCAGTTCTTGTGAGCCCAGTCCTTGCCGAAGCCTTCGATCTTGCCGCCGGTTGCGGAGGCATGGCATTTCGTACAGTCCTTCAGCATTTCCTGATGGGCTTTGTGATTGAACGTGACGCCCCTTTTCAGGGTGATCACGTCGGCGGCAAAAGCGGTCCCGGCAAAAGCTGCGATGGCGAGGATGGCGATTACGGTCTTTTTCATGATTTTCTCTCCTTGATCGTGTTGTGCTGCTAAAATTCGTATACGCGATAATGCATTGTAAGGTCACGGTCAGTCAACAATTTTTTTGTCGGCGTCTTTACCGCCCCTGCCCATTTTTTTTCCCGGCTTCCCGTGTTCTCCGTCGTCACATCGTCGGCGCCAGTCGTCAATCCGTTACCTTGCATCCTTCATATTCGCTCTCGCATTCTTTCAGCATGACCTGTGCCAAGATGCTGACGCGCTTGTAATATATTTAAATTACTCATGTTGACCGTGCTGCTCCGTTATTGTCTGCCGGTTTGTTACCTCAATTGGGGCAGAAGTTTGTTCTTTTGCGTCAAGCTCCACCTTTCACCTGAAAAAGCCTTGCCATGCGTTCGTGTTCATGTAAAATCCCCAAGGTACGGAATATCACTGATGGAGGACATGATGAAACAATTCAACAACAGACACGGCTTCACCCTTATCGAGATCATGGTGGTGATCGTCATTCTGGCACTCCTGGCCGCGCTGGTCGGACCCAAGATCATGGGCCGTACCGATGACGCCAAGATTGAGACCACCAAGACCCAGATCAGAAGCCTGGAATCGGCTCTTAAACTGTATAAACTCGATAACGGCGTCTACCCTTCAACGGAACAGGGATTGAATTCACTGGTGACAAAGCCGACCGTGGGCGTCATCCCCAAAAACTATAAGGAGGGCGGCTACCTGGAGAGCAAGAATGTGCCCAAGGATGGCTGGAGTAACGACTTCCTGTATGTTTCGCCGGGTGAGCACGGCGATTATGATCTCTACTCCTACGGTGCCGACGGTGCCAAGGGGGGCGAAGGGAAGAACGCCGATATCGACAGTTGGGATTTGAAATAAGCCCCTTTTTCTTATTTAACAGTTGAAATTTTGTTTTTCTGAGTTATAGTGGACCGCCTAACCTATTATTTTAATTATGAATAAAAGTTTTTAGCCGGTCTAAAGCACGATTCCCTAATATTCCTGAGGAGGCAGCACTATGACGCAGAAGTATGTTTATTTCTTTGGCAACGGCCAGGCCGAGGGCCGGGCAGAGATGAAAAACCTGCTGGGTGGCAAGGGGGCCAATCTGGCCGAAATGACCAGCATCGGCCTTCCGGTCCCCCCCGGCTTTACCATCACCACCGAGGTCTGCACCGAATTCTATAAGAACAACCAGGCATATCCCGAATCCCTGGCCGCTACCGTGGCCGAAAACCTCAAAAAGGTCGAGGCGCTGATGGACAGGAAGTTCGGGGACCCCCAGAATCCCCTTCTTGTCTCCGTCCGCTCCGGTGCCCGCGCCTCCATGCCCGGCATGATGGATACCATCCTCAATCTTGGCCTGAACGATACCACGGTCCAGGGAATCATCGCCCAGAGCGGTGATGAACGTTTCGCCTATGACGCCTACCGCCGCTTCGTGCAGATGTATTCCGACGTGGTCATGGGCATGGAGAAGGATATCCTCGAACACCTTCTGGAACAGAAGAAAGAACAGCGGGGCGTCCAGCTGGACACGGATTTGACGGCCGGCGACTGGAAGGAACTGGTCGGCGCGTTCAAGCACAAGATCAAAGAGGAGTTGGGGAAAGAATTTCCGGAAGACCCCCATGAGCAGTTGTGGGGCGCCATCGGGGCCGTTTTCGGCTCGTGGATGAACCAGCGCGCCATAACCTATCGTAAGCTCAACAACATTCCCGCCGACTGGGGCACCGCGGTCAACGTCCAGTCCATGGTGTTCGGCAACATGGGCGACGATTGCGCAACCGGCGTGGCGTTTACCCGCGACCCCTCCACCGGTGAAGACTATTTCTTCGGCGAGTTCCTGGTCAACGCTCAGGGCGAGGACGTGGTGGCGGGTATCCGTACGCCCCAGCCGATCAACCGCGTCAAGGACAAGGACGGCAAACTCCCCTCCATGGAAGAGGTCCTGCCCGAATGCTACCGGCAACTGGCCGATATCCGCGGCATCCTGGAAAAGCATTACAAGGACATGCAGGACATCGAATTCACCATCGAGAAGGGCAAGCTCTTCATGCTGCAGACCCGTAACGGCAAACGCACCGCGCCGGCTGCCATCAAGATCGCCGTAGACATGGTGAAGGAAGGGCTGATCGATGAGAAGGAGGCGGTCATGCGGGTCCAACCCTCCCAACTCGACCAACTCCTGCATCCCTCCCTCGACCCCGCCGCCCATAAGCAGATCATTGCCAAGGGGCTGCCGGCCTCACCGGGCGCCGCTTCCGGCATGGTGGTTTTCAGCGCCGATGAGGCGGAGGCCGAAGCCAAGCTGGGCAAGAAGGTCATCCTGGTGCGTATCGAGACCAGTCCCGAGGATATCCACGGCATGCACGCCGCCCAGGGGATCCTCACCGCCCGCGGCGGTATGACCTCCCACGCGGCGGTCGTGGCCCGCGGCATGGGAAAATGCTGCGTGGCCGGCTGTGGCGATATCAAGGTGGATTATGCCGGAGAAACCTTTGCCGCAAGGGGCGGGGTGGTGGTGAAAAAAGGCGATACGATCACCCTGGACGGCTCCTGCGGCGAGGTGATGCTGGGCGCCGTGCCGACAGTAGCCCCGGCCCTGACCGGCGATTTCGCCCAATTGATGACCTGGGTCGATACCTACCGTAAACTCAAGGTCCGTGCCAATGCCGACACCCCCCATGATGCCAAGGTCGCCCGCCAGTTCGGCGCCGAGGGGATCGGCCTGTGCCGTACCGAGCATATGTTTTTCGACGCCGAGCGCATTGCAGCCGTCCGTGAGATGATCCTCTCCGAGGATGTGGAAGGACGCGAAAAGGCCCTGGCCAAGATCCTGCCCATGCAGAAAGGGGATTTCATCGGTCTCTTCCGCGAAATGAAGGGACTGCCGGTAACCATCCGCCTGCTGGACCCGCCGCTGCACGAGTTCCTCCCCCAGGAGGAAAAGGATCTGGAGGAACTTTCCAAGACCATGAAGGTGCCGGTCGGCGCCCTCAGACACAAGGTGGAGTTCCTGCACGAATTCAATCCGATGCTCGGCCATCGCGGTTGTCGTCTGGGCATCACCTTTCCTGAAATCTACGACATGCAGGTGCGGGCCATCATGGAGGCGGCCTGTGAACTGGTCAAAAACGAGGGTTTCGCCATCGTCCCGGAGATCATGATCCCCCTGATCGCCACCGCCAAGGAACTTCAGGTGCTCAAAGAGAACACCGTGGCTATCTGCGATGAGGTTATCGCCCGGTACGGCGTGAGGTTGGAATACCTGATCGGCACCATGATCGAGCTGCCCCGTGCGGCGCTTACCGCCGACGAGATCGCCGTCGATGCTGAATTCTTCTCCTTCGGCACCAACGACCTGACCCAGACCACCTTCGGACTTTCACGCGACGATGCCGGTAAATTCCTGCCGTTCTATGTGGATCATGGTATCCTGCCGGAAGACCCCTTTGTATCGCTGGACCAGAACGGCGTTGGCCAATTGGTGAAGATGGCGGCGGAAAAGGGCCGCGCCACACGTCCGGGCATAAAACTTGGCATTTGCGGCGAACATGGCGGCGACCCGTCCTCGGTCATCTTCTGCCACAAGGTCGGATTGGATTACGTCTCCTGTTCGCCCTTCCGGGTGCCCATTGCCCGGCTTGCGGCGGCCCACGCCGCTTTGTCCTCCTGATTCGCTCTCTCCGCAATGCGGCCTGAATGCGAAGACCCCACGGGATGCTCCTGCCGTGGGGTCTTTGCGTTTCTTTACCAACGCTGTTGTAAATATAAGTTTAAAAATATGAAATTTACGAGTATATTCTTTGCCAGAAAAAAGCGTTCTTCATTATGTTGTTTGGAGACGTTATGAATATACTGCAAACCGGCGACGATGCCGACCCTCCCGAGAACGCGATATCCCTCTTTCTGTTGCTCACCGCCGCCGGCGTAGCCGGTAATTATTTCAAATTGCAGTTATTTTTTGATGTCGACTATGTCTTCGGCAGTATCTTCGCCATGCTGGCGCTCCAGTTCTTCGGCCTTGGCCGGGGCGTGCTGGCAGGGCTCCTCATCAGCAGCATTACCTGGTTGACCTGGAATCATCCCTACGCAATCATCATCATGACCCTTGAGGTCGCCGTGACCGGCTGGCTCAACCGACGGAAGCGGCTGGCGCTGGTCCCGGCGAACGTCGCGTATTGGTTGTTTGTAGGCATCCCGCTGATCTGTCTGGCTTTTTACGGCATCATGGGCGTGCCGTTCAACAATACCTTCCTGATCATGATCAAGATGCCCCTGAACGGCATTGCCAATACCCTGCTGGCCCGGCTGTTATTCATGGCTATCGCGCCCCGCTTCCGGAAAACGCTCTTTCCGCTCCGGGAGGTGATATTCAATCTGCTGGCCCTTTTCATACTGCTGCCGACGTTGATCACCCTTGCCATCGAGAGCAGGTACGAATTTGCAAAGGCAGAACTCGGCATCCGTCGGAAGTTGTACGAGAAGAGCCGCCTTGCCGCAACCAACCTCGCGATGTGGCAGAGAGACCGATTGACCATGCTGACCCATCTGGCCGGGATGGCCGCCTCCCATTCACCTGCCATGATGCACGCCAGCATTGAGCAAATCCGTGCCCTGGACCGGAACTTCAGCGCGCTGGGGCTCATAAGCAAGGGGTGGACGCTCACCGACGTGGCGCCTGTCGGCGGCACAACGGGCCGCCCCGGTGTTCCTTTCCCCGACGCTTCCTGCGTCGCCGTGCTGAAAAAGACGCTTCAACCCTGCTTCTCCGATGTTCTTATCCCCGGGATCGGCAGACCGGAACCGGCGATTGTGGTTGCGGCGCCGGTAATCTCAAACGGCGGATATAGCGGCAATATTGCGGGTGTTCTCGACCTTGGGAAGATCCGCGGGCTCCTGGAGGGAGGCTCCACCGCCGACAAGGTCTGCTTCACCCTTCTGGACAGTCACGGCAGGGTCATCGTGACTAACAGGGGGGACCTGAGGGCGATGGAACACTATGCCCGCCAGCAGGGGGAATACCATCGCCTCGACAAGGATATTCTGGCCTGGCATCCTCTGCTGGCCGTAAATACTCCGGCCATGGAGCGCTGGAGGAAAACGAGCTACATCACTTCGACACGGGTCGGCACGGCGGGGGCTTGGGAACTGATTCTGGAACAACCGCTGGCGCCGGTCCTGACCCCCTTTTACGAACACCGCGCCACCATGATGGTCGCCATGTCCGGCATACTCTTTGCGATATTGGCGTTAGCCGAGGTGTTCAGTCGAAGGATCATTATTTGGGCCGACAAACTGCGGGGGATTTCGTCGAATATACCACTCAAACTGTTATCGGGTGAAGAGATCGTCTGGCCTGAAAGCGGCATTATGGAAACCAGCCACCTGATCGACAACTTTCGGGAGATGATCGGCGCCTTGAGTGACAACTTCATAAAGATCAAGCGGCTGAACTCGACCCTGGAGGAGCGGGTCGAAGAGCGTACCAAGGCGCTCCGGGAGAGCGAGCACCAACTGCTGGACGCCCAGAGGGTGGCCCGGCTCGGCTTTTATGTACTGGATATCAACTCCGGCGTATGGTCCAGTTCGGCGGTTATGGATGAAATATTCGGCATAGACGAATACCCACGGGATGTGAACGGATGGTTGGATCTCGTCTCGCCCGACGACCGCGCGGTCATGCAGGAGTATTTTCTGTCGGAGGTTCTGGGCGAAAAGAAGCCCTTTGATCGTCAGTATCGTATTATACGTCAGGCGGACGGGTGCGAACGCTGGGTGCATGGGCTTGGGGCGCTGCAGATGGATGAAAACGGGGTGCCGGTTACCATGTTCGGCACAATACAGGACATAACCGAGCGCAAACTGGTGGAAGAGGCGCTGCAACAGGCCAAGGCCGCTGCCGACGAGGCCAGCGCTGCCAAGAGCGAGTTCCTGGCCAACATGAGCCATGAGATCCGTACCCCCATGAACGGCATCATCGGCATGAGCGACCTGCTGCTTGATTCGGAATTGACCGAGGAACAGCGCAGCTATGCCGAGGTTGTCAGTTCATGCGGCAAAAGCCTGCTCGCCATCATCAACGATATCCTGGATCTGTCGAAGATCGAGGCCCGCAAGCTGGAGCTGGAATTGGTCGACTTCGACCTGCAGTGCGTATTGGACGATACGCTGGAGATGCTGATGCCGTTGGCGAACGACAAGGGGCTCGCCATGAGTTGCGCCATTGCGCCGGAGGTGCCGCGGCAACTGCGGGGAGACCCGGGCAGACTGCGCCAGATCATCATCAATCTGACCGGGAATGCCTTGAAATTTACCCTTCGGGGAAGCGTGGACATCGCTGTCGGCCTGGCTGCCGGGGAGGCGCATCACGCAACCCTCCGTTTCCAGGTCAGGGATACGGGCATCGGCATCCCCGGGGACCGCCTGGACGGCATCTTCTCTTCGTTCGTTCAGGTGGATGGCTCGACGACCCGTAAATACGGCGGCACCGGCCTGGGCCTCTCCATATCCCGGCAATTGGCTGAGTTGATGGGGGGCGCCATCGGTGTTGAGAGCGAAGAGGGCGAGGGTTCTACCTTCTGGTTTACGGTCCGACTGGCCTTGCAGCCCACGCTTGCCGCGACGCAGCCAGTCGATGGCGGAAACGCGCCCGCAACACCGGCCAGTCCCGTCCCTGTTTCCACGGTGCAACGTGGATGCATCCTGGTGGCCGAGGATAACCCGACCAACCAGGCCGTCGCCGTTGCGATCCTGAAGAAGCTGGGCTATCGTGCCGATGCGGTGGCGGACGGCCGCGAGGCGGTCAGGGCGTTACAGACGACCCCCTATGACCTGGTGCTGATGGACTGCCAGATGCCGGAAATGGACGGTTACGAGGCGACGGCAATGATCCGCTCTCCCGATTCGGCAGTCCTGAACCACGGGGTTCCGATCATTGCCGTAACCGCCCATGTGCTGCGGGAGGAGCAGGAGAGGTGCCGGGCAGCGGGTATGGACGACTATCTCGCCAAGCCGATTCAGCCGGAGCTTGTGGCGGCAATGGTTAAAAAATGGTTATCGTCCGGTTCCGGCGGGGATTCTCCTGCGGTCGAAAATGCGCAAGAGGACGGCACGTCTGAACACGCCGCCATATTTGATGAATTTGACTTTATGAAGCGCAACATGCATGATAAAAAACTCGGCCGCGATGTGGTTGCACTGTATGTCGTGAGCGCCGCCGACAGCCTGGCATCGCTTCAGGATACCCTCGCGGCCGGTGACGACGGGCGGGTGCTGTATCTGGCCCACTCGTTGAAGGGGGCATCGGCCACCATCAGCGCGCCAACAATGTATCGTCTTGCCGCGGAACTGGAAAAAATGGGCAAAAACAGGGAGCTTGAGCGCGCCGGTATTCTGGTGCAGGAGTTGGAGGACGAGTTCGAACGCCTGAAGGGGGTGCTGGCGGGGCGCGGGTGGTATCAGCGGCATCCTGCCCCTGGAATTTAGTATTCGGCCTGGCAGGTCGCCGGGAAGGACGGGAGGTACCATGAGAATCATTATTGCAATTGTCATCGCGGCCGTTATGCTGCCCGCCTGTATGGCACCCGCCCGCGCGGCGGACCTGGCGGAGGTGCAGCAACGGGGGGTACTGCGCCATTTGGGGGTTCCCTACGCCAATTTCGTCAGCGGTTCCGGCGACGGTCTTGATGTTGAACTGATCAAGGGATTCGCTGCCAGTATCGGAGTGCGATACGAATATGTTCCCGAAAATTGGGACACCATCGTCCGGGATCTTACCGGCCACAAGGTCAAGGTGACCGGCGACCAGGTCGAATTTTTGGAGGAAACGCCGGTTAAGGGGGATTTGATCGCCAATGGCTTCACCATTCTTCCCTGGCGGGAAAAGGTACTCACGTTTTCAACGCCGGTCTTTCCCAGCCAGATTTGGCTGGTAGCCCTGGCAGAGTCGAAGGTGAGGCCGATAAAACCGACCGGTTCCGTGGATCGGGATATTTCGAGGACAAAGGCGCTGATGAAGGGCAAGAGCGTGCTGACCTTGGAAAAGACCTGCCTCGACCCATCGCTCTACAAGCTGTCGGAGACCGGCGCCAGGGTAATCTGCTTCAGAGGTAAACTGAACGAGTTGGCGCCGGCGTTGCTGAAGAGAGAGGCGGAGATGACCATCCTCGACTTCCCCGATGCCTTGATAGCACTGGAAAAATGGCCCGGAAGGTTCAAGGTTATCGGACCCGTCTCGCACAAACAAATGATGGGCGTCGCTTTTGCGAAGGATTCCCAAAAGCTGTGCAAAGCCTTCAATGAATTCCTGAGTAAATCGAGAAAGGACGGCAGTTACCTGAAGATCGTCAAAAAATATTATCCTTCCTCTGTCCGCTATTTCCCGGAATTTTTCAAGGGCACCGATTACCGCGCACGATGACCCGTCCGTCGGCATCCATACCGCGTCGTCTTTTGCTCGGCCTGCTGGGGGTGGCCCTGGTAGGCTATCTGGTATATCTGGTGATTGCCCAGTATCAGGCGCAGCGGGAACTCCAGCGTTATACCTCCCTTCGCATCGTCCAGGGGGCCGAGAAACGGGCCATTGCGGTCAGTTATTTTCTTCAGGAGCGCCTCAACGATATCCAGAACATCGCCCGCTCACGGGAACTTTCGTTGTATTTCGAGAACAGGGCGCTCGGCATGTCGATGGAGTATGGGTTAGGGGCCAGTCTTGATGCGCTCCGTGAATTTGCCGCTTCCTACGAAAACAAGAAAATCATCGCCGACAAGCCGATTTTCAGCCGTATTCTGATTCTGGGACCGAAAGGGGAAGTCCTGGCCGGTAGCCTTCCTGCGGACGGGGGAGCGGACTGGCGCACACAATTACTGACTCATCCTGATGAAAGACGGATGTTTTTGGACAGCCATGATGCCAACCATGCTCTCATTCTCGTATGCCCGGTTACCTTCAAGGATGTCCCTGCGGGGTTCGTAATCGCCTGGCTTGATGTCGGCCAAATCTTTACCCGCTTTGTCGAGGAGGAAAGTCTGGAGGCGGGACGAGCCGATGCGCTCATCATGGACGGGATCTATCTCCTCAGTACGCAAAAGGTTGGCGGTGGTTTGCCTTCCCGGCTTCTGCCCGACCCCCGGAAGTTAAAACAAGGCGAGATACATTCTTTCCATATCGTGACGCCTGAAAAAGTATCCCTGCATATGATGGGTTCGCGTATCCCTGTCCCTGATACGCCGCTTTCCCTGGCCTTCTTTTTTCCCGATACCTCCCACGGCAGCGCCAATTCACCCCGCATGTTTCTCCTCGTTTCCGGTACGTTGGGGGCGTTCATCCTGATCAGCGGGGCGTTTTCCCTGCGTGCCGCCACCCGCGCCAAACTCTTGCAGGCCCGGCTGGCTGAGCAGGGCATCAGGGAACATGAGGTGGCGGAACGGAACAGGCTCCTCGAATCGGAAATGGCGGTTCGCATCCAGCTTCAGGATGAACTGCTGCGGGCAAAGGAACAGGCCGAAGCGGCCAACAGGGCCAAGAGCGAATTCCTGGCCAACATGAGCCATGAGATCCGCACCCCCATGAACGGCGTCATCGGCATGAGCGATCTTTTGCTGACGAGCGATCTTAATGACGAGCAGCGCACCTATGCCGAAATCGTCCGCAGCAGCGGCATGAGCCTGCTGGAACTCATCAATGACATCCTCGACTTTTCCAAGATAGAGGCCCGGAAGCTTCAGTTGCAGAGTTTGGATTTCAACCTCCGGGACCTGCTGGAGGAGACAACAGAGATGTTCGCCATGCAGGCCTATGAGCAAGGCCTTGAACTGGTTTGCCTGATCGAGCCCCAGGTGCCTTTATTCCTGCGTGGCGACCCGGGGCGGTTACGCCAGATTGTCATCAATCTGGTGGGTAATGCCATCAAGTTCACTCCCCACGGTCAGGTGGTCATCCACGCCCAGTGCGACCACACGGACGGAGAGCGGGTACAGGTACGCGTCTCGGTCACCGATACCGGCATCGGCATCCCGAAGCGACAACTGGCGGGCCTCTTCGACCAGTTTACCCAAGTGGATGGCTCTGCTACGCGCAGATACGGCGGTACGGGGTTGGGGCTTGCCATCAGCAAGCAACTGGCCGGGTTGATGGATGGCACTATCGGCGTCGAAAGCAACGAGGGGGCGGGTTCGACGTTCTGGTTTACCGTCGGGCTGGAATTGCAGCAGGGGGGTAAAACCACCGTAGTGGAGCCGTGCGATGAGTTCAGGGATGTGCCGGTCCTTGTCGTGGACGACAATCAGGCGTCTCGCAGGCAGATATGCAGTTTGTTGACATCAGGGGGGTGCGTCTGCCACGAAGCGCCGGATGGGCACACCGCTTTGTCGGTGCTCCGCGCGGCGGCCCAAAGCGGGAAACCGGTTCGGATCGCATTGCTGGATAGGTATATGCCGGATATGGATGGCCCGGAACTGGCCCGGAACATCAGGGAGGATCATCGGATCAGCGCCACGAGCCTGATCATTATAACGCCGTTGACCAGTTTGAGCGATGTGACGTATTACCGGAAAGACGGCTTTGCAGGATACCTGTTTAAACCGGTCCGCCAGTCGCATCTGTATGAACGGCTCGTCACGATACTGGAAACAGAGGAGGTTGACGCACCTCAGGCGCCTGTGGTCATGGCCCCGGTCAAAACGGGCGCGGAATGCGTAAACCGGCCGGCGCGCATCCTGGTGGCCGAGGATAACCCGACCAACCAGGCCGTCGCCGTAGCGATCCTGAAGAAGCTGGGCTATCGTGCCGATGCGGTGGCGGACGGCCGCGAGGCGGTCAGGGCGTTACAGACGATCCCCTATGACCTGGTGCTGATGGATTGCCAGATGCCGGAAATGGATGGTTACGAGGCGACGGCAATGATCCGCTCTCCCGATTCAGCGGTCCTGAACCACGGGGTTCCGATCATTGCCGTAACCGCCCATGTGCTGCGGGAGGAGCAGGAGAGGTGCCGGGCAGCGGGCATGGACGACTATCTCGCCAAACCGATTCATTCCGAGGTCGTGGCGAAACTGCTGGCTAAATGGTTACTGCGGGGATGAAGACGCGCCCGGTTTAAGAGCCGTAAATCGCTTCGCGATTACTGTTCTCCGAACACCAGGGCGCTGAAGATGTAGATCTCGCACTCCTTTTGCCAGGCGTTCTCGGGCAGACCGGCCTTGATGCAGGTGTGCTTCAGGAAGGTCTCCCGATCCCAGCCGTATTCGGTGGCCACCTGGGGAAGCAGTACGCCGCGATAGCTGTTCTTGATGATATAGATGCCGTGCTTCCCCACCTGGATCTGATCGACCGATGCGATCTTTTCCAGCGGAGACAACACCGATATTTCAAGGTTGAAGTCCTCCAGGTCCTGGCGCTTCATGGGGTAGAAACGCGGGTCGCGGGTCGCGGCCGACACGGCCATCTCCTGTACCAGCTCGTAGAGCGGTTTATCCGAGACGAAGTTGCCGATGCAGCCCCGCAGGCGCTCTTGCTGCTTGATGGTCACAAAACAGCCGTTTTCACGGACAAGCCCCTTTGAGGTGGTTTCCACCGGGGGGATCCGTCCGTCGGAGACATAGGCGATGATGGTATCGCGGGCGATCTTCAGCAGATCTTTCTGTTCCTTTTTCGTCAAGAGTTCCGCCATGTCTCCTCCAGGTTTTCATCCGAAAACCGCCCGTTTCCGGGGTGCAAACTACTTGTAGTTCTTCCGCCGGAACAGCCCGGTCTTCAGGCTGACGATCCGATCCAGAAACAGGATGCCGTCCAGGTGATCCATCTCGTGCTGTATGGCCACCGCCTCGAAGCCGGTTGCGGTGATGACCCGCGCGGTCCCGTCCGGTTCGTCGAACCTGACCGTGATCTCCGTGGCCCGTTCCACATCCCCGGTATAGTCCGGCACGCTCATGCACCCCTCGCGCATGACGGCCGTTCCGCTCCGGGCCGTGATCTCGGGATTGATCATGCAGAGCTGGCCGTGGTTGTTGTCCTTGCCGTGCCGGCTGGCCGACACGTCCACCACGCAGACCCGTAGGGTTACGCCGATCTGCGGCGCTGCCACCCCGACGGAACCGGGGCCGTCGCGCATGGTGTCGAGCAGGTCCTGGATCAGGGTGTGTATCAGGTTGTCGATGGCTTCCACCCGGTGGCAGAGCTTCTTGAGCACCGGGTGCGGATACCGCAGAATAGGTTGAGTCGCCATATGTCAGAGGGCTACCGGCGTAACCACCCGCACGCCGATTTCCACGTTCAACTCCTTTTTCAGGTTTCCCAGCAACGCTTCAAGCTCTTCGGGGGTCTGGCCTTCCGGCAGGGCCACTTCCAGCATCATCACGTAGACCGGCTCTTCGGCCGTGCCGATCAGTTTGGTGTTCAGATCGGTGATATTAACGCCCCGCTCCGCCAGTTCCTGGGTCACGCGGTAAACAATGCCCGGCTGGTCGGCTCCGTAGACGGAGACAAGGCAAATCTCCCCCGGGGGTTCCAGACGGGCGATCTCGTCGGCCTGCAGGGTGCGTACGGCCAGGGACATGCCGAGCCCGTCGCAGACCGGTTTCAACTCGTCATGGAGGCGGCTTTTGCTGAACGGCCTGCCATGGGAGACGATCAGGATCACGGCAAACTCGCCGCCCAACATGGTGCAACTGGAGTCGGCGATATTGCAGCCCAGGCGGAAGAGCGCTTCGGCAATGCCGGACACGATGCCGGTACGGTCTTTGCCGACAACGGATACGGCGTAGTGCAGTATTTCAGGCTGCGGCGTCATATAACCCCCTTGGTCTTGCATCCTGCCTTCCGGGCATCTTTGGCGGCCCCTCAATCACAAAATCCTCGACGTAGCGCTGCTACGCCTGCGGTTTTGTTCAATCAGGCCCGCCAAATCTACCCGAAATCCAGGCGCAATACCTGGTCAAAGTAGTTCTTAGGGTCTACACAATGGATCGAAACCGAGTATAATATGTTATCCCGCACATCTGGAAGGAAAATCTCCATGAGCCCCAATATTGTTCGTTCCGTCTGTCCCTACGACTGCCCCGACGCCTGCGGCTTGCTGGTTGAGGTGGAGGAGGGCCGCGCCGTGCGCGTTAGCGGCGATCCCGATCACCCCATGACCCGTGGCGTGCTCTGCCCCAAGATGAATCACTACGAGCGCACCGTCCACTCGCCGCGCCGTCTGACGACGCCGTTGATGCGTACCGGTCCCAAGGGGAAGGGCTGTTTCGAACCGGTATCATGGGCCGAGGCGATCGAACGCATCTGCTCCTGCTGGAAAGGGCTGATCGCCAGCTACGGAGGAGAATGCGTCCTCCCCTATTCCTACGCCGGGACCATGGGACTGGTGCAGAGGAACAGCGGGCATCCTTTTTTCCATAAACTGGGGGCCTCGCGCCTGGAACGGACCATCTGCTCTCCGGCCAAGGATGCGGGGTGGAAGGCGGTCATGGGGGACACCCCGGCCATGGAGCCCGGAGAGATGGAGCAGAGCGACCTGGTTATCCTGTGGGGGATAAATGCCGCCGCCACCAGTATCCACGCCATGCGGGACGCCCAGGCCGCCCGTCGGCGCGGCGCTCGTCTGTGGGTCATCGACACCTACCGCACACCGACCTGCGAGGCGGCGGACGAGGCCTTCATCGTGCGCCCCGGCGGCGACGGCGCCCTGGCCCTGGGGATGATGCACGTCATGGTCCGCGACGGCCTGACGGACCGGCCTTTTATCCGGGACAACGTGACAGGCTTCGAGGAGTTTGCCGAAAAGGTGCTGCCTGATTGCGCCCCGGAGCGCATGTCGGAGGCCTGCGGCCTGCAGGCCTGTGTCATCGAACGCCTGGCGCGGGAGTTTGCGGCCGCAAAGGCCCCCTTCGTCCGCCTGGGGAGCGGCCTGACCCGTTACGGCAACGGTGCCATGACCGTCCGCACCATCGCCTGCCTGCCCGCGCTCAGCGGGGCGTGGCAGCGCCCCGGCGGCGGCGTGTTCCCCGGCACCTCCACCGGGGGCGCTTTCCCTCTGCACCGGGTCACGCGGGAGGATTTTTTGGAGCGGCCGGCGCGCCTGGTGAGCATGAACCAACTGGGGGCCGCGCTGACCGAACTGGACGACCCGCCCGTCATGTCCCTGTACGTCTATCACTCCAATCCGGCCGCCGTGACGCCGGACCAGAACGCCGTCATCAGGGGGCTTGAGCGCAACGACCTGTTCACCGTGGTGCACGAGCGTTTCCTGACCGATACGGCCCGCTATGCCGACATCGTCCTGCCTGCCACCTCGTCCCTGGAGCAGTCCGACCTGTTCCGCTGCTATGGCGGCTACCACAGCCAGCGCAGCAGGGCGGCCCTGCCGCCGGTGGGTGAGGCCAAATCCAACTGGGAGGTGTTTTCGCTTCTGGCCGCCGGTATGGGATGGGACGAACCCTTTTTCAGGCAGTCGGCCGACGACTTGGTGGAACAGTTGTTGGATTTCGACACCCCCTGGCGGGACAGGGAGACGACCCGACGCCTGCGGGAGGGGGAACCGGTGCTGCTGACGCCCCCCTCGAGCCCCAAGGGCGACTGGAAGACCCCCTCCGGCAGGATCGAGATCTTGAACTCCCGGGAGCCGGAGCCGTTGCCGCGCCTGCTTCCCACCCATGCCGCCGGTGACCACCTGCCCCTGCGCCTGCAGTCGGCAACCACCCCATTTGCCCTCAATTCCAGTTTTTACGAGCAGGAAGATTTGCGGGAGAAACAGGGGGGCATGACGCTGATGATGCACCCGCAGGATGCGGCCGGGCGGTCTCTGGCTGATGGCCAGGCAGTGACGGCCCATAACGGCCTTGGCGAGGTGGCCTTTACCCTGAAGGTCACGGAGCGGGTCCCGGCGGGGACGGTGGTCACGGAAGGGGTCTGGTGGCGGGAGTTTTGCCCCGGCGAGCGCGGCGTAAACGCCCTGACGTCTCAACGCCTGACCGACGGCGGGAGAGGGAGCACGTTGTACGACGTGGCGGTGGAGGTGCGGAGGGCGTAAGCCCCCTCATCCGCCCCTCCGGGGCACCTTCTCCCTGAGGGAGAAGGGAGCAGATTTTTCCCCTCGCCCACCGGGAGAGGGTGGCCGAAGGCCGGGTGAGGGGAAAGCTGAGGGGATACCCTACCTCTTCCGCAGTACCCGTTTGTCCCCCACCCGGATGGTGAGTTTCTCGCTGTCGAAGTATTCCAGGAGCGGGATGAGGAACTTGCGCGACAGGCCGGTCTGTTCCCGATATTCGGGCGGGGTGATCTCCCCTTTCGCCCGGATGAGGGCCACCAGTTTCTCCCGCAGGCCGTCCAGGGCCGGGGCGGCGTAGAACAGATCGCTGGAGATGCGCACCGCCTCCCCCTTCCTGACCAAAAGCGCCAGATTGTCGCGGACGGCCTTTTCGTCGCAGCGGAAGCGCTCCATGATCTCCTTGATCGTCGGCGGCTCGTTGCCCTTCTCCCCCAGGAAGGCGGCTATCTTGCCCGCCAGGCTGTCGCCGGAGGCGGAACTCTGCACAACCCGCCCGGCGGGTTTGACGATGTCACGTTCGGCGACCAGGGAACCGTCCCGCTCCATGGCCGACAGCAAGGGGGTGAAGAAGCGCTGGTCGCTCCGCTTGGGCAGCCGCGTTTTGAGTTCTTCCTTGCCCATGCCCTCCTTGAGGGGATTGGCTGCCAGAAAAGCGGTAACCTCGCCCAGCAGGCCGGTCTTCAAGGTTGCAAACGACTCTCTCGACAGGAAGATGCGCGGCTCCCGGACCATTTGAACGATCTCCCCGCCGGAGAGCAGTCCGGCCAGGGCCGTTTCGACCGCTTTGCGCGGGAGGCCGGAACGGAGCAGGGTTTCCTCGAAGGTAATCCCGGAGAGCAGGCCTTGGCCGACGAGCAGGGCGCAGATGCGCTGGTGCTCGTCGCCGCCCATCAATTCCAATAACTGGAGCGCATCTTCGCTGCGCCGGCGCCGGCGGGGGGGGAAGGGGTCCAGCACCACGCCGCCGCCGATCGTGGTGGCGGGGGAGGCGACCCGCAGGATGTAACTGTCGCCCGGCAAGAGCAGGGCCGGTTCCTTCAGGCGCAACTGCACGAATGCGCTCTCTCCCGGCTGTAGCGTATCCCGGTCCAGCAGGATCACCTGGGCCGGCACCTCATAGGTGGCGGAGTGGAGCCGCAGGGTGGCGCGATGTTTCAACTCGCGGGGCGCGGAGGCCAGGTGGTCCAGGCGCGCATCCACGGTCCGGGTGGCCCGGAATACCCCCCGCGGCACGAGCACGTTGCCGCGGTGCACCTGGTCCAGGTCCACGCCTTGCACGTTTACCGCCAGGCGCTGCCCGGCCATTCCGGTCTCCACCTTGCTGCCGTGGGCCTGGATGCCGCGCACCCGTCCTTCACGGCCCGAGGGGAGCAGTTCCAGTTCGTCGCCCACCTTGATCTCGCCCGAGAGCAGGGTGCCGGTCACCACCGTGCCGAAACCGGCCATGGTGAAAACCCTGTCCACCGGCAGGCGGAAATATCCTTCCCGCCGTTTCTCCGCACTCTGCTCAGCCAGCCTGGCCAGTTCGGCCCTCAGCGCATCCAACCCCTCACCGGTACGGGCGGACACCGGCATGATCGGCGCATTTTCCAGAAAACTGCCGGTCGTGAATTCCCGCACCTCCTCGGTCACCAGGGCCAGCCAGTCCGGGTCGACCATGTCCCGCTTGGTCAGGGCGACCAGGCCGCTCTTCACCCCCAGAAGCCTCAGGATATCCAGATGTTCCCGGGTTTGAGGCATGATCCCCTCGTCGGCGGCGATCACCAGCATGACCAGGTCCATGCCTCCTACGCCGGCCACCATGGCGCGCACGAATTTTTCGTGGCCCGGTACGTCCACAATACCGAAGACGATGCCGCCCGGCAGCTCAAGATGGGCGAACCCCAGCTCAATGGTGATGCCGCGGGCCTTCTCCTCTTTGAGACGGTCGGTGTCGATGCCGGTCAGGGCCTTGACCAGCGAGGTCTTGCCATGGTCGATATGTCCGGCGGTGCCGAGGATGAGGTGTTTCATGGGATGTTCCTTCAGGAGGTTGTTGAAAAACAGCCATCTCGTCGCCGTCCTCGAAGCCTCTTTTGTGCGGCGTAGCGCTGCTACGCCTCCGCAGGGTATTCTGCGGGTGCGGCGATCTGGCTATTTTTGAACAACCTGAGTTTTCCAACAGTCTGCCAGGATTCAGTCCCGTAAGGGGGGACGGGGAAAGGGGTGCTATGCTTGCCGGTTGAAGCGATACCCCACCCCGCGCACGGTCTGGAAATGGACCGGTTTGCCGGGATCGGGCTCGAAGTACCTGCGCAGGCGGACGATGAAGTTGTCCAGGGTTCTGGTTTCGGTGTCGCTGGTGTAGCCCCATACCGATTGGAGCAGCTCGCCCCGCGGGATGATCTCGCCTTCCTTCTGGAAAAAGAGCGCAAGGACGCGCACCTCCATCTCGGTCAGGTCGATCTCCCCCTGGGCGGTGCGGGCGCGGTAGGAGAGCAGAAATACCTCGTTGTCGCCGAAACGGTATCCCTCCTCGACCGGCTCGGGCCGGTACCAGGAGGAGCGACGCAGCATCCCCTTGACCCGCAACAGAAATTCCACCAGGTTGAACGGTTTGGTAAGGTAGTCGTCGGCCCCGTTCTCCAGGCCTTCCACCCGGTCGCTATCCTCGGAGCGAGCGGTCAGCATGAGAATCGGCACGCGCGGGTCCAGTTTGCGCACGGCGCGGCAGACCTGAAAACCGTCCATGCCGGGTAGCATGACGTCCAGGATGATCAGGTCGAAATGTTCCACCTCCAGGGTGACCAGCGCCTTTTCACCCGAGTCGAAATGGCTGACGCGGCAGCCCTCCTCCTCAAGGTTGAAACAGATGCCACGCGCCAGATGGATCTCGTCCTCGACAAGCATGATGTGGGGTTTGTCGTGTGTCATCATACGATTAACCTCAAGCAGCGGGGATTTTGATGGTAAAGGTGCTGCCTTTGCCAAGTCCTGCGCTTGTTACCGCAACCGTTCCGCCGTATCCCTTGACGACCGACTGGACGATATACAGCCCCAGCCCGGTCCCCCGAACATGTTCGCCTGCCTGTCGGACGCGGTAGAACATCTCGAAGACCTTTTTCAACTCCTTCTTTTCCAGGCCGCGCCCGCAGTCCTTGACCGAGAGGACGAGCTGCGTCCCCGACCTGGCCAGGGTCACGGAGATATCGGGACTTTCCGGCGAATAGAGTTCGGCGTTTTCAAAGAGGTTGCGCAGCACCATGCCCATCTCTTCCGGATCGATGGATGCCTTGAGCCCCGCTTCCGACTCCAGGGAGATGTTCCCACCCTGGGGGAGCCTGCTCCGTTCCCGTTCCACCTGCTCCTCCAGCAGCGCCGAAACGTCGGTCAGACGCCGCTCGGGCGGTTTGCGGCGCTGATCCAGGCGCGCCGCCATGAGCAGGTTATTGATCAGGTAGTGCAGTCGCTCCGTATCGGCCAGCATGGTGCCCACGAAGTTGTCCAGCCTCTCTTCCGGCGGCCGCCGCAGGCGGATGGTTTCCAGGTGGAGCTGGATGGATGCCAGGGGAGATTTCAGTTCATGGGTAACCTGGGAGATGATGTTGCGTTGTTGGGCGTACAGGTTCGACTGGCGGTTCCAGTAGTGAAAGATGACGTACACGCCGACCAGGATGGCCACCAGCATGACCAGTCCTTCGACCATGACCGGCCAGTTGTACCCCTGGCCCAGCAGCTCCGGCCGATACTTCTCCGCCAGGTTGCGGAACTCGCGATGTTTGCCGATGAACCAGTAGATCCAGCAGACCACCAGGGTGATCCAGACCACCTGGACGGCGATCAAGGCCATGACCGGATTGAATAAACGCCGGAGCAGTCGCATGTCAGTGAAACGCCATGAGCAGTTTTCTTATATTTATCTGCATCATCTCAAGGTAGTTGCCGTTCATTATGCCCGCGTGCTCATTTCCCATCACCCCCAGCGGCACAATGGTGGCGTCGATCCTCTTGGCGATCTGCGTGAGCGGCCGGCTGGGAGGGCGGTGGTTGCGGAAAATGAGGTGGACTCCGGCAAGCCTGCCCCTGGCGATCATCCTCGACATCCTTTCGGCGCTGATCTCCGTCTTTTCATCGGGTACGATCACCTCTACGGGCACCAGGCCGTAGCGGTTGAAGAGGAAGTTCCAGGCCCCTGTTTGGGCCATGAACGGCTTGGGAGGCATCTGCGCCAGCAGGGCGCCGGTCTCGTTATCCATCTTCGAGAGTTCAAAAAAGAGGCGGCGGAAGTTGCGCCTGAAATCCGCCGCCCGGATGGGGCGCAGTTCGGAAAGCGCCTGCAATACCGCGGGTGCGATGCGGTCGCGTACGATCCGGGGGTCCAGCCAGACATAGAGTTGCGGGATGGATGAGCCGGCCGGTTCGCGCGGACCGGCAAAACGGTTCGCAACGGCAAGATCCTCCTGGCGGGCGGCATTGATGACCGATACGTTTGCACCGGCCGCCGCAATGAGACGGTCACTCCAGGGGTCGCCACCCTCTCCGATACGGATAACCAGCTCCGTGCCCCTCATCTTGGCCAGATAGCTTTCGCGAAAAACGTATTCCGAGGGGTACGCCCCCGGAGCAAGGACTGTCGATACCGCTACATGTCGCCCACCGATCTTACGGACAATGTCACTCAAAGGCGATACCGTGCCGACCGCTCTGATCGGTTCCTCGGCCGAGGCGGCGAAGGGAAGGACGGTCAGCCAGAGGGTCGCGATCATGACCGTTCTGAATAATGGTGCCATCATCTACAGCTCCTTATGAAGGCTTGCGTATAACCGTGTTATTCTGTTATAAACTCAGGGCGCCGCCAACGCAATTCATTAATAGCATTGCGGAGAATAAATCCATGCCCAATCCTGATGCCAAACGGATTAACCGCACCATGATGATTTACCGCGTCGTCCAGGCCCTGTTGATTGCCCTGCTGGCGTATATGGCGTTCAATTTTCAGAGGTTGTTCGCCCTGCGTGGCCGGCCGGATCAATTCGTAACCGGCATCATTGCCGCCATCGTGGTCCAGGTGATCCTCATCTATCCGGTGTATCGGCTCGCCTGGCGGGACGCCGGGCTCGAGATCGAAGGGAGTGTCCCCGGACTGTCCATCGACCAGTTGGCCGCCTTGCGCAAAAAACGCCTGTTGGGCGACCTGTGGAAATTCTGCGCCGTCGCTTTTTTTATCATCTTTGTCGCCCTGGCGCCTGACCAGGCAAAGGCCCAGGGAGCACCATTGGTGCTTTCCAGTGTCCTGTTCTCGTTCCTCTTTGCCTGTCTCTCCTATTTCCAGTGCTTCAACTTCAGCGTCAGGAAGCGGATGAAGCAAGGCCTCTAAGAGGCTGTTGAAAAACAGCCATCTTAGCGCCTATCGGCGTCCCGCTGAACGGGATGACTACGCTATCGCTCCGTCACCGATAATTATGCTCACGCATAATTATACGCCGCCATCCTCGAAAGCCCCCTTGTACGGCGATCTGATTATTTTTGAACAACCGTGGTTTTTCAACAGCCTGCTAAGGCCTTACGAAGGAAGCCCGTCAAAGAACGCTTCCATTCTCCCGAATACTTCCTCCGAATTTCCCGTCACCAGCGCCGTATCGGGCAGGGAGCGCAGAAAGATCCTGCCGTAGTTCTTGGTGGTTACCCGGCGGTCGAGGATCAACACCGCGCCGTGGTCATCCCTGCTGCGGATCAGGCGGCCAAAACCCTGGCGGAATTTTATTACCGCCTGGGGCACGGAGAACTCGCGGAAAGGATCGCCGCCGGCAGCCTGGATCTGTTCGGTGCGGGCCTGCTGTACCGGCTCGGTCGGTACCTGGAAGGGGAGCCGGGCGATGATCACCAATCTGAGCGCGTCCCCCTTAACGTCCACCCCTTCCCAAAACGAATCGGTGCCGAACAACACGGCGTTGTTTTCCTTGCGAAAGCGGGAGAGCAGGGCATGGCGCCCGGTTTCCCCCTGCCTGAGGGCCACCAGCCCCTGCCTGGCCAACTCCGGCGCCAGCGCGCCATGGACGCGGTTGAGCAGATCGTAGGAGGTGAACAGGATGAAGGCACCTCCTTTCGCGATGGTCACGGCCCGCAGGATGCGTTCCTCCAGCGCCTGGCGAAAGCCGGGCGCGGTCGGTTCGGGCATGTCCTCGGGGATGCCGGCGAAGACCTGGGAGGCGTAGTCGAAGGGGGAGGCCAGGCGCAGTTCCTTCAGGCGTTCAGGCTTCAGAAGGCCGAAGCCGGTGCGTTTTTTCAGGTAGCCGAAATCTCCCCCCACGGTCAGGGTGGCCGAGGTGACGATGATGGTCTTGATCCGGTCCAGAATCGTTTCCTTTACCTGGCCCGAGACGTCCAGGGGCGCAGCACAGAGCCTAGCCTGCACGCCCCGGTGGCCGGAGCGGGATTCGATCCAGCGGCAGTAGCCTTCGGCATCGGAGATGAAGAACAGGAGGTCGTCGGCCATTGCCTGGAGGCGCCCTTCGATACCGCCGGCATCCAGCAACTGGTCGGCCAGCTTCTCCCGCAGTTTGTCCGGCAGATCCTCGCACCGGCGCAGCAAACTGCGCAGGGCCGAGGTGTAGTCGTTCAGCGCATCGGACAGGGCATGGGTCCGCTGGCGGCATTCCTGCCAGAACGCGCCCTGTTCCACCGCCTGCGTGATCCGCAGTTTGCGCTCCCGCCCTGCCTCGCCCCCCGTCTCCCGCTCAACGGTCAGGGCCAGCCAATCCATGCTCTGCTCGGTCAGGCCGGCCAAATCGTGGGCCTTGGGAAGCAGGTGGCTTTCAAGCAGGGCCGACAGCTCGGTATAGAGCGCCTCCATGGTGTCCGGCAGATCCCGGGCCAGACGGGCGGAGATGATCGTCAGGAGACCGCTGCGGCTGGCTTTCTGGGGGACCAGCCGATGCAACTGGCGCAGGATGCCGCCGCGGGAGATGACCAGGGAGAGGTGACTGGTGGCCACATCCTCCAGGTGGTGCCCCTCGTCGAAGATCAGGCGGGTGAAGGGGGGCAGGATGGCGGTGGCGTCGTAGCCGGTCTCCTTGCGCAGCACGATGTCCGAAAGCAGCAGGGCGTGGTTGACCACCAGCACCTTGGCGGCCGAGGCCTCGCGCCGGGCCCGGTAGAAGAAACAACGGTTGAAATGCTTGCAGCGGGAGCGGCTGCATTGGTCCGCTTCGCAGCAGACTTCCTCCCAGGTGCCTTCCCGCGGGGTTAGGGCCAGGTCGCTACGGCAGCCGTCCTGGGTGCCGCGGCTCCATTCGATGATGGCGGTCAACTCCGCCGCCGCCTCGTCCGGGAACAGGGATGGCTCGGCCTCGGCGTTTTCCAGTTTACGCAGGCAGACGTAGTTGCCGCGCCCCTTGACCAGCACGGCCTTGAATTCCAGCGAGGAGTTGCGCGCCAGAAAAGGGAGGTCCTTGCGGATCAACTGTTCCTGGAGGTTGATGGTATTGGTGGAAACCACCACCCGTTGGTTGTTGCGTACCGCCCAGAGGATCGCCGGCACCAGGTACGCCAGGGATTTGCCGGTACCGGTGCCGGCCTCGACCAGGGCTACCCGGTCGTGGTTGAATGCCTCTGCCACGGCAAAGGCCATTCGCACCTGCTCGTCGCGCTGCTCGTACCCCTTGAGGTGGGCCATCATCCCGTCCGGCGCGAAGACCCGGGCAATCTCGTCCAGGGAGAGCAGTTCCCCCTTTTTTTCGGTAAAAGGGGACACCACCTGGTAACAGCGGGTACAGCCGTTATCGATGATCGCGAAGCCGATCCCCTGGTTGCCGGCCACCGAGGCGATGTCCATGTCCGCCCCGGAAGGGGTCAGATCACCGGAGGGGTGGTTGTGGATGACCACGTCGCCGCAGGCCGCGCGGGTGAGGATGGCGGGCACGGCCTGCTTGCTGCCGCGGGCAATGGCCTCTGTCTCGAAAACAATGCCGTCAATATTGGCCCGGCCGATGAAAAAGACCTCGTTGCCGGCGGCTGCCTCAATCTCGTGGCGCATCAGAAGCAATGCGTCGTCGCTGAAATACTTGTGCATTTGGCTATAAACTTCTTTCCTGCGGACAGTGTGCCGTCGGCAATCACTGTTGTAAGTTTAGCAGCGCTGCCGGTGGGCGGCAAGGAAAAAGGGGGCTCTCCCCGGTTGAAATGATTGCCTGAGTCCGGCCTCCGTGATACATATAGTAAACGAGGTTGTTGAAAAACAGTCATCAGGCCTTCGTCCTCGAAGCCCCTTTTGTGACTGAGGCCTTTGGCCTCACCCTTCGGGCGCCTTCGCGGTCCAATTTCACAAGTGAAATTGTGCGGCGTAGCGCTGCTACGCCTCCGCAGGGCCTTTAGCAGAACCCTTCCGGTTCTGTCCCTGCGGGATGAACTCCGCTGCGCTTCGTCACCGATAATCGCCGGAGGCGATTATACTGTGGATGCGACGATCTGACTATTTTTGAACAACCTGAGTTTTTCAACAGTCTGATGGTAAACTGCCTTTATAACCCCGTACAAGGAGCTTTGCATGTCCTTCCGCACCATCGAGTGGCGCGACAACACCGTGATCATGATCGACCAGACCCGTTTGCCGGGAGAAGAGGTCTACAATACCTACGAGGATTTTAAGTCCGTGGCCGAGGCCATCAAAGGTATGATCGTCCGGGGAGCGCCGGCCATCGGAGTTGCGGCGGCCATGGGGGTTGCTCTGGGGGCGCGGGAGATCATCGCCGATACCCAGGAGTCGTTTTTCCGCCAGTTGGAGAATGTCTGCGAGGTCATGGCCCGCACCCGCCCCACTGCGGTCAACCTGTTCTGGGCCATTGATCGGATGAAGCGAGTGGCGGAGGCCAACCGCGGCAAGACGCTCGATCAGATCCGGGAGGCACTCAAAAAAGAGGCCATCCGTATCGAAGAGGAGGATTTGACTATCTGCCGCAACATCGGCAAATGGGGGGCCACCCTGATCCCTCAGGGGGCCACGATCCTGACCCACTGCAACGCCGGTGGCCTGGCCACCGCCGGCTACGGCACCGCCCTGGGGGTGATCCGCGCAGCCCACGAAGCGGGCAAGGGAATCAAGGTCTTTGCCGACGAAACCCGCCCCTGGCTGCAAGGGGCTCGCCTGACTGCCTGGGAACTGGTCAAGGAGGGAATCCCCGCCACCCTGATCTCCGACAATATGGCCGGTTTTTTTATGAACCGCGGCGAGATAACCTGCTGCGTGGTTGGGGCGGACCGTATCGCCGCCAACGGCGATACGGCCAACAAGATCGGCACCTATTCGGTGGCCGTGCTGGCCAAGGAGAACAATATCCCTTTCTATGTGGCCGCGCCGGTCTCGACCCTGGACCTCTCCCTGAGCGACGGCAGCCAGATCCCCATCGAGGAGCGCCACGCGGGTGAAGTGACCCATATCAAAGGGATCGCCATCGCCCCCACGGGGATCAGCGTCCGCAACCCGGCCTTCGACGTCACGCCGGCCCGTTATATTACCGCCATCATCACCGAAAAGGGGATTGTCAGCGGCGACTACCTCTTCGGGCTCAGGAAGGCCGCAGGTATCTGACCCATGCCAGGGGAACGATTCTTCCGGGAATTCAGCCGGATAATGGGACTGGACGACCATGACGGTCGTACGCGGGAACTGGCCGCTTTCCTGGAGTCACGGGGCTTTCTCCACGGCGAGCGCTCGGCAGAAAATATTATCCTGACCGCGTCACATTTCCCTACTGACTCGCTGCATCGTATTGTTGCCGGCTCACTGTTGTCCCCCCTGCCCGACATTGCGCTCAACGCCTTTGAGCGTCTGGCGGGCGCCATCCCCCCCGAAGATCTGGCCGAAATAGCGCACCGCGGGAAACGTCTGGGGCAGTTTATTCTGTTGTGCGGTTCTTCGCCGTTCCTGGTTAACCTTATCTTCAAAACCCCCGCCATATTCCGCTGGCTGTTTCTGGAGAATGCCATCGACCTCGCCCGGAAAGAGGGTGAGATGTTGGATGCCCTGCGTTCCCGGGTGGATGACACGACCGACTTCGCGGAACTGCTCCGGGTGTTGCGCTGCTTCAAGCGGGCCGAGATCCTGCGCATTGCCGCCCGCGATTTGAACGGTCTTGCTGCGCTGGAGGAGGTGACCGGCGAGCTTTCCAGCCTGGCGTCCGCATCGCTGCAGGTGGCCTATGAGGTGTGCCGCCGTTGTCTGATCCGGGAATACGGCGTGCCCCTGACGGAGGGGGAGGACGGACTTCGCGAAGCAGAGATGGTCGTGATCGGTATGGGTAAACTGGGGGGGAATGAACTGAATTTCTCTTCGGACATCGACATTATCTACTTCTACGAATCGGACCGGGGCGAGACCAGCGGGATCGGAGTCGATCCCGGAGGACGGACGGGCGTTATCTCGCTGCACGGTTTTTTCAACAAGCTGGGGGAGATGATCAGCAAAGCCCTTTCCCTGGTTACCGAGGATGGTTTTGTCTTCCGTGTGGACATGGGACTGCGGCCGGAGGGCAAATCCGGCGATATGGCGATTTCAGTGCGCTCGGCGGAGATCTACTACGAATCGTGGGGCCAGTCGTGGGAGCGGACGGCCATGCTCAAGGCGAGGCCCGTGGCCGGTTCCCTGGAGTTGGGCGACCGGTTGCTGAAGATGCTCCAGCCGTTCGTCTACCGGAAATACCTCGATTACAACCTGATCGAGGATATGAAGAATATGAAGCAGAAGATCGACGCCTCCCTGGCCCGCTCCATGGAAGGGGAGGCAAACCTCAAGCTGGGGCGGGGAGGGATTCGGGAGATCGAGTTTTTCATCCAGGCCCTGCAACTGGTGTACGCCGGAAAGAACCCCAACCTGCGGGAACGCAATTCGCTCCGGGCGCTGGACGCCCTGTTGGCGGTACGCCTGATCTCGGACGACGATCATCGCAAGCTCTCCGAGGCCTATCGCTTCCTGCGGACGGTCGAACATCGCATCCAGGTGGTTCAGGAACGTCAAACCCACAACCTGCCCGCCAAAGAGGAGGAACTGGGGGCGCTGGCGCGGCGTTGCGGCTTCCTGCGCCCCACGGGTACGGCGCGGTTCCTGGAAACGCTGGAGGAGCATCGCGGCAATGTCTCGGCCATCTACGGGAATCTGTTCCATTCCCGCGACGAGAAGCTTAAACAGGATGTGGATCCCCGGGTGCTCCTTTTTCTCGATACCAAGGCAGATCCCGACCTGGTCAAGGACATGCTGGCCGAACGACGATTCGAGGACGTGGAACGCGCCTACGCAAACCTGCAATCGCTCCGCCGCGGCCCCGAAAGCGGCAACCTTACCGAGCGCGGCCGCCGCATCCTGGAAAAGATCGCCCCGCTGCTTTTACAGGAGACCTTCCTGTCGCCCGATCCCGATATGGCCCTTGCCAATCTGGAGCGCTTTCTGGCCATCATCGGCACCCGTTCCTCCTACTACGCCCTCCTGGCCGAAAACAGGGAGACGCTCAAGCTGCTGGTGTCCCTGTTCAGTATGTCCGAATTCCTTTCCAAGATCCTGATCGGCCATCCGGAGTTGCTGGACAGCATGGTGGACCGGAGTTACGCTTCCACGCTCAAGTCCCGGGATATGATGACCATGGAACTGGACAGCCTGCTGGAGCGAACCGACTACTTCGAGGAGCAATTGGATCTGCTGCGGCGTTACCGCAACGAGGAGTTTCTGCGCATCGGCCTGAACGACATCCACGGCAAGCTGGCCCAGGGAGAGGCGACCGCCCAGTTGACCGTGCTGGGCGAGGCCTGCCTGGGGGCGGCTTATCGCCTGGCTGCTCTGGACCTGAAGCGCTTCGGGCGCCCGATGTACCGTTTCGAGGGCAGGAATGCGGAGGCATCGCTGGCGGTGATCGCAATGGGCAAGCTGGGTGGAGGCGATCTCAACTATCATTCCGACCTGGACATCATCTTCGTCTATGACCACCAGGGCGCAACGAACGGCGAGAAGCAGGTTTCCAACCATGAATACTTTGCCAAACTGGCCCAAAAGATCATCTCGATCCTGAGCATGCAGACCCGCGAGGGGTATGTCTACAAGATCGACACCCGCCTGCGGCCGTCGGGCAACGCCGGCCCGCTGGTCACCTCCCTCGATTCGTTCCTCGAGTATCACCGCAAGGAGGCCCAGATCTGGGAACGCCAGGCGCTTACCAAGGCCCGCGTGGTACTGGGGGATGAAGGGCTGGGCGGCCAGCTGCAGGACGTTATTCGCCATACGGTCTACGGGGCGTCCATCGATGACGAGGGGCGCCGCGAGATCCACCGGCTGCGGATGCGCATGGAGAACGAACTGGCGCGGGAGAAGAGCGGCAGCTACAATATCAAGACCGGCCGGGGCGGGATCGTCGATGTGGAATTCGTTGCCCAGTATCTGCAACTCAAGTACGGCTGCGGCTATCCGGAGCTGCGCACCACCAGCACCATCGTGGTCCTCAAGGAGATCAACTCCCTGGGGCTTTTGCCGCACGACGACGCGGAGGCGTTACTCTCCGGTTTTACGTTCCTGCGCAGATTGGAAAACCGTCTGCGCATCATTCACGACTACTCGGTGAACGATCTGGCCGGATCCAAAAGCTACATGAACAAGCTGGCCCGACGGTTGGGGTACGATCCTGCGTTGAAAAATCCCGGCGCTTTGCTTATCAGCGATTACGAAGAGACAACCGGCAAAATCCGGGACTGCTATGCCAGGATTCTTGGGGAGTCGGCGCTCTGAGAGGGGGTAACCGTGAACATCCGCAAGAAGTTTCTCGATTATGAGTACGAAGAGGTGTTGGACGGCCGCACGCGCGAGTTGATCCGCGTGGGGTGCGCCATCGCCGTGGGGTGTCCCACCTGACTGAAGAAACACTTCGCGGCCGCGAAGTCCTACGGCGCCACGGACGCCGAACTCCGTGAAGCGATCGCCTACGGCGCCATCGCCCCCGGCGGCAGGGCCAAGAACTTTGCCCTGGATATGCTGGCGGAGATTGAAGAGGAAAACCCGAATCCGTGACGTCTCCACGGCTCCGTGTGTCCGGGAGGCCCCAGTCTTTGCCCCTGCGAAGATGGCGGCAACCCGCCGGAGGAACGGCAGAGCGAGTGACGTGTTGCGGCACGTGCGCCGGGGGGGCAGGCCCTTCCGGCCACTGCGGCATTCCGGCGTCACGGATTCAGGGGTGGTAGAAAACGATGCGGGCGGGGAATATCTCCGCCCGCATTATTGTGTGTCAGGCGGTTGGGGGAGCGGCTTCTTCCGGGAGGATCACCTGGCTCAGGGCCTCGTCGATTTTGGCGGTATCGACGGTGGTATTGAAACAGGGGCCGAAAGGGCGATCGTTGAGGATGCCGATTACCGGCAGGGGGTAGCAATCCTTGATACCGGAGGTGAGGTCGCGTTCGCACGCCACTGCCAGTACCAGTTTCGGGCGCTTCTCCACGATCACTTTGCGTGCCAGGGTGCCCCCGGTGGCCACCGATATGTCCACATGGTACTTTCGTCCGATGTCCACCAAACCCTTGATGTCGCACCGACCGCATTGCACGCACTTCTTTATGTCGCCCGTGACCTTGATCTCGCAGTCGAACAACTGGATGCAGTGGGGGAGCAGCACCAGGATGCGATCGGGCTTGACCTTCTGGCGCTGCGAGACGACCAGGCTGTTGTTCATGGCAATGAAGGATTGGCGGATACTGTCCTTGTCGAGCCCCAGCCCGCGCCCTACCAGCTCGATCATCGGCAGGAGGAATTTGATGACCACCAGGCGCATGAAGCGGGTGAAGAAGATGTCCTTCCCCAGGGCGGTGGTCAGCACCAACAGGCCGGTTCCCAGGATGGCAACGCCCGAGAGCACCGCCACAACGATGCCGACGATGTGGGGCAGCCGGGGGTGGATATTGGCGAGGCCGCGATTGGGAACCCACCAGGCGAGAAAGATCAGGCCCACCACGATCAGGCAGGTAAAACCCATCAGCGAGATGAACAGGCGTTTGCGGGGAGGGGTATTGGTCTCTTTTGTGCCGGTCATTATTGCCTGTCTCCGCCGCCGGTTTCACCGCCAAGCCGGGAACCTTCCAGCACCGGGCAGCCGGCCAGGAAACTGGCCGAATCCAAACGTTTTTTTCCTGCCGTCTGCAACTCTTCGATAATCAGGCTTCCCGTCAGACAGGCGACCTCAAACGTCCCTTTGGCGGCACGCAGCACCGTACCCGGTTGGCCGTTGCCGGTTCCAACCCGCGTGCGGTAGATCTTGAGTGCCTGGCCGTCCATGAGAGTATAGGCGACGGGCCAGACGCTCAGGCCGCGCACCTGGTTGTGGATGGCGCGGGCGTCGCGGCACCAGTCGATCAGGCCATCCTCCTTCTTCAACATGGGGGCATAGCAGGAGAGGGCGTTGTCCTGCTCCCGCGGGGATATGGAGGCGGTATGGAGGCCGTCCAGGGTTTCGGCCAGCAATTGTGCGCCCATCACGGACATGCGATCGTGAAGTGAGGTGATATTCTCGTCCTCATCGATGGGGGTGGAGCGGCTTAACAGCATCGGGCCGGTATCCAGGCCAACGTCCATCAGCATGGTGGTGACGCCGGTTTCCCGTTCTCCGTTGACGATGCTCCAGTTGAGCGGCGCAGCGCCCCGGTAACGGGGGAGGAGTGAGGCATGGACGTTGATGCAGCCATGGGGCGGGATTTCCAGGAGCGCCTTGGGAAGGATCTGCCCGAAAGCCACCACCACGATCACGTCCGGTTTGAGCTGCAAGATGCTCTCGATGAAGGCGGGCTCGCGCACCTTGAGGGGTTGGCGCACCGGGATGCCGTGATGCAGGGCCAGCTCCTTGACCGGGGGCGGCATCAACTTCTGGCCGCGCCCTTTGGGCCGGTCCGGTTGGGTAACCACCGCCACCAGGTCTTCTCCGCGGTCGATAAGGACCTGTAGCGTGGGGCACGCGAATTCGGGGGTCCCCATGAAAATCACCCGCCAGCCGGTCATTTTTCGCCCCTTTTCTCTTCTGCGGCCTTGCGGAACTTGCGCTGGAACAGGTCGCGCTTGAGGGGCGAAAGGTGATCGACAAAGAGCACACCGTCCAGGTGGTCGATCTCATGCTGGAAGGCAATGGCCAGCAGGTCTTCCGCCCGCCAGCTTTTCTCGTTCCCCGACAGATCCAGTCCCTTGACCACGACGCTTGCATGGCGGCGGACATTGGCCGCATATCCGGGAACGGAAAGGCAGCCCTCTTCTTCGTAGGCTTCCCCCTCGGCGTGGACGATGACGGGGTTGATTGCTACAATCAGTTCAGGCGGTTCGTCCTTGGCGGAAACATCGATCACGATAACTCGCTGGTGTACGCCGACCTGCGGGGCGGCCAGTCCGACCCCGGGTGCGTCATACATGGTTTCCGCCATGTCTTTGACCAGTTGCTGAAGGGACTCATTGATAACGGTGACCGGCGCCGACTTTTTCTTGAGTTCGGGGTTGGGATAGGTGAGGATTGTGCGGATCATAAACATCCTTGAATGTATTCTGTGCGTCCGGCGCCATCATGCGCCGCGAGCGGGGCCAGCGTGTCATAAGCCGCTCAAGAAGGGCGGCCCCTTCGCTCCCTTGCTTTTTCCCATCGGGAGTCAGACTCTACGTTAGTTTATTAGGATACTATTTCGGATAAAAAAAATCAATTTATCATCTTGAACGCTGGTGCGGGGCATATGGCGGACTCGGTCGGAGGGATCGGCGGGGTAAAGGGCCGGGCAGGAATAGTCCGCAGAGGGCCGGAGGAAAAAGGGAGGAACGACCGGAAGGAGCGGCAAGGCGGCCGCATCGATAGTTAAAGAGAGGTCGGCGAAATGGCGCGGGAAGATGACCGGGGAAGCTCTTCCCGAAACGTTGTAGCCCTTTTCTAGCTGAAAAAGCCCTTGTCCCGGCTGAAGGCTTCCACAAAGGTCTCCAGAAGAAAGTTCATCTTTTCCTCATCGATATCCAGGATGACCGCGGGAGCTGTTTCGTGGAGCGCAAAATCCTCCGGCTCGCGGATGCCCGCCCCCACCCTGTGGCAGAAGAGGTTTGCCAGTCCGACAACGCAGGTCAGCCGCACCTGGTAGGGGTCTTCGTCGGTGCCGAAGTCGTAGGTGTGGTGCTTCAGGACCGCATGCATGAGGATCTCGGGGAAGTTCCATTTCTTGATGACCAGCGCCCCCACGTCGGCATGACTGTAGGGATACACCTGCCGTTCGGCTTCCAGGAACGAAATCCGATCATTATAGCATTTCTGCATGACGCTCTGGAACTGCTGGCTGTCCATGGTGTTCATGATGATCTTGCCGATATCGTGGAACAGGCCGCCCAGAAAGGCCTCCTCCTCATTCACCAGCCGGGTTATGCCGGCGATGATACGGGCGGCCAGGCCGGCGCCGAAGGAGTGCTCCCAGAGCATTTTCTCGGTCAGGCCGTAGGGTTTGTAGACCTGTTTGACCGAGGCCGCCACCACAAGGCTTTTCAGGGTGCTGAAGCCCAGGATCATGATGGCGTGGGACAGCGTCTGGATCTGGCGCTGGCAGCCGTAAAACGATGAGTTCGAGATCTTCAGGACCCGGGCGGCAACAGCCGGGTCGGACGCCACGATCTTGGCCAGTTCTTCCGAAGTGGTGCTTTCGCTTTCAACGAGTTGCATGACCTTGGTTGCGACCACCGGGATGGTGGGCAGGTCGCTGGCGTTCATGATCAGCGTTTCAAGTTCCTGGTTCATCATTTCCGCTCCTTGCTGCATGCAAACG